>CANQBZ010000050.1 GCA_947589295.1 uncultured Akkermansia sp.
TACCGGGGCTATCAGCATCGAAAAACGTCCTGATTCTATCAATCAACGTAAAGAGTTCGGTCACTTCGAAATGGATTTCTGGATGAATCGCTACCCTCGCGCCATCTTCAAGGGCAGATCCTCCTGGCATATATTCTTGCAATTCATAATGATGCATCATGTTATGATCCCGTCAAGATTCGGGGAGGAGGAAAGGGAGGCTCCGGCAGCGCGCAAAAGATTGACGACGTCGGTGTACTGGTTCTCCATGGCAAAGTCCAGAGCCGTTCTGCCCTCAACCGACGCATTCACGTCCGCGCCGGCTTGCAGCAAGCCGGGGACGATTTCTGCCCAACCACCTTCAGCCGCAGCCATCAAGGGAGTACGAATCTTCCCAAATAAATCGACGGCTGACTTGGCATTGACGTCCGCCCCGGCAGCAAGCAAGTGCTTGACCAGATTGGTCTGTCCCGATTCAGCCGCCGCCGAGAGCAGGGTAAGTCCCACGCGATTGTGAGAACGATCATCAACATCCAACCCATGCTCCAATAATAACCTCACAATTCCTTCATCAACGCGCTTATGTTGAACACTTTGAGCCAGGGTTTTGTAAACGTAGGCACCATTGGGATCCGCACCCGACTCCAGCATATGGGTGATGATTTCTATGCTACATCCCTTTTTGATTGCGCTCACTAGGGCTCCTCCTTTTGCGTTCGCGCCCGCCTCCAGGAGCAATTTCACAGCGGAAAAATGTCCACGATAGGCAGCAATCTCCACCGCTGTCTTTTCGCGTTGGGAGCAACCGCGTACCCACCGAGGACGTATGTTAACCCCCGCTCCCTGTTCTATCAGGAACTTCACAACATCCGGCTGACCGAAACATGCCGCATGCCACAGAGCGTCGCTCAATTCTTTTTTTGTGGGCTTTTCTGTGACGGAGGCAAGGATGAACTTGATCATGCGCAGATTTCCTCCCGCAGCGGCGGCTTCCAAAATCGTGTAGAACGGACCCGAGCCGTTCATATCCGCCCCCGCATCCAGCAGCATCTTGAAGGAGGGCATGTCCCCACTCCGAGCTGCATTTGTAAGGGGCGCGGAGTGTCCTTGAGGAGCGCTCAGATCGGCCCCCGCATCCAGCAGCATACGTATGAGCTTCACGTTCCTTTGGCTCGCGGCCTTGCACAAAGCTGTGCCTCTGGACGTCACAGCGTTCACGTCCGCACCGGCATCCAAAAGCGTCCGCACGATGTCCGTGCGCCCTCCATTCACCGCGCGCACCAGAGGAGTCAGGTGCCCTTTTGCGTTCACATTTGCTCCTGCTTTCAGCAAAAACCTGATCATGGACAGCTTCTTTACCTCAATCGCAGCATCGAGTGGCGACCGCTCGTTTCTCATGCAATTCACATCTGCCCCGTACTGCAGCAGGAGCTTGACCATGGGGATGTGGCCGGATGCTGCCGCAGCATGAAGGGGCATTTCGCAGTCCTCATCTTCCGGCTCATCATTCGGATTCGCACCCGTCTCCAACAATTTCCTCACCTTCTCGGTGCCATTTTTTCCCTCGCGGGCGGCGCGGAGAAGCTTCTTGAAGTCCTTCTTCTTTTCTCTTGTTTTCTGTGTCTCTTTTTGCTTTTTCATTTTTGGGTGACTGTTGATTAATGCGATATGCTTTTCTGCTGCTTGGATGCATTCATGAATGGGCGGCAAATCTGTTGAAACTAGTCTCGTTAATCATTCGACGCCCTATTGTTTAGGTGCTCTTAACGGTTGCAAAAAGACCTTACGAAACACCTCACCAACACTATGATGTTTTAACACCTTTTGGAATGATACGCTAAGCTGAAATTTCTGTTTCTCTGTCAGCTTCTGTCCCCACCACAGTTTTGTGATGTAAGTTTCATATTCGATCCCATTCTCGTCATAAAACGTAGGCCCCCAGTGTAGTTTATTGTCATAATGAAAAAAACGACTACGAAGATATGGTCTCCCTGATTCTTTCTTTTTATCCCACCACTCTCCGGGTTTGTGGCAGATTACCAAGTATGAAACATCTGGAAGTGAACGGTTGTTTTGAAAATCGTCAAGTATGCTCTTATCATCTTCCTCCCAGCCATAAGGTGAAAAAAATGTGTATTTCATGATATTAGTTGATTGTTCCTGTTTGCCAGTGGTATTCAACAAAATCAACATATTTCCTATCTGAAACCCTCTCTTGAAAGGCTTTCTGAAGTTCTTCCTGTTGATCTTGTGTTAGTTTTTCGCCCTTCCACTTCCTGGACATGATAATTTCATAATCGTTTCCCTCATCATCATGGAAAGCTGGACCGTTGTAAACCATTGGTGTAAAAGTCTCATGCCTAAAAACGAGATTGCTTGTATGAAACCTACCTTTTCCATTATATTTGATGGCACAATAGGATTGATTTTCAAGCGACCTACCAAATTTGAAAGCATTTAGAACCTTTCTATCTTCTTCATCACCGGAGTATTCATAAAAACTAAACTTTAACTTGTGTCTCTCTGTTTCTATGACATCTTGGTAATAGAAGTGAATAGACTTTACATTCCTCATTTTGTAAACAAAGTCTTCAAACGAATCTTGGATGTGTTTCTTTTGACGGTGTGTCAAAGATTCACCCCTCCAAGCATGGGAAACAAATGTTTGATAATCGTTTCCTAATTCGTCATGAAAGAAAGGTCCTCTGTGTATAAAATCACCCCAGTAACTCCGTAGCCCGGAAAACGTGACAACCTGCTGATGCCTCTTATTATCTGGGTCTGCACCATCATGAACAATTACACAGTATGATTCTTCCGGTAGTTTCCGGTCTTCAAGAAATGCTTTAACGATTTCAATATCAGAATCCAAACCCCATCCTCTGTAGAATGTGTACCGGTGTCCCTTATATTCAAATGTGTTGCTCATTTTCGAAAATAGGTGAGAAAGTTCATGTTGACGTAATCTTTACAAAAGTTCTGTGAAATCAGGAAGCTCTATTTCTTCCCCGGCCGTCAATGGCGCCGGTTCGACGCAGAAAGTGCGCGAGGGAGAGATCGACGCACGCCACCGCAACAGGTCGATGTTCTCCGACAACAGCCTCGGCCCGTGTCCCCGTGGCACAGGTTGAGGGTTGTAACACTCTACCGGCTTCGCATCAAACTCATCCCACTCCTGTGTCGTCTTCGGGCTATAATTGCGGACCCTGTTTGTGAACTTCCGCTCCGAGCTTTGAGGCGCCCTGCTTGAGGGTAATACAAGCCTTTGCGGTACGGAGCCATGGGATAGGAAAAAATCGCCGTACGGCGAGGGTAATCTATCGAGTCTTAACATGTCTTTGAGTTGTGCTTGATTGGTTGAACGATCGACAGCACAAGCCCGTAAATACAAAAAACCGCAGCTTCCACCCGCTTTCAGGGTGAACGCCACGGCATCTTGTTCACTACAATCAGCGTTCCCGCCGAAGGATTGACCTATGCCGTCACATTATTTGCCCATCCGCCGCACGCACGGCTTCCGGGGTGACCTTACGGCGTCACCTGACCCATGCGCGAAGTTCTCTCCACTCCGCTCTGCGCCTCCCTTGTACCACCATACACCTGTCTTGGCAAGCGCAATTTTGCGTCTTACGCAAAAAACTCACACGTGTCCCAATAAACAGACTTACCACGATGCGATGTTTCCCTTCCACCAATTTTCGCAGGCACTGCTCAGCAGAGACATGACAAATAGCTTTCTCATTAAGTAACGAGATAAGAGCGCACGTATCAAAGAGCACGGTCATTCCTCACCTCCCCTTACTGAAACTAACCACTTGTACGGATCATCCACACCTTGCCAATCCTTTGTCCCCTGCTTGATGGCTGCCGTCAGCTTCTGCTCATCCAATACGGGCATATCGACGAGCTCCTTGAGCGTATAATCTTTATACACCTGCTCCACAACATCATATTTGCATTTCACCAAAACACGAATGGTCTTGTAGAGGATATTCTCACTCAGTTCCTCCAGGAATTGCCGATCTACTGATATCGTGTACTTGCCGTGCCTATTGAATAGGTGAATATTCGCAGATCCCTCGCCACCGGCATCGGTGACGGCGCCCTCAATCTCAAGCTCTGCCTCCTCTACACGATTCCGAACTGCCTTCCGATGAATATCCGGGCCGATACGTAAACACTGCCTTCCCTCGCATGTGACCCCATATTGCCTGTGCCCTTCCTTGGCATCTTGCTCCATCTGCAGGAAGACACTCAGCCGCTCTTCGGGGATCTCCGTGGTCTGCCCCTTTGCATAATGATCACAATCTGCCACAAGACCTGCAATGAGCGCCGATGTCGCAGTCACCGTAGCCTTGATGGAACCATTCTCTAATTTGATGTCTACGTTCTGCCCGACGAGTCGTCGCCATTGCCCCAAATACTTTGTGAGAGTGTCGATGTCCGTGTTACGCAACGAAATCTTGCGGCCATCGCCTGTCACCCCTTTCACGGATAACTCGAGGGTCTTTCGATCTTCTCGCTGCCTTGCTGCGACATTCTTCATGTGTGGTGATGTAACGCACTTTCACGTGTAAATCAAGAAAAAAGCCAAGTCGCCTAATAGGCATTCTGATTCAGGGGAGAGCTAACCTCATGGGACCTCCCAACACGTCCCTGCATAGTCAAAAGTAAAGGATCTTTCTTATGAAATCTCCTCAATTTGTCAAATATCTTATGTTTTTCTTTTATTTCTTATGTTTTTGAGGCAAATCTTATGATATTCGATAAATTTCTTATGAAATTTATGCAAATACTTTACTTCTTTCTTATGTTTTTCTTTACTTTTTGTGAATTCTTTATAGAAACAGGTCCCATATCCTGCCGCGTTCCGCGCACGCGTGCTGAAATCCTGGCCTATCTGGGCATCGCCTCAGCTCAGTACGCCCTTCAGCGCTACCTTGAGCCGCTCGTCCGCTCCGGCGCCATCCGCATGACCCTCCCCGACAAACCGCGCAGCCACCGCCAGCAATTCATTGCCGCCGACAGCCTGCAGGAGTGAGGATATCCCTCCCACGTTCCGAAAAGCCTCCCGGGCAGATATTGCTATCAGGGGTAAATCGTTTGAAGCAAACGAAAGCTGGGAATCTCATAGATACGAACCATCGTACGCCCCTTTTCCAATACGGTCACGGTGAGTCTGTTGCCGCTCAACACAGGCTGCCCGACAATTTCACCATCACCCCATGCAACCTTCGCGGCTCCCAGCCAGCGGCCGGTCGCGGGATCGCACAACACAACGGTCTTCTTATCTCGCACAACAGCGATCATCTCCTGAGTCGCGTACGGGACAGCCGCTACCTCCGCCGGCGGAGGCGTACACATGGTTGCAAACAAACTTAATGGAGGTATAAACATCGTATCAATGAGTTGTTGTTAAATCATACCGAGGAGTTCTGCGGAGTCAAACTTCCTCTCTGCGTCAAAAGGGAGAGCATTGCATCGATGTGCAAAAGGAAGGATGAAATTGAAGCAACAGTGGAAATGAGGAGCGGCGGGGATGAATCTCCACCCCCGCCGCCTTTGATATCTGTTTTACTAGTTGAGAATCTCAATGGGTGAACTCGATGACATCGGCAGTAATCGTTGTCTTGGGACGTGAGAAAATAAGGTAATTGGTACCCCCGGTCTCCTCGCGGATATTAATTAGAGCTGTCGGACGGTTCCGCAGATCCCCGCAATTTTTGTACAGGTTTTCTATAGCCCGTGCCTTAGTGGAGTCTTTTATTGTAATGCCGCCTTCCGGAGACAGTTTAGCGAATTTCTCCAAATCCGCAAGACTCGTGGGGATGCTTGTTGGTATCGCACTCAGAAGATGGAAACCGGTGCTTTCTCCCTTAACTTGTGTAGCAATGACTCGATAGTTCGCTTGTTCAAGTCGTACATCGGTCTTCGCGATATTTTCCTCCCCCATTTTGTGGGAAACGCAGCTGCTCAGCGCCAGAGCTGCTGAGAGGGCTGAAATCAGGATTGTATTTTTCATGGTGTATGTATTGGTTTTGTTTTGCATTGAGATCATCTCCCGATACCATACCGGAAGATAAAGATTTCGTTGGGTTGAGTTTCCATCATCTTCTCCTTGTTTCATTTCGCTCTGTCCTGCCGCATTGCTGGCTTTTTCTTGTCCGATGCCTGTGTGGTTTCAATGAGGCTCCGCCGGAACGCTTCCTCAATCCGTTCAAATAATCCGGCATCTCCAAATCGATGGGGAGCACGACGCGCCCCTCAAACTCTTCCGGGTGTTCCTCCAGGTATTTCTTGGTTACGTCTTTCCAATCACGTGAGGCATCGACGTTTTCCTTGTTGTATTGCACGATCCCGTACTGCCAGTAGGTGCATTCTCTGTAGTTTCCTTCCCGGCATTCACCCTCGAAAAACTCTACCATAGCCCTTACCTGATCCTTGTTGAGCCTAAACTCCGGCATCCCATCTTCTCCTCCCTCGATATAGCCAACTCTTGTAAACGATATCCTTGCCACATGCTCGGATGTCTCCAGCTCATCTGAATCATAGAACTTAAAATACGGCTCCTTCCCCTCCAATAACTTGTCTGCGCGGATAAGGTAAAGCTCATAGGCTTCTATTGTACCTATGATAACTTCGTGGTCGCTATTTTCTTCTTCGCTCATGTTCGGTTTTATATTATATCCGAGTTCTGTGATTTTTTTTGGAAGTCCTCACTTCCCATACACTGGGCAGACGTTTTTTTCATATTGTACAAATTGGCGCCCATGAAATGAGGCAAGCTGCAAGGGACATGACGAATGGCTCGCATGCGCTGCATGTCAAGGCGTACAATAAGAATTTTCCGAGCGAGTTCGCGCGGCGTTATGCTTGCGGGGCGGTCGTCAGGGGACAGCGTTTCCCTTTTCCCATGAAGTTGCCCTACAACAAGCCCAGGTCCCCGGTTTCAAGACTTGATTAATGTTTGACACATCATTTGCTTGTCAATACTTTGAACCATCGTGCCATGGTTTGAACCACTGAATGAGTGAGCGGACTTTTTCTAGGAGGTTCGGGGAGCTGCGACTTCTTGGAAGAGGGCTTCTCCCAGCTTCTTCTTTTCACGCATTGTGATGGATCGTTGATCCAATTTTTCCTTGTCATTCATCGTGTGTGCGGGTTAAGGGTATTTGGCATGGTCTTTACGAGAAAGAAGCAGTTGGCTATTTGTTGATACCGGCGTTTTTTCGCTACAGACCATCATGCCCGCCATGGTCTTTAAGGAGTTTTCTGCATTCTCTCCTGCTTCATTGCAGATTCGATTCCTCTCTCACAAGCATGAGTACTACAGAAGTAAACCAAATCCTAACAGGATCAACGCGATGAATAGAGCCAAGATACAACAACCTATTGTGGCCTCTTTCTTAGCTTTGTTCTCAGCTTCCTCGAGGACACTTCTGATTTGGTCATCAACAGAAAAATCCAGCACAGTCCATCCATCCTTATTCTCGGCATTGACATTCGCTCCGGCTTCCAACAGGAGCTTGACAATCTCCACGTGTCCATTCTTCGCCGCCAACATAAGCGCAGTCCATCCATCCTTCACCTTGGCATTGACATCCGCCCTCGCCTTCAACAGGAGCTTGACAATCTCCACGTATCCCTTTTCCGCCGCCCACGTAAGCACAGTACCTCCATCCTTCTCCTTGGCATTGACATCCGCCCCCGCCTTCAACAGGAACTTGACAATCTCCACGTATCCCTTTTCCGCCGCCCACGTAAGCGCAGTACCTCCATCCTTATTCTTGGCATTGACATTTGCTTCACATATAATAACAAATATCTCAACAATCTCCGTATGTCCATTCCTCGCTGCCAACATAAGCGCAGTCCATCCATGCACGTTCGCGGCATTGACATTTGCTCCGGCCTCCAGCAGAAGCTTGACAATTTCCGCATGTCCATCCCTCGCTGCCAACATAAGCGCAGTCCATCCATGCACGTTCGCGGCATTGACATTTGCTCC
Organism: uncultured Akkermansia sp.; assembly: GCA_947589295.1. GTDB lineage: Bacteria > Verrucomicrobiota > Verrucomicrobiia > Verrucomicrobiales > Akkermansiaceae > Akkermansia. The sequence continues at coordinate 7,988 of CANQBZ010000050.1, forward strand.
GGCCTCCAGCAGAAGCTTGACAATTTCCGCATGTCCATACCTCGCTGCCAACATAAGCGCAGTCCATCCATCCTTATTCTTGGCGTTGATATCCGCCCCGGATTCCAGCAGGAGCTTGACAATCTTCACGCGTCTATAACACGCCGCCAACGTAAGCGCAGTATCTCCATTTTTGTTCTCGGTATTGACCTTTGCTCCGGATTCCAGCAGGAGCTTGACAATCTCCACGTATCCCTTTTCCGCCGCCCACGTAAGCGCAGTCCATCCATCCTTATTCTTGGCATTGGCATTCGCTCCGGCTTCCAGCAGAAGTTTGACAATCTCCACGTGTCCATTCTTCGCCGCCAACATAAGCGCAGTAGCTCCATCCTCATTCGCGGCATTGACATCCGCCCCGGCTTCCAACAAGAGCTTGACAATCTCCACGTGTCCATTCTTCGCCGCCAACATAAGCGCAGTCCATCCATCCTTATTCTTGGCGTTTATGTTCGCTCCGGCCTCAAGCAATAGCTTGACAATCTCCACGTGTCCATTCCGTGCGGCCACTGAAAGAGATGCATTCCCGCCCTTCTTTGAGGAATTGACATCCGCCCCCGCCTTTAGCAGGAGTTTGACAATCACTACTTTTTTAAGACCCACCGCTGCCCGAAGCGTTGAGGTGAATATGGAGTCCTCAAATTGCGCCTCTACATCCTCTACATTCACATCCGCGCCGGCATCGATGAGCGATCGTACTTTTTCCAGGGATGTTTTGGGAGCTACGACTTCCTCGAAGAGTGCTTTACCCAATTTCTTTTTTTCGAGCATCATGAAGCGCTGATTCAACTTTTCTTTGTTAATCATAATATGGGTGTTGGTTAGGTGGTTTGTATTGTTATGGGCATCTTTCCGCTAAAGACCATAATGCCCGCCATGTTTTTGGAGAAGTTTCTTGATACGGGCTGCATTGTCCTCTCCCAAGCAGTCCATAGGCGTTGCTCCGCGATGGGTCTTTGCATTTACATCTGCCCCATGTTCAACAAGCCATTGGGAAATACTCCAGCTTCCCAGTGCGCAAGCAAAGTGTAAAGCCGTGTTTCCTTTGGTCTCCGGCAGGGTCACATCCACATCAGCGCCGTTGCGAATGAGCGGCAATAAGGCGAGAAGTCTCCTTTGGTACAAGGCGGACTCGGCGCTCTTGTACTTTAGCGCGCGGAGTCGATCTATCATGACATCAAGCTGCTCCATGTCTGACTCGGGTATACTCTGACGTGAAGAGTTCTTCGTCTTCTGTGCAACCCGCATCGCATCACTGCTTCTTTCCCGCATTTCCGCGGGCAGTTCGACTGATTGGAGAAGCGTCTGATTCTTCTCATCGAGCAATTGAGCTGTTCGTTCTGTCTCTTTGGAAATCCTCTTTGTCATTGCTTCCGCGTAGTATTTTTCCGCAAAGAGAACGATCTCATTGTATTGTTTCTTTAGCTCCTCATTCCGAGTCTCCACTTCGTTCAACTGTTCCTCCACTTGCTTTTTTACATCCGAGTACGCATACCCATGTTGACTCAATTTTATCAGGTGTTTTCGCACGACTTGGCACTCCTGCCAACCTCGATTATACCTGCGGCGTATTTGATCCGCCCTCTCTTTGAGTGAGGCTATCTGAAGACGCTGGACGTATTCAGAGGCCTCTTGCGGCTTATCGTCACCTAGGGTCTGCTCGTCCAGCAAGGACAACTCTCGGATGGTAGATTGAATGGAACGAGCTTCAGCATACTTCCATATATTATACCCCAAAGAGAGTATAATGCACCAAAATAAAAGTGATACGATCTCTGCTATTCTCTCGGTATCAAACATACTTTATCCTTCGCAATTTATTCTCCTCGAATTAACTGCGCACAGGCTCCCTGAACCTCTCTCAGTTCTTGATCGATATTCGCATCGGCTGATAGATGACCCAAACGGGCCAGGTATTTTGAGAAATATAATCGTTGCGCAAGTCCCTCGATCCTCCGCTTCATGTTTTCCAACTCCTGCTTCCTGTTCTCCTGCTGCGCTATCTGCGTCTCATAAACTTTTCTCGCTTCAGTCGTTGTTGAGTTACTTCTCTCCGTATTGAGTTTTTGAATTTGGTCCTTTGTGCGTGAGAGTGATCTTCCAAGAGCTAAAAAATAGTTATGCAGCAAGGGTGCCTCCTTTGCGATAATAATGACCGGCCCCCGATTCTCTTCCCACAAGCGTGGGTACAGGATTATCTTATTAGCTACATGCATTCCTACGTTCAACGGAAGCGGAAACACGACGAGCACAGCTACAATGAGTCCTCCGCATCCCATACCGTCAAGTAGGGCAGGAGTTATTTTGAAAAATACAAAAATCGCCCCAAGCCAGCACAATGCAACCACTCCCCCCCACAGTATATTCCACCAGAATTCGGATGTCAGGAAGTACTCCATCTCAATCTTCTATATTCAGAATATCAATTTCCGCGCTTAGTCTATTACAATTGCTTTGCAAATTCCTTACGTTTTCACTTGCTTTCTCGAGCATCTCTTCTTGCCCGGAATCATCAAGCGCGTCCTTTGTCGCTTTCAGCATGGAAATGCGCTCCCGTGCGAGTCGTACGTCTTCACGCGCGCGCTCACGGATCGTGCGTAGCTCCTGTAATTTTTTCGTACGAGACTCAATCGACTTTTCGTAGCCGACAAGTTGTTTTTCGTAGAAGGCTGCTTGTTCATCATTGCGGAGCGCAAGTTCCTCCTTGCCCTGATTACGATAGTCTGCGGCTTTCTCCTGCGCACGTCGCAGACACAGCTGCGCATCTAATTGGAGATGTTTAAGCGTCACAAGCTTTTGCTCGGCTCTTGAGTATTCCGTATCGAAGCGTTGCAAGGCGAGCGTCCCTTGGTCGAGTTTTGATTCCAAGGCGGCCACGGATTGCCCTGTTGCAACCTTAAAAACGATTCCTAACTCAGTGCGCGCCTCCGGCGAACATATCAGAACCACAAGTACAATGGCGCAGACGACTGCTGCTATCTTTCCGAGTAGTTTCACCATAGTCCTTAGCATCAGTTAGCTTCATCCATCGCCTGCACATCCAGCTCCGCCTCCAGGCGATTGCACGAACTGCGCACCTCCTCTTCCAGTTGGCGCGCTTTTTGGAGCGCAAAGCCGGCATCGCTCCCTCCCGCTGCTCGAAGCTCAGCACCGAGGCTCTGCATCTTTGCTTTCAACGTGTCCAGCTCGATCTTCTTCTGTTTAAGCACAAGCTGGAATCGCTTGTACCCGTTTTCCGCTTTCTCTGCGGACGCCGTGAGCGAGGGAAGTCGCCCCTCGAGCATCTTGAGCTCAGCCTGTTTGGCAGAGACGTCGCCCCCACGACCCTCCGCTTCCGCCACGGCCGCCTTGCAATTTTGGATCTGCCGCTCACAATCGGCCTTCAGCGTCTTGAGCTGGATGAGGGATTCTCGCTTCGCCTGCAGTGCCGTCTTATAGTGCTCCAAGGCTACATCAGCTTTCCCCACACGCTCCTCCAGAGCAGATATCGTCTTCTGCACGGCTACTGCCCCCGCCGCCTCCAGTGATTGCTTCGCCTCCGCGCTCTTCTCCGGGTAAAAGACGAATGCCAGCCCCACAAGCACTGCTGTGATAAATACTATCAATATGATCTTTTTCATGTGATTCTATTGATTTTGTTTGCCCTCAGGCCATTTAACAAGGTATTTCGCCATTTGCTTCTTCAATTTTTCCGAAAGTTTTTTGACATGGTAGAAACCTTCGCCCCAAGACTTCGTCTCTAACCAATTTTGGGGAACAATATGAGAGATTGTATCATCGTGGGGGAAAATGTACCACCCCTCTTCTACAGGAAACGCGATGTGAAGTTTTTTATCCTGATAAGCTTTTTTTATAGTCATTCTCCCCTTGACTTGAATCAAGAATACATTTTCGTTTGTGTCAGGGTTCTTCTTGGCGCCTTTTCCACTGCGATACGCAATGATATCCGGTCCTTCCGAATCATTGACCAGTCTCTGGCATTCGAATCCATATTCTGCCAAAAGAGAACATAGTTTTTGAATATTGTAGATTTCTTTGCCTTTATTGCTCAATTCTTTATATTTAACAAGATTAATTTCCTGGACTTTAAAGTAAGAAGGTTCTTCACTTACGACGTCACATTTATCTACCTGTATGCGATCCTCTTCTACCTTTAGCTTTATGACGACATCCTTGTCATTTCGAGATACCTTAGCAAACACTTCTCCTGTCCCGTAATCCAAGTAGAAGGAATATTTAGGCTGTTTCTGTTTGTTTCCCATAATAACAACATTGTATTCCTCAAATGCATCCTTCAATTCGGTCGCTACGGCAGAGTACACGCACGTATTGCCCTCAATACTACATACAAACCAATACTTTTCTTTACTCTCAACGGCTTTTTTAAGCTTGTCCATTCCTATATTCATCCAGCATCGTTCATTGTTCATGGACGATGCGGTTTTGGAACAAACTACATACTTATAGGGCGTTTTCATAAAATATGACAATCAAACGAAGCTGAAAGCAATATCAACTACTTACTCTCAGCTCATTTCGGCTCA
>CANQBZ010000051.1 GCA_947589295.1 uncultured Akkermansia sp.
GAGAAGGTGCTGGCGAAGTTGCTGGAGAGGGTGAAGCACCAGTTGGATGCTTACCGGAAGGACAAGACGCTGGGCGCAATGAGGAAGGCAGTGGCGGCGGCGTACCCTGTGCCGGGCAAGGGAGGCAAGCCGGTGAAGGGGAAAATGAATGCGGACGCGTACAGAGCGCTGGAGGATTATATGGCGCTGCTGGAGCTGACGGAGGGCGAGCAGGCAATGTTCGAGCGGGAGAGGTACACGGGAGAGGGGAAGGAGAAAGCGTGGGCAGACCTTGAGGATGGAGATTTGGTGACGGTGGACGTGTGGAACGATGACGGGGAGAAGAGGCAGGTGACCTGCACGAAGATGGAGTATGAGACTTACGCGTGCTATGAGCGGATGACGCCGGAGCAGGCGGAGGCGGCGGCGAGGGCGCTGGGCGAGTTTATCACGACCGGGAAGCAGGCATGGGAGAATAAGCAGGAGGTGCAGAAGAGGGAGATTGCGGGGTGGTGCCGGGACATCCTGGACGAGTTTGACACGAGCGAGAATGCGAGGAGGGCTGAGGCGGTGAGGAATGAGGGTGTGCTGCCGGGGCGCAGGTGGTTTTTGAATCTTACGAGCTGGACGATGAATCCGGCGCAGATTTTTGATGTGCTGGCGCACGTGCCTGGGTTGCAGACGTTTGCGCGGCACGTGGGGAGCAGGATTGAGAGAGCGGAGGTGCAGCTTCAGCAATGGGACAAGGAGAGGCTTTACCGGACGGCGGAGATTATGCGGCAGGAGTGCGGAGTGAAGAGCAAGAAGGAGCTGCGGCAGTTTATCGACGACATGAATCTGACGCGGGATAGCGGGATTGAGCTTATCGAGCAGGCGCCGGACTTTGAGAGGCAGGAGAGTGAGGTGCTGAGGCGGCAGTTCTTGGGCTTACTGCACCGGAAGACGAGGCAGAAGAATTTTAACGCGAATACGTTTGCGGCGGCGTTTGAGGAGCTGGTGAAGGATGAGCTGATGCCGGACTTTATCGCGGAGGAGGCGGAGGCGAAGTATGGGGCTGTGGGGGACGCGAAGAAGTCGCGGCTGCACGGGGTGGAGGCGGTGTTCAGCCTGCTCACGGAGGACGAGCTGAATAAGTTTTACGACCTGAGGAAGGAGACGGTGAAGAGGGCGAAAAAGGCGGAGGAGAAGTGGCTCAAGGAGAAGGAGGAGAAGAAGGCGAAGCTGGAGGAGAGCGGCGGGAAGATGCGGCAGAGTCACGGCGGGGAGATGTTACAGCTCACGAAAGGAGAGGCGGCGTACAGGGTGCTGTTGGCGGAGCAACCGGCGTACACGGAGATGCTGCGGCAGCAGGGGTACACGGAGGAAGTGGTGCAGCAGCTGCGGGAGTTTGCGGGGGAGAAGGTGATGAATCTTGCGTATGCGCTGCGAGCTGAGCTGGCGAAGAGGACGCCGGAGATGAAGGCGCTGTATGAGAAGGTGTACGGGATGCCCTTCCCGGAGGAGGAAAATTATTTCCGGGCGTTTTTCGATGTGGGGCAAGAGACGACGCAGAGGACGCTGGGCGAGAGGGCTGAGGGCAAGGCGAGCGGGGGCGGAAAGATTTATATCACGTACACGCGACACCAGCATCATTCAAAGGTTGACCCGACGATGAATTTGCTGACGGCTTACTTGACGGTGCAGAAGCAGCAGGATGTGCTGTTGGCGTACCGAGACCTGCCGCAGAAGATACAGGGCGTGCTGGCGCATCAGGAGGACGGGGTGAGGATGAGCGCGGCGTGCTTTTTCGAACGGAGAGAGTGGGATTCGAACCCACGGTGACATCTCTGCCACGCTCGATTTCGAGTCGAGTGCCTTAGACCAACTCAGCCATCTCTCCCTAGGCGATGCTCTGGTGGATGCGGAGCACAGGCATTATGAAGACGCGGCTTTGGAAAGTCAAGTCCAAAGACAAGGGCACTGGGAATTGGGGACTCGGTCAAACTCGCTGGAGGCGCAGGAAAAAGATTTGGTGCGTTTTTAAGGATAAATAGTCAATGTTATGGATGCCGCAGCATTTACTTTGTATACGTTCGATACCTGCATGAAAGGATTCTATCTTGGCTGAGTTAATTTTGTAACGAATGCCGTTGATGATCTCATTGAAACAGCAACTGATCCCGTGAGCAAAGCTTATGAGTGGCTTTACTTTGATTGAACTGCCATGGCTATCCAACGTATAAGACTCAATAAAGTCCCATTCTCACTGTCCTGCTTGAAGACGGCGCGAAACTGCTCTCTCATGGCGTGCATCGAGAATGGTAGAAATGAATCCTAGCCTACTTCCAAGATATTTCTCATCAATGGAGATAGCGCCTAGATTATCTTTTATGTTCGAAGGCGTATCCATTTCGAACACAGCACAATCAATGCGGCGAATTGTCTTTTCGGAAACACCGATTGGAAGCAGCGCGCACATCCGTCCCAAGAAAAAGCAGCCCCAATGGTAGCGAACGGCATATTGTTCAACGCAAAGCGTTGATCATTTACGATTTACGATTGACGATTTGGAAAGTGAGCGTGCTACGCGCGAGATTATCGAGCCGGTGCGTAGCGGAATTGTCGAATCGTCCATGGTTTGACATTTTTGTCGGGCTTGCTTTTTCATCCATGGAAAAACGCATGAGGGATGGGTTGAATGAGCCCAGAGAAGATTTTATTGGGACAGGTGTGATCAGCGCGTATTAGGTGAAAATCATAAGTCAAACCCCATCTACGTGGCCCCGGTCACTCTGGAGTATTTCGACGGCATGCCGTCCAACATGCAAGGAAGGCGTGAAATTGAGAAGCTGGCCGCATATTTCGATGCGCGCCTTAAAGCTGTGCTTGGCAAGTTGGATGCTCGGGATAACACGTTCCATCTTGTTGCTGCTCCCCGGCCGGACGCTTACACGGTGCAAATAGCCCTTCTGTCAGCTAAAGCGGCTCGCCCCCTGGAAAATATCGCCGGGGATGCAGCCGGTTTTTTTGTGCGCGGCGCCGGTTTGATTACGGCGGCTGACAGCGCTTCCAAAGGGAGCGTTTCCATGGGTGCTCGCTATTACGCCCCGGGAGGTAAATTGGTGGCTGAGGTAGCTGACTTTCAATATGGTCGAACATCGCTCTTCGGCATGGTGCTCGTAGATCTCAAGGATTTTTCTTTCTTCGCCTACCAACGTCGGACGATTGATCAATGGGTCGACCAGTTCGCCAGGTTGTTCACAGCGACGCATGCCACCAAAGTTAAGAAGCCCCTTTTCTCGTTGAGTCCCGTTTGACCAGAGCAACCGCTTTTGCGAGAAGCTTCCTATTCGTCGATTATTCTTGCTATCCTGCAAGACATAGAGTATCCTGAGAGAGGATGAGGATTTGCCCCAGCACAGTAGCAAAAGCCCCGCTGTATCCCAGTATAGCGGCTATGGCTGCGCTGACTGTGTCTGCCTGCACAACCGAAACTCCAAAAGAGGACAGGCTCCCGCAGGGCTGGGTTGGCGAAGCTCCGATTTATACTCGTGACACTCCCTCACCGAAGACGGAACAAAACCAGCAAACTGAGGTGCCCAAGCGTAAACCGCAATTAGCGCCTGGAAGATAAACCGACAGTACCCAAGCCATCCAACCCGTGAAAATCGAACCGGAGAAAAACGATAAAAAGCCGCTCTACCCCGTGGTAGCGGTCGCGGCGGTGGGGGCGATCCTCGCACTCAGCTCCTGCCAACAGTCAGGAACTCCCGACCGCATTCCTATGATAACCGTTGGAAAGTAGGATTCCTACAAAAAACTATATCCTCACCCGCTCAACGAACCCATGAAAATCGAACCGGAAAAAAACGATAAGAAGCCGCTCTACCCCGTGATAGCCGTCGCGGCGGTGGGAGCAACCCTGGCGCTCAGTTCCTGCCAACAAGAACCTCCCGTGCAGATTCTCGGTGGAGTCCCGGCGGAATGCAAGTAAGCCGGTTATTGCGGCAAACTTCGCCTTTTGATGATCCGCAACATCACCCTCACGCTCTGCCTCACGCAGGATTGCACGCTTCGCTGTCGCTACTGCTACGCCGGACGTAAGCAACCGCGTTCGATGTCTTGGGAAACGGCAGAGGCAGCCATGCAACTGGGATTGGCGGAGGCGCGCCGCACCGGAGACGCACTTGATCTCTCCTTTTTCGGAGGCGAGCCTCTGCTGGAGTGGGATATCCTGCGCCGCTGCACAGAGTGGATGAAGGCTCAGAATGTCAGCGACCTGCCCGGACCGGTACGCTTCGGTGTCACCACCAATTGCACCCTGCTCACGTCGGATAAAATCGAATGGCTGGAAGCGCACGACTTTAAGGTCGGCCTATCCGTGGACGGCTCCTCGGACATGCACAACATCAATCGCCGCTTTCCCGATGGATCGGGCAGCCATGATTCTGTCGCGCACGTGCTGGAGCTGCTCCGGGACCACCCCAAGCTTCGCACAACGGTGATTTGTGTGGTCACACCGAACAATGCGCACCTCCTCGCCGAAGGTATCGAGTGGCTGCATGATCACTATCGAGGCGAAATCGGTCTCAACTTTGACTATTGGAGCCCATGGGACGACCAAACTTTCGCTGTGCTGCAAGAGCAGTACGGACTCGTCATGCAATTTCTTCTTGCCGCATACCGTAGCGGACATCCTCTCCTCTTGGATAATTTTGAAGATAAGGTCCGCTCCCATCTGCGCGAGGGAACAGATGAACCCTGCAAGTTTTGTCGCATCGGCGAGCAGGAAATCGCCGTCAGTGTATTCGGTTCGCTCTTTCCCTGTTCAAGACTGGTGGGTCAATCGGAGGAAGAAGCCATACGCTTCGGAGATGTGCAGCGCGGCATCGACCGTTCCGCCCAGCTGCGGCTCATTGCTGCTCGCGGCAATCGCACGCCTGCCTGCGCCGTCTGCCAACTGCGGCGCCGCTGTCGGAACTCCTGCGGCTGCACCAACATGGCTTCATCCGGACAATGGGACCAGGTCTCTCCTTTCCTCTGCAACTGTGAAAAAATGTGCATTCACTCCGCTGACGCCGTGGCGGAAATTCTTTACGCCGAACGCAACGCCGCCTTCATGTCCCGATTCTACCCTAACGCCTGAGTCCTGCCCACGACGATCTATGCCATCATCATAACGTCGTGCAACAAGGGATAAAAACAAAGGGAAAAACCGTAGATAAAATCAAATCGTCATCGTCAATCACCAATAGGCAATCGCCTGTGCTCATGCGCTTGCCTTGGCTTGTCAGGCAGTGTACTCTGTGGTACAATGAACCGCATGAGATTCTTGGTCACAGCGGGCCCCACGCGCGAACCGATTGATCCGGTGCGCTATATTACGAACCGTAGCAGCGGCAGAATGGGGTATGCCTTGGCCGGCGCCGCGCGGCATGAGGGACATGAGGTCGTGCTCATCTCTGGCCCCACCACATTGGATGTGCCGCCGGGAGTGGACTTTATCCACGTGGAGACAGCGCAGCAGATGTACGAAGCCGTGCGGGATATGGTGCGGGACATTGATGTGGCGATTCTCAGCGCCGCCGTGGCGGATTATCGCCCGGCGCATGTGGCACAGCAGAAGATCAAAAAGAGTGAGGGCAAGGTATTGTTGGAGCTGGAGCGCACGCCGGATATCCTGGCGAGCATGCGGGAGGAGTTTTCTTTCACCGGTGTGTTGGTTGGTTTTGCGGCGGAGACGCAACATCTCGTTTCCTACGCACGTGAAAAACTGCTGCGTAAGGGGTGCGACATGATTGTGGCCAATGATGTGTCGCAGCCGGGAATTGGTTTTGGTTCGACGGAGAATGAAGTGACCTTGGTGTTTCCGGATCGCGAAATTCAACTGCCGCGGGAGAGCAAGGAGCGGCTGGCCATGCGAATTGTGGAACAAGCTTTGGCGCTGCTGCCATGAACGAGCTGCTGCACGAGTTGGGATGGTCTCCCCGTTGGCAAGCCGCATTCGAGCAACTGCAGCAGCCTGCGTGGTACCCCGCGCGCATCTGTCGCGAAACACGCATCAATTATTCGCTGCTTGCGCCCGGTGTAGGGGAACATGAGGCTGTGCTCGCCGGCAAATTCTGGCACGCTGCCGCCACAGACGCCGATCTCCCTACCGTGGGCGATTGGGTGGCGGTGGATCCCGGGGACAGTTCTGAGCTGCCTGTTGTTCGTGCGCTGCTGCCCCGCCAAAACCGCTTTTCGCGCAAGGTGCCCGGCAAGTCGTGTGCCGAACAGGTCATTGCCGCTAATGTGGATGTCGTGGTCGTCGTTACGGACGCGCTGGTAGATTTCAACCCCAAACGCATGGAGCGTTATCTGACGCTTATTCGAAAAAGCGGAGCACAGCCCATGGTCCTGGTGAACAAGGCGGACGCCACTCCGCCAGAGGCTATTCGGTCCGCTCATGCAGAATTGGATGCCATGGCGCCGGACGCGGTGTACTCTGTGAGCGCGCTTCAGACGGAGGGCTTTCCTCCCCAGCTTTTAGCTCCTCCCCCGGGTTGTACGATGCTCATCGTCGGCTCTTCCGGAGTGGGCAAAAGCACGCTCGTGAATGCCTTGCTTCAGCATGAATGCCGCCAAACAGGCGCTGTCAATGCTGTGACGGGCAAAGGTCGCCATACAACGGTGACTCGGGAGTTGCTTCTTCTCCCTGGCGGCGGTGTGCTCATTGACAATCCCGGTATGCGCGAAGTCCAGATGTGGACGGATGCCGCTACGCTGCGTGCCCAGTTTGCGGATGTGGAATCACTTGCCCGGCAGTGCCGCTTTGCCGACTGCTCCCACCGCGTTGATGCCGGTTGTGCTGTGCGTGCTGCTCTTTCGAGCGGCGTTCTTTCCCAAGAGCGTTATGAGCATTTTTTGCGGCTTGATGGAGAAATTGCCGCTCTTGAGCAAGGTGCCGAAAAACGTCGCATGGCTCTGGAACGCGTCTCCCGTCGTCAAAAGCACGGTCTCTTGCGCAATCCTTCCGACCGCGAAGAACTTTCTCACTCTCTCGCCCCGCACAGGCGTAAGTGGCAAACCGATGAACGCTGATTTTTATTCGCATTTTGGCTTGACTTTGCACGTTTCACTTGTTAACATCCCCATTGTCCTGTGAGAATGAAGCGAATGAACGCCTCATACGCAATGCCTTGCTACCCCCCCCTGTTGACCGCAATATATTGATATTACGGTTGTTGTGCTTTTTCCTCACGCCTTTTCCTTCCGCTTGTTCCTTGCGTTTTTTCTCTCTTTTAAATATCGAATAAGATATATTTATGAAGAATACCATACAAATAATAATACACACACTGATATTTGGCTCGCTTGCCTTGACCAGCTTGCAGAATGCCGCATGGGCGGGATACAAGCCGGTCGATGTTTCTGGTATCCAGGGCGAGCAACGCAAGCAGCTCGCTGAACTCGCCAGGAATGTTGGAAGGATGCCGGCTCAATCACGGGATGCGTTTCTGTGTGAACAACTGGGGCTTTGCTTTGCTGCGGATGGGTCACAAGTCATGTGGTGTAAAAAAAACAGACTAGGAACAACTGCCTCAAAGGCTTTTTTCGTTGGCAGGAGTGGGCGTCCCTTGCCCTTCGCTCAAGCTATCAAGGCAAGTCCGGTATGGAGCAAATGCTACGAGGCAAATTACCAAATTAATCAAACTAAGCCAGGGGCGATTTTCAGTTTCTTTAAAAAAGACGTTGACCGTGTCGTGCACAACACGGCAAAATACTTGATGAACGAGATGCCAGATGATATGCGCTGGTCATTGCTTGCTATGCTGGATAGGAAGCTCTACTATCAAGATGGTCGAAGCGCATCAGAGAAGAAGGTTGATTTTTCCTTGGAATGTGGCATCAAAGTCTCATGTTGGGGGGGGGATTGGGCGAATAGCTATTTTGTGGGTGCGAATGGAGAAGAAGCAAAGGTCGAAGATGCACGCAGGAAAGAAGGACGCTGGGAGCGGTACTTCAGGTGGTATGACATTGTGCTGCGCTGTGCTAATCTCGTGGGGAACAAAGACATTCTCGCCCTTTTCCCGGAGGAGGTGAAAGCGATGCGCAAGCACTACAAACAGAGGTTGGCGCAGGTGAAAGAACAGCAGGGTGAGGCTAATAAGGCCTTGCTGACAGCGGCGGATGAGATGCTGGCTTCGCTCCCGAATGAGGATTTGAAATACGCGAAAATAGCGGCAGCCATCGGGCTTTATTACCAAGTTCACGGTCGTGCCGGGTATAATTACGATTACGGCTGGCTGAATCCGAATGTGACAATCTACCTGCCGAATGGGAAAAAATTGGCCGGACGTGGAAATATAATGGGTGGTTCCAACCCCGGCATTTTGCAACAAATTCCCCACGAAGCGATTTTGGAGCACTACAGAGAGCCGATTACCCAGATGGCAAGGCATATAGCGGAGGATCGCTTCAAGGAGATGCCGCCGATAGTGCGAGACCTTATGAGAGCCGAACTTTCCGGTAATCTTATCAATGCGGATGGTTCACCGGCTCAAGATTTGGGAGGTGGCCATTCAACGATTGAAACTCACAATCGCACGTGGAAAATACCTGTGATCAGCGTCGACAAGTCTAAAACGTTTTTTGTGGACTCCAAAGGAAGAAAGTTACCCTACAGCGTTTTTGATCAGTACATCGGTTCATATGGGCAAACATTCCGACTCATCCACCTTTGTGATTTGATACTTGGCCGGGACGAGGTGCTGAAATACATCCCGCCCGCGGGAGAAAATGAGGGGAAGGAATTGCCTCAGGCGTCACAAAAAACGGCCATGGGCAGCGCCACCAATGAACCTGCGTCGGCGCCCGCTGAAAAGTCTAAAACCCCGCAAAAATCCGCCATGGGCAGCACTTCTTTGGAAGACGCTGCTTCGCCCAAGGATGCGCAGTACGCGGAGGGAGTAGCTGCCCTACGCCGCATGCCGACCGCACTGCGGCGCGCCTGGCTGGCGGAAAACATGGGCTTTTGCTACACGCAGAGCAATGCCCCCGCCTACTTGGCGCCCCATGTCGCGAATGATAACGCCCTCTTTGTGGATGAGCAGGGGAAGGAGAGAAAACTTTCGGAGGTAGCAACCGACAAAATGGCCTCCGACTGGGTGGCAGCCACCAAGGCGGCGCTTGCTGTAGGTCACGAGCAGGTTGCCATGCCTTTCAAGGAGGAACTAAAAGCTCTCGCCGTGCAAACCGCTACGTACATTTTGAACGCAATAGGTGAAACTCCGCGTTTTTCATGGCTCGCCGAGATGAATCATCTGATATTCAAACCGAATGGTCAATCTGCCTATCCTCCAAATGAGCGGAGCTTTTCTGTAGAAAGTGGATTCCAAATATACTCACCATGGGCAATATACAATGGAAGCCTGTATTACAATTCTCAGGGTAAAATCACTCAACCCTCAAACGATAATGCAGGATTGAGGCATTGGCACATGCTTTTCCGCTGTGCAAATGTGGCAGGGATCGAAGCGATCAATGCTGCGTTCAAGGCAGATGTGGATGCCATGCGCTCCGCCTATGAGAAGTCGCCCTTCTACAAAAAATAGGCAAGAGAAGAATCACCATTCGGAGACCTCGCGACTTTGAGCATCCTCGTAGGAGCCCATGATGATGCGGATAATGTCAATGATCTGCCAGATGAAGAAGCCCCCGGCCGTAATAAGCTGAATGATGCCGGAGATAATCTTGCCGGTGTAAAAACGATGCAGTCCTCCAAGGCCAAGAACGAAAAGGAGACAGGCGAGGATGAGGGTTATGGTGCGCGAACGGGGTGATACAGATGTGCTCATGCTGCCATGCTACCATGAGCGGTTTAGCAGGGCGAGAAGATAGAAAATACGTTAGCTCGCACATCCGTCCCAAGAAAAAGCAGCCTCCATAGTCAGTGAACGGCATATCGTTCAACGCAAAGAGTTGATTATTTACGATGACGATTTGAATGCAAGCGCGCTACGCGCGAGATTATCGAGCCGGTGCGTAGCGCAATTGTCGAATCGTCCATGGTTCGACATCTTTGTCGGGCTTACTTCTTCATCCATGGAAAAACGCACGAGGAATGGGTTGAATGAGTCCAGAGAAGATTTTATTGGGGCACGCGTGGTTAACTCGTGTTGCGCTAGAAATTTTTGTGTGACAAAAATGAAGGAATCCTGTATAGTGCGTGGTATGACCCAACCGGATTTCTTACCCGTTCGTGATTTGGACAGCCGAGCGATAAGGCACTTGCCGAAGAGGGGAGGAGTGTCCAGCGGCGATGTGGATGTGGATGCGCAGCTTAACGAGGTAGCTCAGAAGATGTGCGGAAGGCATGACGTGGCGGTGGTGAAACGTTTGCTCGGTTCAGCTTTGGATGCCGCAGCGGGGGACATTGATGAACATGATTTGGAGATGATGAGCCGCACGCTTGATGAAATGCTGGAGGCGGATAAGATGTTCTTGCCCTACCGTAATGTGCGCAAAATCACCTGTTTTGGATCAGCCCGCATCAAGGAAGATGACCCAGCCTACCAGCAGGCTCACCAATTTGCTCAGCTGGCGGCAAGGCAGGGTTACATGATTATCACCGGCGGAGGGCCGGGCATTATGCAGGCCTGCAACGAGGGCGCCACGGAGCATTTTTCCTTTGGGTTGAACATCACACTTCCCTACGAGCAGCGAGCCAACCACGTGGTGGAGGGGAGCGAAAAGATGATGAACTTCTACTATTTCTACACCCGCAAACTCAATTTCCTGAAGCAGACGGATGCGCTTGTGGCTTTCCCTGGGGGATTCGGCACTATGGATGAAATCTACGAGAGCATTACGCTCATGCAGACCGGCAAATCCACATTGTTCCCCATTGTGCTTCTGGATCCGCCGGGTGAAACTTTCTGGGGACGCTGGGAGCATTTCATCCGCAAGGAGCTGTTGGCGGCCGGACTCATTTCCCCGGAGGACCTGAGCCTGTTCTATGTGAGCAAAAGCCCGGAGGACGCTCTCTCTGTCATCGAGCGTTTTTACAGCTGTTTTCACTCCTACTACTTTAACGGTGAGTTGGTGAGCCTACGCACCACGCGTGAGTTGAGCGTCAAAACTCTCGACTGGATTCGCGAAACGTTTGCCGACCTCATTCCCAAGGCTGACTTGGTGCAACTGAGCTGCGATGAAACGGATCCGGAGCCGAGACTCGTGCAGCTGCCGCGCTTGCGTTTCACCCTTCGCCGTGGGAATTACGCGCGCCTGCGCGAGCTCATAGATCTCATCAACGATGATTAATGGAGGAACTGACATTCCTATGAAAAAAGTCTTCATCTCTGGCGCTTTCAGTTTGGTTCACGCGGGGCACTTGCAGTTTATGCGAGAGGCCCGTGCGCTGGGCGACTACCTCGTCGTGAGTTTCCCTTCTGAAGAGTTGCTTTGGACTCTCTACGGGCGCAAATCGGTGTTGCGCGATGCGGACAAGGCAGCTCTGCTATCCGCGCTGGACATGGTGGACGAGGTGGTGCTCTCCACGGACAATGACGCCGATGTATCCTTCCGCAGTGCGTTTGAAAAAATACGTCCGGCTGTCTTGGCGGTGACAACGGATGACCGTTATATGGAGGCCAAGCGAGCCCTTTGTGCTGAGGTAGGGGCAGAGTTTGTGGTGTTGGAGAAAACGGCGCCCACCGGTGCGCAAGTCACCAGCAGCACCGATGTACTTAACCGCGCTAAAGCGCCTGCTCATGTGCCGCTGCGAGTTGATTTTGCCGGGGGGTGGCTGGATGTGCCGACCAATGCACGGGCAGGGGAGTATATCGTGAATTGTGCCATATCGCCCACGGTTTCGCTGCGTGAGTGGGAATACCGCCAAGGCGCGGGGTTGGGCGGAAGCGGTGCATGGAGTGTGCTCAACGGATGGGACCCCGTTCACTCGGAACTTGGGCTTGGCGTGGGCTGGCAGGATCCTGCCGTCATTGCAGAGACCGGCGCATGCGTCTGGAAATCCGGTGCGCGACCGGTGCTGGATTTTAAGAACACGGGCAGTTTCCTTGCCGGACGCATGGCGGTGTTTGATACCTGCATCCGCCATGATACCCCGGGCATTGCCTCTCTTCCGCACAATCTGGATGCCATTTCCCGAGCCGGTCGAGTGGCTCGGCTCGGTGTGCAGCAACAGGATGTGACGGCTCTCTCTGT
>CANQBZ010000052.1 GCA_947589295.1 uncultured Akkermansia sp.
ATGCTTTCTGAGGACATCAAAAACTATGACGGTAAAACATCGCGGAACACTTCGGTGCGCTAATTATGTCCGATCACGCTGCGACAATGTTCCACGTGGAACATTCATGGGGTCGATTGGGATTGACAAATAACCATGCGTTGTGTATAACGGCTACGCCATGATGACACTTCCGGAACAGATAGCGGAAAAGTTGACGGATGCTTTGCGCGCGGAGCTAGGTAAAGCGTTGCCGGTGGATTTTTGCGCTCCGGTGACGGTAAGTCAGGACCTACGATATGGGGACTACCAAAGTAACGTGGCCATGGTATTGGCAAAAAATGCCCGGAGAAATCCACGCGAATTGGCGCAAGCATTGATAAATCGGCTTGCGGACATTTCTGAGGCAGAGGTGTCCTTGGCTGGTCCCGGGTTCATCAATTTTCGGGTTACGGCAAAGGAATATGCAGTGCGAATGGCAGCCATGTTTGAGGATGAACGGCTAGGTGTGCCACTGGTGAAACATCCTAAGAAATTAGTGATTGATTTTTCTGCACCCAATGTGGCGAAACCAATGCATGTAGGACACATCCGCTCTACGATTATTGGTGACGCCTTGGCACGCATAGCGCGCTTCATGGGACACACTGTAATTACTGATAACCACATTGGTGATTGGGGAACGCAGTTTGGTATGATTTTATGGGGCTGGAAGAACCTGCTTGATCAGCAGGAGCTGAAACGTCGCCCCATTGAAGCTTTGCTGACCACATATAAGGATGTCAACAGGCACTGCAAGGAGCAACCGGCACTCCTTGAGGCTTGCAAGGCTGAGCTTGTGCGCTTGCAGAGCGGTGATGTCGAGAATCTAAGCATATGGAAACGTTGCATTGAACTTACAAAATGCGGCTTGGAGGAAATATACAGCAGGCTGGATATTCACTTTGATTATTGGCTTGGGGAGAGTTTTTACAACGAAGCCTTGCAACCGTTAGTCGAGGACTTGCTGGCTCGTGGCATTGCGCGTGAGAGTGAAGGAGCTATTTGCGTATTTTCTGATGGTGTACACGCGCCGAAGGATGACCCATTTCTGGTAAACAAGGATGGTGAATGGCAGCCAGTTCCGGCCATCATACGCAAGGCTGATGGCGGTTTCTTGTACGCTACCACTGATCTTGCAACGTTGGACTACCGTATCCGTGAGTTTCAAGCCGACTCAATTTGGTATGTCGTTGGCGCTACCCAAGAAAAGCATTTTAAGCAAATTTTTGACATCGAACGTATGCGCGGTGTAACGGGTGATTTCCGTCACGTCGCTTTTGGTTCCATCCTAGGTAAAGATCGTCGTCCATTCAAAACACGTGATGGTGAAACTGTGGGCCTGCAGGAAGTGATGGACGAGGCGGTGAGACGCGCTGCACGTGTTGTTGATGAGAAAAGCCCCGATATGCCGGCGGAAGAGAAAGCTGCCGTAGCTGAGGCTGTCGGCATCGGTGCAATCAAGTTTGCTGAACTGTCTCAAAATCGTCTCAGCGACTACATTTTTGATTGGGATAAAATGCTTTCACTTACCGGTGATACGGCTCCGTATCTCCAAAATTCATACGTGCGCGTGCGCGCCATTGAACGTAAAATAAATGATCCCGTCTTTGCCGCTGCGCTCTCCGGCGCTGCCAGGATTCGGATCATTCTCACAGAAGAGCGTGAGCTTCATCTTGCTCGTCTCCTTGCTCGCTTCGGTGAGGTGGTGCCTGCCACACTTGATGACTGCCGACCCAATTTACTGGCCGCTTATCTCTACGAACTTGCCCGGGCGTTCCACAGTTTTTATGAAGCTTGTCCTGTTCTGCGTAGTGATTTATCCACCCGTTCTTCCCGGCTTGTGCTCTGCGAACTCACTTCTCGTGTACTTCGTCTCGGCATGGGCTTACTCGGTATCCGTTTGCTTGAACGCATGTAATTTGTTCCACGTGGAACAAATCTTCCCTGCAACTGTCCGGAAACCTTACGCAGGGAACAGGACAGAGCAGGGAAGATAGATTTGTGGATTTTTGTTGGATTAGAAATCGAAGGACATTCCGGCGCGCACGCTGTGGTAGAGTTGCTCGCGGCCATGTACGGCAGCACGGTCGATGTCATTTAATCCCGGCTCAGCAGTGGAGCCGAAGAATTGATAGGCCAAGAACACGTCAAAATGGCGCGAGATGCGGTAGCGCAGACCCACTTCTGCGGAGTAAGCAAACCCGAACTCTGACCCATGGGCGCGGTACGTGCCTAGGTCATCATTAAGTTTCAGCTTGAGGCTTTCATTGATCACGCCTACATTCACACCAATGAAGCCTGATACATATTCACCCATGCGGTGGGTGTAGCGGTACCCTGGCATCAAGAAGAAGTTGTTGACGCGTGCATCTAGTTTAGCGATATCATCGTAATGCGTGTCATCTGATCCGGTGGCAAAGCCGAAACGAAGATTAAAGGAGGAGTTCTCATTGACGGTATACACACCGGTGAGGTCCACCCCCAGGGTATCAACCTTTGGCGAATCGCTGACATCATCAATACGCAGGACATCCCGCGCGGCGAAGTTGTAGCCCACTCCCAACTCAATAGAGTATGGATTGGCGGGTTCGACAACAGTGTATGTGGTGCCGGCCATGAGTGGTGCGGCGGTAACGACGGCGGCTAAAGCAAATAATGCTGTTTTCATGGTGATGTTCATTTAACTTGTCGCTTGCAAAGGAAATTTTCGGTAAGAGCGACGTTTTGGACGCCGAACCTAATCTTCGATAATTTTCCCGCAAGCAGGGCGATTGTAGCGGTTGCCCTTTCTTTTTGTCAAGAGGGCGAAGACTAATAATTATTCATTGTATATCAATTCGTTAGATGTTGACTGACGCAGTGTTGTGAGAATGGACCTCGTGATACATCAGCGTATTTTGCTGGTAATTGTTGGCAGGTCATACGTTCGGACAGGGAGAGCTAGCTTGCTGAAAAAAAATTTGAGTGGATAAAGAGGGATTTTTTGCTTCCAATGGGTTGGAGATTATGCTAGAATCCGACAGCGTGCTGCTGGTTCCACACGTGGGATTTTACAAAAGCTCGCGATATCATATCACCTATGGCTATTGACCCAAAATTGTTGGCAGAGTTGGATGCACGCCGCGGCAAGATGATACTTTCCGGCGGGCAGGAGAAGATTAGCAAACGGCATGCGGCTGGTGATCAGACGGCACGTGAGCGGCTCGAAGTCTTATTCGATGATGGTTCTTTCACGGAGTTTGGCATGCACATTAAGCATCATTGTCACAACTTCGGCATGGAGAAAAAGGAAATTCCCGCCGATGGCATTGTGGTGGGTGTTGGTCTTGTGAATGGCCAGCCAGTGGCGGTTTCATCGGCGGATTTCATGGCACAGGGGGGATCTTTAGGTTACATGCATGCCATGAAGATTTGTGATGCGCAGCAATACGCTTTGAAGGCGGGGATTCCGATGATTCAGATCAATGATTCTGGCGGCGCGCGCTTGCAGGAAGGCGTGGAAGCGCTCTCCGGGTTTGCTCATGTATTCTACAACAATGTGGCGGCAAGTGGCGTGGTGCCGCAGATTTCGCTCATTCTCGGCCCCTGTGCAGGTGGTGCGGCGTATTCTCCGGCACTTACAGATTTCATCATCATTCGCCAGGGAGGTGCTGCGGGCATGTATATTACCGGCCCTAAGGTCATCGAGCAGGTCACTTTCGAGCAATGCACCATGGATGAAATTGGCTCGGCGGCAGTGCACGCCTCTGTTTCTGGCAATGCCCATTTCGTGGCGCAGAGTGACGAGGATGCTCTCAACATTGCCAAGCGGTTGCTCACCTACTTGCCGCCCAACAACACCCAAGATCCCCCCCATAACCTATCTGTGCCACTGGACGTGGCGGATGATGTGGGGATGAATGACATTATCCCCGCTGAAAACAGCACCCCGCTGGATATGCAGAAAGTCATTGCGCACCTCGTAGACGAAGGAAGCTTTATGGAGGTGCATGCTGGCTTTGCCGGTAATGTGATTGTGGGCTTTGCACGCATTTGTGGCGTAGTAGTCGGCATCATCGCTAACCAACCTGCCGTGAAAGCGGGTTGCTTGGATATCGATGCTTCCGACAAGGCGGCGCGTT
The DNA here is from genome assembly GCA_947589295.1 of uncultured Akkermansia sp. Taxonomy (GTDB): domain Bacteria; phylum Verrucomicrobiota; class Verrucomicrobiia; order Verrucomicrobiales; family Akkermansiaceae; genus Akkermansia. Next base: position 4,143 of record CANQBZ010000052.1, read on the forward strand.
TCATCCGCTGCTGCGATGCTTTTAACATCCCCGTGGTCAATCTTGTGGATGTGCCCGGTTTCTTGCCTGGCAAGCAGCAGGAACGCGGTGGTATCATTCGCCACGGCGCTAAATTGATTTTTGCATACTCTTCTGCCACAGTACCAAAGGTGACGGTGATCCTGCGCAAGGCCTATGGCGGCGCCTACATTGCGATGTGCTGCAAGGATTTGGGGGCCGATGTCGTCTTTGCTTGGCCTTGTGCAGAAATCGCAGTGATGGGCGCTCAGGGCGCTATTCCCATCCTCTATGGCCGTGAGCTAAAGGGCATTGAAGATGCTCAATCCCGTGAGGTCCGTCGCCAAGAGCTGTTGAATGACTACGCAAAGGCATTCTACAATCCCTACGCCGCTGCTGAAGTGGGTCAAGTGACGGAGGTCATCAACCCCGCTCAAACACGTGCCAAGATTGCCCTTACATTGCGTACTTTGCTCAGCAAGCGCGAAACTCGCCCTGCCAAGAAGCATGGCAACATGCCACTCTGATCCATTTCCCCTCATGAACACAATTCCTGCCATTTTCGCTGACATTGGCAATTTGAACATGGAGGCCGTCACGTACCAGATTACGGGTATGCTGGTCGTGTTTTGCTGTCTCGGGTTCCTCAGTCTCATTCTATCCATTTCCGGTCATGTGGCCGTGCGTATGGAAGAAAGGCGTAAAGCAGTGCAAGAAGCTGCTGCCCAAGCTCTTCGGGCTTCCACTTCCCCGGTGCCCCCGGCGACGCCTGCTTCTGCCGAACCTACCCCGGCGCAGGTGGCCGCCTTGGCCGCCAGTATTTACGATGCGGCGGTTTCGTCCATGACTCCTCAGCTGATAGCTGTGCTTGCTGCCGCCGTACGCGAGGAGGTGGGGCACGATGCGCGTATCCTCTCCATCAACCCTGTGCAGGGCAGCTACGCGCAAAGCGGTCGCACTTCCATTATGAACTCTCACACGCCTCTGCGCAATTAAACTTATACCATTATTTTCACTCAAACTCATCATCACACCATGAAACAGCTCCGTATTACTGTAGCAGGTCAAACATTTGATGTAACTGTAGAAACTTTAGGCGGTTCCAATGCTGTGGCGCCTGCACCGGCGCCTGTGGCAGCTCCCGCTCCGGTTCCCATGGCAGCGCCTGCACCGGCTCCAGCAGTAGCTCCCACCCCGGCCCCTACTCCCGCTGCCGCTGGTGGCACCCCTATCCCCAGCCCCTTGGCCGGCAAGGTAGTGAGTCTGGATGTGAAGCCTGGCGCTGCTGTGAAAGAGGGGGACCAAGTGCTCACACTTGAGGCCATGAAAATGAATACCGTTATCTATGCTCCAGCGGCCGGCACCATCGCCTCTTTCAGTGTGAACCCAGGTGATACGGTGGCCGAAGGGCAGGTACTCGCCATGCTCGCCTGAGCCATCTCAAATTCGGATCGGAGGGTGGGGCGTGCCTCTCCTCCTCATCCCTCTTCATTTACCAATATGCAGGAACTTATACAATCCTTGGCAGACTTCATTTCGGGCATGGGTATCTTTGCTATGACGTGGCAGATGTACACCATGTGGGCCGTGGTAGCTGTCCTGTTGTACTTTGGTGTCGTCAAGCAATTTGAGCCGCTGTTGCTGGTGCCTATTGCTTTTGGCGCGCTCATTGCCAACATACCCGACAATGGTATGATCATTACTCAGGCCCAACGTCAGATTGTCTCCATCTCCAAAAACAATACGGTGCAGACATCGACTATTAACGATGTGGGATTTATATCTGGAACTGCAGCGCCCTATGCCGATTCTTCTCCCACGATGCAAGATACGTCTGCCCTTACCCCTGAGGAGAAAGCAAAGTACGAGGCGGCCATGAATGAACCCATGGTTGTCGCCCCGCTGGTGAAAGATGGCAAGGCGGTAAAAGGGGCGGTGCAGGTGAACGGACAGAAGCCGCAGAAGTTCATGATTATCGGCTTCAACTCCGGCTTGTTCGACTTTCTGGGGCAGGGGATTAAGTGCGAAATTTTTCCGGCGCTCATCTTCATGGGCGTAGGCGCGCTCACAGATTTCGGTCCGCTTCTGGCTTCTCCAAAAGCGCTTCTCCTTGGTGCGGCGGCTCAGGGAGGCGTTGCCTTCACTTTCTTGGCAGCCATGGCCTTGGGCTTTTCCAAGGGTGAGGCCTCAGCCATCGGCATCATCGGCGGCGCGGACGGTCCGACATCCATCTTCCTGGCAAGCAAGCTTGCGCCGCATCTGCTAGGAGCCATTGCGGTCGCGGCGTACACATACATGGCGCTCGTGCCGCTCATTCAGCCGCCCTTTATGAAGCTCTGCACCACCGAAAAGCAGCGTAAAATCAAGATGAAGAGCTTGCGTCAAGTCTCGCGCGGTGAGAAGCTGTTCTTCTGCTTCGTGGTGACGATTGTGACCATTCTCATCTGCCCGGATGCCGCGCCGCTGCTCGGCATGTTGATGTTGGGCAACTTCCTGCGCGAGTGCAAGGTCACGGAGCGTCTCGTTTCCTGTGCTCAAAATGAGCTCATGAATATCACGACCATTTTGCTCGGAGTTTCGGTGGGGCTCACAATGCAAGGTGGACGCTTTTTGCAGATGGAAACGTTGCTCATCATCGGTTTAGGCGTTGTCGCCTTCGCCGTGGCAACAGTGTGTGGACTCCTCTGTGCGCAGATCATGAACCTCATTCCCGGCTGGAGCAAGAATCCTGTGAACCCGCTTATCGGCTCCGCAGGCGTTTCGGCTGTTCCCATGGCAGCGCGAGTCTCGCACAACGTGGGGCAGCAGGCTGACCGCACGAACTTCCTGCTCATGCACGCCATGGGACCGAATGTAGCTGGTGTGATAGGCACCGCCGTTATTGCCGGCTACTATATCACAACTTTGAGCGGCCATTAAAATACCAGATTTTGTTTGTGAGGTTTATCATCCACATTCTTAATCGGATAAATGTGTGAAGACATCAATTTGTATTCTCGCATTGCTTGGGCAGATGAGCCTTGGTCTTGCGGTTGCAGGTGACTTCACCATGAAGCAGGTCACGGAGGAGACTTTGTCTCTTCCCCCAGAGAAGTCGGCATCCTGCCTTAAGCGCGTGGGACTCTATGAAATGGCGCGTCCGGCCGATGTGGGAGTCCAGCACTATGCTCTCGTGCTTACGTATGAGGATGTGGGGCAGTCATGGTCATTCGTGGCCGATGTTTTCCCCGGTTTTTCATTGTATCATGAACGACGTTCGCCGCTTCAACTGTATGATATTGATGCTGACGGTACGCCTGAGGTGCTGGTTTATACTGGCAATGCCACCGGTGAAGGAGATCACGTGCGCATTTACTCCCTCAGTTCGGATGAGCAACGCTTAAACCTTCTCCCTGCCACCGATCCGGCTGCTCGGGTTCACCTGATTCTGGATTCCCCCTGCGAGCAGGTGTCTTTTCCTGCCCTTGGGCTCGTCAAGGTTTCGCCCCGCTTGAGTCATGGAAAGCTGACGTTAGAGGCTCCGGTCGTTTATTCTCTGAAAAACCGAAAACTCTCCCGCCGCTCTTTTGAGGGAATCTCACTGGAAAAGCTCATTTCTATTCCAACCGATGGTCAACAATTGGCGCCTCATTCAAATCTTATTGCGGTTGAAGTGGTAGTTGATGCTTTTTCACATTCTTTTCAAGTGGGTTATTTGGTTTTAGACTATCGTGTTCATAGTGAGGTTTTTCGCATTCTCGCAGACCACTTTCCCATCGTTGATTCCTCGCGTGTCCGGTTGAGTCTGCACGACCTGAACAACGATGGCGTGCCGGAGATTTTTCTCGCCTTTCCCAGCTCAACAAATAAAGGACTCTGCCTGCATGTCTTTGCCATGACGAATCCCGAACTGAGCCCGGCCGACAAGCTGCGACAACTGGAGGGAGACGCCCCATTCATCAAGTTGATTCTTAAAAGAGAATGCAGTACATTTGAGGTTCGTGACGACGGTTCACTAATCCTCTGTTCTGTCCCCGATGACCCCTCACAAGGTCCTGCCTCCATGACGACCTATCTTTACGAGGAAGATGCTCTCCTTCCCCAGTGACTTTCTGAATTCCGAGGTGATTGATCAGCAGAATGCCGAGACTCAGAGGTAGGGGTCGGGCTTGTTAAGAAAGTCGAGGACGTAGGTGGTAACACCGTCCTCGAGAGGAGTCATGGATTTGTCATAACCGACGGCGCGAAGCTTAGTGAGGTCGGCCTGAGTAAAGTACTGGTATTTGTCACGCAGGGATTCGGGCATATCGACGTACACGATACGCGGTTCTTTGCCGAGGGCGTGCCAGGTGGCAGCAGCGAGGTCGTAGAAAGAGCGCGCTTCTCCTGCACCCACGTTGAAGAGACCGCTTACTGTTGGGTGTTCCAGCATCCAAAGAATGACGGATGCAATGTCACCCACCCACACAAAGTCGCGCAGTTGCCAACCATCTTTATATCTTGGGTTGTAGGATTTAAAGAGTTTGACTTCTCGGTCGTGCAGCACATCCGGGAAGATGTGAGCAACTACGCTTTTCTGGCCTCCTTTGTGGTACTCGTTAGGGCCATAGACATTGAAGAACTTGAGACCGACATGCTGGGGAGGGGCAGGACGCTCGGAGGCGAGTTCACGGGCAACCCAGCGGTCGAAAAGAGCCTTGCTCCAGCCGTAGGGATTTAGTGGGCGAAGGGCGTTAAGATGTTCCAGACTATCATCATCTTTAAATCCTAGAGAACCATCGCCATACGTGGCAGCAGACGAGGCATAGATGAAGGGAATTCGGACATCGGCGCAGAACTTCCAGAGTTCCTGGGAGAGCGTGAAGTTAGAACGGACAATGAGGTCGGCATCAGTCTCCGTGGTGGTGGAGATAGCGCCCATGTGGATGAGAGCTTGGATCTGTCCGGCATGTTCGGTCAAAAAGTTGCTTAGGTGTGGGGGTTCCACGATGGCAGCGAGCTCGCGCTTAGCAATATTTTTCCATTTATCATCAGTCCCTAACCAGTCCACTACAACAAGATCCGGATATTTTTTTTGCTGGAGGATGGCCAAAATATTGGAGCCGATAAAGCCGGCTCCGCCTGTCACGATAATCATAGTGCTTGAATGATGGGTTGAAAGTTACCTTGGAAGAGAAAATTTTGTGTGCAACCAGCGGCAGCGGCGGCATCGAGGTCGCGTTGCTTATCGCCCACGTTCACGCAAGCGGCCATGTCCAGTTGATACTTATCGCGCGCGGCGAGGAACATCCCTGGTGCGGGCTTGCGCATGGGACCGGAAAGTGAGGGACAGTGGAATACATCAGTGATACGGATGCTTTGAGCCGCAAACTCATTGAGCATGTATGCTGTAACCGCTTGGTAATCCGCCTCGGTATAATAACCGCGTTCAATGCCGGACTGATTGGTCACCACAATGATGAGGTAGCCCAGCTCTTGGGCGTGCGTGCATAGCTCGAAGATGCCTGAGATGAAGCAAAAGTCCTCCCGCCGGCACACATAACCGTGGTCCACATTGATCGTCCCGTCGCGGTCCAGAAAAAGAGCTTTAGGCATACAAGGAAGACTCGATGAGATCGCAAATAAGATGCCCCACAGCGATATGAAGCTCCTGGATGTGCGCAGAAGTATCAGCCGGCACCGGCAGTGCCAGTTCCGCTAAGGCTTGCATTTCTCCACCTTTAGCGCCCACAAGCGCGATGCAGCGGATGCCCATTTTTTGAGCTTGCTGCATGGCCAGTATCACATTGCGCGAGTTGCCAGAGGTAGACAGACCAATGAGTACATCTCCGGCAGCTCCCACGCCCTCAAGTTGGCGCGCAAAGACCTGTTCAAAAGAGTAATCATTGGCAATAGCGGTGATATTGGAGGTATCGACCGTCAGCGAAAGGGCAGGCAGGGCAGGGCGGTTCAACTTGTAACGTCCGACTAGTTCTGCCGTTAAGTGTTGGGATTGCGAAGCGCTTCCTCCGTTGCCGCAAAAGATAATTTTATGTCCTGAGCGCAGGGCAGTCAGACACATCTGCGCAGCCTGTTCAATATGTGGAGCAAGAGAGCAGAGCTCAGTTGCCGCGCGAGATAATTGTTGCAGTTGCTCGGTAATGTATGGTTGCATCACTTCATTTTTTTGATGAGGTTAGACGTGGAATAGCCCCCCACGCGGGGAAGCGTGACCACTTGCGCTCCATAGGTTTGAGCAAACTGAGCTTCCGGCCATTGGTCGATCGTGTAGCCCCCCTTGACCAGCACATCCGGTCGCAATCGTTTGATGATGTGCATCGGCGTATCTTCGTCAAAGAGAATCACCATGTCCACAAATTCCAGACTGGCGAGCAGCAGTGAACGCGTGGCTTCGTCTTGCACCGGTCGACTTTCCCCCTTTAGCCGCTGCACGCAGGCGTCCGAATTGAGCGCTACCACCAGCACATCGCACAACTGACGCGCCGCCATGAAAGAGCGCAAATGCCCCATGTGACAGCAGTCGAACACTCCATTGGTAAAGCCGATGCACTTGCCTTCTTGACGCAGGTGGCGCATGGCTTGTTCAGCTTGGTCAAGCGTCATGATTTTCCGTTCAGGCGGCAAAAAACTTAGGCTGTTGTGTTCATGATCCTGAACAAGAGCATGCGCTACCTCATCTGCCGTGACAGTAGCGGTGCCAAGCTTCGCCACCACCAGACCGGACGCTGCGTTGGCCAACCGCATGGCCGTCTCAATTGGCGTGCCGCAGCCGAGAGCAGCCCCTAGCATAGCCAGCGAAGTATCGCCCGCGCCGGAAACATCATAAACTTCCTTCGCCTGCGTGGGAATACGGAGAAAAGGTGGAGCCGCGTGCGGGGAGATGAGCGCCATGCCGTGCTCACCGAGTGTGACGATGAGGTTGTCGATGTCCAAGCGTTTGATAAGCGCCAAGGCGAGTTCGGTAAGCCGCGATTCGAATTCTGGCGTGCGCGGGTCAAGCAGTGTGGCAGCCGTAGCCTGCGCAAACTCTTTCAGGTTCGGCTTGATAAGTGTCGCGCCGCTGTATTTGGCATAATCCACTCCCTTTGGATCCACAATGACTTGTTTTCCCAATTCACGGCAAACGCCTATGAGCACGGGAGTCGTTTGCTTCGTGAGCAGTCCCTTGCCGTAGTCGGAAAGCAGGACAACATCCACCTGTTGCACAAACCGCCGTACGATATTAGCGATACGCGGCAGCTCCTTTTGGAGCGAGGGCAGCGATTCCTCCCGATCTACTCGCGAAAGGTGACTGCCAGAGGCAATGAGTCGCATTTTCACAATGGTTGGGAAACCAGACGGTCGGAAAAGCATAGGCCTTGCGCCGCATTCCTTGAGCATATGCTCCACGCGGTCTCCCTCTGCATCTCGCCCTACAAGCCCAACTACAGATACATTGCACCCCAGCGCACGCAGGTTTGCCACCACGTTCCCCGCGCCACCCAGCATTTCTTTCTGTTCGTGGATTTGAAAAACGGGTACCGGCGCCTCCGGCGAAATTCGCTCAACTTTGCCGTATGTGAAGCGATCCAGCATCAAATCCCCGACCACGAGGACACGCACCTTCGCCAGCGAACGCAGTGTTTCAATCAATGATACCATGGAGAACGCCCCGCATTATACTGTCAGATACTCTTCATGGCAAGTAGAAAGAAAAGCGTGATCGGACAAAAATAGTGCACCGAAAAAAGAAAAGTGATCGGACATAATTAGCGCACCGAAGTGTTCCGCGA
>CANQBZ010000053.1 GCA_947589295.1 uncultured Akkermansia sp.
GTCGAAGACAGCCGTGCTCCCGTTGCCAACGGTCATCCTCCCTTGCTCCAGGGTCACTCCGACCCCGAAGACGCTGTTCGTCTGCACGTTCAAGTCCGCGACTTCCAGGCTTCCGCCGCCCGCCCCGGCGACGAACTTGACACTCCCGTTGCCCTGAACGTTGAGCTGCCCGGACTCAACGTTCCCCGTCACGGTGACCGTGACCTCGCTCCCCTCGTTGCTCGTAAAGGTGACGAAACCTCCGTTTGTAAAGGTCCCCTTTTCGTCCCACCCCTCGCAGCCCGACCTCCACGTGAACTCATGCCCTTCCTGCTTGTGCTCGCTATCCGTCCAAGTCCGGGGGGCAAGCTTGGTGAGCGTCAGCATCCCGCCTTTGGTCAGCTCCCAGTCGTACCCGAGGAGGCCTTTCAGGTCCAGGCCCTGACTTTCCCACGTGTTGAAGAGCGTCGCCGTCGCCCCACCGCCAAAAAGATGGATCGACCACGTGTCCTCCCCATCGGGACCTTGTGTTGGATCATGTTTCTCCAGATACTCTTCCACGCCTGTCAGAGTGAGGGTGAGTTTGTTGTTGCTCAAGACGACGCTATCGAGCGTCAGGGCTGCATATGTATTGCCCGCCCCTCCCACGTCCAACTGAATGGAAGCGGCGCCGCTCAAAGTCAGGCTGCTCAGTGAGTTGGGCTGTGCGCCCTGGAGAATGAGTTTGCTGCCGTTTCCCATTGTAAGGGCGACGCCGGACACCTTCTCCACGAGCGTCAGCGTCTTGTTTGCGGCAATAGTCACACTACCTGCACCTGTCCCACCCCCAACTCTTTCGAGCGATTTAATTGTTGCGCTACTGTTCACATTGAGGGAGGAAGCATCAAGCTGAATATTATACCCATGGGCATCCAGATCTTTACTTATTTGTAGGATGGTCCCTCCACTCATCTTTAAAGTGCCGCTTCCCAACATCTGGAAGTTGTTAGCAAACTCGAACGTTTTGTTGCCAGCACTCTTTATGGTGAGCACCTTGCCTTTGCCGTCAAATGTGCCATTGCCGGTAAATTGAAGTTTGCCGTCTTTGATGTAAATTGAAGCATCCTCCGCTAGTTCTACAGCCCATTTCACCCACTCGTTCGTATTTGTCACCAGGGCTCCGGAATCGTTTGCACCATTCCCATCCCCTGCCAGTACGAGTGTGCCTGGCGTGTAGAGGTAATTGTTGCCTGGCGAACTGTCAAACACTGTGCTGCTAACGACAATTGAACCGCCACGGGCTACCTCCAGCCTGCGAGCAAAACTCAACCCCTTCCTAATGACTTGAGCAGTGGCACTAAAAGTCAGCGTCGTACCGCTCGCCACCTCAAACCGGCCGATGCCCGGGTGGGTGGCATCACGCTGGATATTGGTATTCCCCGCCGCGAAAAGTGCGGCAAAGAGATTGGCGTTGTCGTTCACACTCACCTCTCCCTTCCCATCCAGCACCACCGTGCCATCGCCGGATATCGTGGTGCCGGTCCAGTTGCTCGCCGTGCCGTCCGTGATGGTGATGCTGCCGCCTGCCCCCACGTTCACGGCCCCCAGGTTTTTGCTGCCGGTCGTCGACAGCGTGAGGTCGCCCTCAATTTCCCCTCCAGCGCCCAGGTCGATGGAGCCCGCTCCCGTGAAAGTCGCCTTTGCCCCGGCCTTGACCTCGAAGACATCGGTGGGAGTCAGCGAAGCATTGTTCCCCACTGTGAATTGCCACCCCGTGCCGCTGCTGCTGCGCACTTCGATGCCGTGCGGGCTCACCTCGCCGGTGATGGTGACCACCTGCGTTCCATCCGGCGCCAACGCCTCGCTGGCAAAGATCACGTGATCCCCGGCGTAGAAGGAACTCTCTGCCCCGCGTTGATTGATCCATGGGCCGCCGCTGTCCGGACTATCACCGGAGGCCTCCTGCCAGGTCTGCGCGTCCGCCCCGCCCCTCCAAGTGAGCGTTCCGGCATTGCTGATGAAATGAACCCAGCCCTCATTATCCACCGTCAAGTCAGCCCGCCCCTGGCTGTACTCCCCACTGAGCCGAGCTTTCAAAAAATCCTGAGCCGAAACAGAAGTCCAACCACTCACCGATGTGTCAAAAAGCTTGTAGTCCCAGTCAGTGTAGGGCGTCAACCCTTCGTCCGTGAAGGTGAGGGTCAGCCCCGTGATACTCTTCATCCCCGTCAGGGCCGTGAAACTCAGCTTCAACTTTCCTCCGCCTTTCTCCTGCCCCTTGGCGCCGGCGATGGCGAGCGTTAATTGGGCGCTTGTTGCAAGCATCCAAGCTGCCTCGGCGTCCAGGGTCCCATCGACCAGTTCCCATGTCTGCGTGCCGCTCACCGTCACGTTGCTCTCCAGAATAAGCTGCCCGCCATCGCGCACTTGCAACACAGAACGGCTCACTGTCGTCCCATTCAAGGTTACGTTTCCGCTCAAGGTCAGGCTGCTCCCCCCCACCACCTCCGCATAGCCCGCCGTCAGCCCGCCTTTCAGCGTGGCCGTGCTGCCGTCGGTTATGCTCAATATGTTGTCATTCTGGATACCTACGGCTCCTGTAACTTCGAGCGTCCCCCCGCGCCTCACCACCACACTCTCCCCAGAACCGTTGTTTCCCCCAAGGGTTCCCGAGATGATCACATCGCTCGCTCCCTCAATCAGCAATGCCGTTTGTTGCGTTAAAGGATTCGAGGTGAGCCCGTCTGCATTGGGTAGCCACTTATACAGGTTGACATTTCCGTAAACGGTTACCACGGACCTTTCGCTAGCCTTCTCCGCGTTCGACACCCACAGAGCCCGGGCTTTAACAATATCTTCATTCGCAACCGAGTCTGCCTGACCTACCGTCAGCGTCCCATGCGTTTCCGCATCTCCAACTCTCAACTTCCCCGCATGCCCTGTGCTCCCTTGTTGAGTTGTCTTCTGCACCACCTTGAGCGCGGTCACGCTCCCGCCGTCCGTGATCTCCAGTTCCAGTAGAGAGTCGACATTGCGTTCCGCCAGCCCCAAGGTTCCATCGACATGCAGACTGCCCTGCCGCACCCGCAAACTTGCGGCTTCATCGTTGTTCCCACCGTTCAAGTCGACGCCCCCGTGCACGGTCACCACGCTGTCTTCGCCTGTGATCGTCAGGTGCCGCGCTTTCAGAGCGGTTTGTTGCTGCCATGAGCCATCTTCCTGCTTCGTGCCGAGTTCCAGCTTGCCCGAGCTTTCCTCGTTGCCCACCTCAATGTCCCCGGCGCATGTGTTCCAAGCAGTCGTATAACCATCTATCGAATGCGCGGTCACGCTCCCGCCGCCCGTGATGCTCAACTTCGTCCTGCTTTCATTTGCCATCCTGAGAGTGGAGCCCTCCACCACCACTGTACCGCCCTCAACGATCAGCGCTGAATCGGTTGAGCCGTTTTCTCCAAACGTCCACCCATGCGCAAAGATGGCTGTTCCGCCAGATTGGACCGTGAAATCGGACCACGTCTTGCCATCAGTGGCCGTGAACTTCAGCGTGCCTCCCTCCACTGTGGTGGAGGCCGTGTCAAGAACATTGGTTGTGAGCGTTTGCGTGCCCTCACCCCGCTTCACCAAATGAATTTTGTCGTTCGCGTTGACGCTGCGGTCGCTGAATCGGAGGGAGGAAGAAAAATCATCGCCTTCCTGCGTGTCGAGAACGAGCGTCGCGCTGTTCCCAACCGCGTCCGGGTTGATTCTTATGTCACCGCCGCCGGTTCTACCTTCCTCCGTTTCTTCGTTGAGCCCGCGCAGGATGTAGGTGACGCCATCCTCCTCAGCGCCGCCCTGCAAATAAATCTTTGTGTAGGGTTCCGTTTCGACGGCGCCACTGCCGCCTACCGCGACGTTCCGGAGCATCTTCGCGAGGTCCGAGTCTCCACCCGCCGCATACGTCAGACTCAATACGCTGCTGCCTTCCAGCGTGAGCTGGGCTGCAGTCCCGGCAAGATTCGGAGCCTCGATGTAGCCCTCCCCCCCATCCAGGGTGATGGCAATGTCGGAGAAGGTGGTCGTGCTCCCGCTCCAAAGGTTCATCTCGTGCGCCCTAATCACGCCTTGGACGCCTTTCGTGAACTTAAAGCTGCCGCTGCGCACCGTGATGCGTCCCGGCTCCACAACGTCGGGGATGGTGATCGTGTGCTGCTCGCCGTCTGAAGCCGCAAAGGTGACATTGTCCCCGTTGTAGAACGCGCTGAAGGTTTCAGACCCCCCTTCCTGCTCCTCTCCCCACTGCGCTGCGCCGCCCACCCGCCATGTGGTCACCTCGGATTTCCAAAGGAGGTCATGGAACGTGTCGTCGGCGATGAAGGTCACCACCCCTTGGTTATCCACCTGCAAATTGTCGTGGCGGAAATCCAGCGCCCAATTCAGAAACTGCTTCGCCGCATTCCTCCATTCATCATTAACCGTTATCCCCGAAACGTCAAACAGTTGCATTCCTGACTCGGAATGCAGCCCCACCAACAAGAGATTTTTGTCGTCCAGCGCCTCGAACGCCTGCTGATTCATCTTGAGCTTGCCGCCTCCTTCAACGTCCATCGTCAGGAAACCACCATTCCCACCTGTCCCAAAATTCAAGCTGCTGTTCGATATCTCGACGCTCACGCCCCGCAGCGTCATCCCCTGGTTCCCCTGCACAGTCGCCGAATCCAGCACGACTTGGTTGGCTGCCGAACCCCGGACGCTCATGGTAACCGCCCCCGATGAAGTCAAACCCAAGTATGCATCGCTCCCTTCTCCGGCATAAAGGTTCAGACTCCCTGCCGTCAACGTCGCTGAGGTCAGCGACAGATTGCCGCCATCGATGACATGGACGCCGTTCGCGATAGTGACACTCCCATGCAGGGTGGCTGAGCTGCCTTGCCCCTGCACCGTGATGCTGGCAGCACTAATGCCACCACCGCCCTCAGCCGCACCGACTGTAGCGGAAGCTCCGCCACTGATGCTCAATGTGCCGGATGAATTGTAAGCCCCCGTCACAGACAACGTTCCCCCGGTCATCGTCAACTGATCTATTGTCAAAGCATTGCTAAATGTTGCGCTGCTCCCGCTGCTATTCACTACCAACGAACCGGCAAGGGCTGCACCGGTAACCGTGAGGGTGCCGACGTTTCCATTTCCGCTCCCTCCGAGCGTGATGATGCCCGTCTTTGCATTATGTCCATCATTTCGTGCAAGTTGACCGCTCACTGTGAGTGAACCGCCGTTCGTGATGGTGATGGCCTGCCCAGTTGTACTGTTGCCTGCATACACTCTCAAATTTCCCGCGACTTGCACTGTGCTTTGGGAGCCATTGATGGAAAGAGACGCAACTGCGTTGTTTTGACCTGCAGCCGCATTCATCTGCAGACTCCCTCCATTGGACACGGTGACACTGCCGGCGTAAGCATTTGCGCCGTTTCCGCCGCCTCGCATGGTGCCGGACAACGTCATGCTGCTGTTTGCTCCTTCAATGGTCACGGCAGCCCCAGTGAAACGCCAAGCACCTGTAAACGAGACATTCCCGCCACTTCGCACCGTGAAAGCAGACCAACTTTGACCGTTGTTTGCTGTAAACTTCAGCGTGCCTGCCTCCACTGTGGTGGATTTCGTATCAAGATGTCCAGTCGTGAGCGTCTGCGTACCCGTCCCCCGTTTCACGAGGTCGACCTTTTTCCCGGCGCCCCCGTTTCGATCTGAAAATTGCCCCGCAAAGGAGAGCTCATCGGTTCCGCTGTAGTCAATAACGAGCGCAGCCGCCTCTCCTCCTGCATTCAACTTGACGTCTGAGCTTCTATTCGTTCCATTCAGTCCCTTCACCACGTAGGTGGCGTTGGCAACATCTGCTGCTCCGGCGAAGTACAGATTTCCGTTCACCGCCAGCACTGTGTTGGACAAGCCGCCCGCCCCCCCTGCAGTTGAGTAGCCGAGGATGAGGGTGGAACCGCTGCTCACCTCGAGTTCGTGGATGTTGCTGTTAATTCTGGTCGCATAGCTCACACCGCTGAGTGTAAGACTATGCGCTCCGGTCAGCGTCACCTTTTGAATGCCTCCTTGGTAGGTTTCTGCTGAGAAAAGGCGCGTGAACCAATTTGCGGCGGTGGTTGAGAGCGTTTCGTCTTGGGAGAGCGCCAACTCCACGGTGCCTTGTCCGGACACAAAGGCGTCTGTACTGATATTGGTGTTTCCCGCGCCTACCTTGAGCGTAGCTCCCGCCGCAATAGAAATGCCGCTACGTCCCTCCTGCGTGGTCGATCCGCCTGTCAATCGCAGCTCCCCACTGCCGGTGAACTGCAGCACACCTTTCTGGATATCAACAAATTTGGTTTTGACAGTCACATGATCTCCGAAAGTCACTGTTCCGGCGCGTAAAGTCAGCTCCTCATCAATGGCGAGAATGTTTGTGGTACCGCCTTGCCCGGCAAAGTCGTAATTGGTCGCATCATCTTGAACTGAATCACCCACCATGAGTTCCTGCATCGACACTTTTCCATCTGGTAAATCGCCATTGACCGTCACACTGATGGCGTCGTTGCCTTCACTCGGGGTTCCTTTCAGCACAACGATATGACTCGCCAAATTTGCGTTCTGTGCAGTCCACGACGAATTGCTTCCGGTGTTTGAAGTCAGCGTAAGACTGCCCGTGCCGCTCCATAACAAAGAGTCCCCGCTGGCAAGGGGCGCCACATCATTCGCGGAGGCGAGCATCATGACGCCTCCCTCGCTGTTGGCGGCGAGGGGAGCTTGCTCATCATCTTCTTCATTCTCTACCTCCAGAGCGAGCTCATCACCCGCAGGCGCTGCCGGCGTGAACTCTTCGTCTGCCTGAGCAGGGGGCGCCGCGCTCCACAACAGGGAGAAAGCGCCCAAGAGAGCCGTTCCGGACGCCACCGTGCGCCACAGTGCGCGTGGCCCGGCCAAGGCTGCAAGGCAAGCCAACAGAGCCTTACGCAAACCAGTAGGTAAATGGAGTTTCATGGTGCGGGATGATTGATGAGTCGGAGCCGTGGGAGCGCGCGTTGCACACACGCGCGTTCACTATGCCATGGTAGGTAGCTTATCTCTTTTCAAAGGAGATGTCCAGTTTCTTTTTCAAAATGAGAAAAAAATTTTTTCATGACGCCCATCGGCGTGTCAGAAGAGAGAGGAAGTCCTAGAAAGATTGCCACTCAATCCCTTAGACCGAAACGAAAACGCGCGGCTCTTTTCAAAGGAGATGAGCTGATCGGGGCGCCAAGGGCCTTGAAAATGCGTGTATGACATACGAAAAACGCTACGTTGCCCCCTTGAAAAAAAGAGGCGGCGAAATGGATAAACATCCTCATCATCAATAATTTACATATTCATAACATGTATATCTCTTTTGAAAAGAGATACACTGCCCATTATGGTAGGACATAGCGCGCGTGTGCAACGCGCGTCTCAACGGCTCCGACTCATCAATCATCCCGCATCATGAAACTCCATTTACCTGCTGGTTTACGCAAGGCATTGTTGGCTTGCCTTGCAGCCCTTGCCGGACGCCGCCGTGTGCCTCAAACAGTATGCACGAGCACGGCGGTCCTCGGCGTCTTTTTGCTGATGTGGTCGACTGCCGATGCTAACTCCGAGGACGAGCCCTCTGCCGACATCTCCTCCATCGCTCTTGCCGAGAACGACGGCATCGCGACTATTTCCGGGGATGACTACGGAATTATGCTTGTCGACAATGCGGAGATCCCTCTGGATAGAGAAAGCTACACCATCGACAGCAACCGAGTCACTCTCACTCCGGGGACTGAAAGCGGAGATTCAACGATCTTTGATCCGACGGATACGCTGTATTTTACGCATACTGGAGATGTAACGGCGACTTTTTCAGCGAGCCCGAACCTTGCCGGGATCAAGGTGGAAAGCGGCACCATCCTTACCGCAACCGGCTCCGGCCTCACATCGTATGCTCATTCGATCAATGTCGCGAAGGGAGGAACACTCCGCTTTGGTGAGAAAAGCGCAGAGGGGACTGCTGCAAACACATCGTACAACCTCACTCTCGGTAATGGTTATGACATGACCGGCGCCGGTACGGTCGAGTTCTGGGGTGGGCAGCTGACTCTTAACGGCGTAACCTACGGAACAGGCGAGGGGACACAGTTTACCGGAACGCTGGACATGCATGGCAAGCTGTACTTTAACGCCGTCACGAGTTACAACTTCGGCGGGACGATTAACATGAACGGTAACGAATTGTCCGTTTACTCTAGCGGGAACGTCTACGCTGACTTTGTCGATTTAAATGCTTTCAAGGGGAAAGGGGGTGGACAGATTGTGATACACGGTACGCTAACAGGCGAGACGCAACGTGAGCTGACATGCGGTCAAATGTCGGGAGCTGCCTGGACCACGGGACTGCATTTCAAAGGTGAGGTCACCGGATACCATACATTTAACGTAGACGGTGGAGTTAATCCAGGTGATGGTGATCCTGATAGCATTCAGTTCCAAAATAAGGTGCATCTATCCCAGAATGCTACATTCAACCCCGGAGCTAGCAGAGCGAAGATACACATTACTTCCACCGGGAGCATTGTCGGTGAGGGAGCCGATGTCGCCGGGGTGACAATCACAAAAACAGGCGCCGGTCAGTTGATAATTGATGGTACGATCAGCGGGGTTTCAACGTTTGATGTGCGGGACGGCACGCTCGATTTGGCGAAGGGGATAGACGCTTCCGGCGTGGTGATTAACCTTGGTGGTACAAGCGCTGGAATCAACACCTCAAATGGCGACGCCAGCGCTCGTGTCACTATTGCAGGAATCACCGGAACGGGGGCGGCCGATATACAAGGCACGTGGACGATCGACACGGCCGGGGAGACGTACACGTTCGAAGGAATAGTAAAGAGGAATGTTGGAGGTGATCCGGCGCGGTGGGGCGTCAATCTGACCAAGAAAGGGGAGGGAACGCAGAAGTTTAACGCTGCGGAGTCTATATACAGCCTGATCGTGGAAGAGGGGACTGTTGAGATAGGTCGGTGGCACATAGGGGAAGGAGCGGGGTGGGCCAGTACTATCGTTATCGGCCGCGTTGAGACGGATGGTGATGGGGGCACGTATAAAGCGGCCACGTTGCTGCTCTCGGGAACTTCAGGGGCAAATAAAATTAAGTCCGCTGGCGGTGCTCTGTCTCTCACGGTGAACAAAGGCGGAACGCTGGAGTCCAAGGGCGACTTGAGCTTAGAAAACTCTGGGCTGAGCGGGACTTCTGTGGGTGCGGTGAGCGTTCATGGCGGCAATTTGGTGGTGGATGGGCTGTTTTCCGTGGCAGGAACTGCCGCCATCACGATAGATGAAGGAGGCTCCGCCACGCTGAAGGGAGGGTTGACGGCGGGTCATGTGGAGGTGGTTAGGGGGAGGCTGACCTTGGGCGGAAGCGTGACCTTGAATGGGACGACAAGCCCTGTGTTGCAGGTGCGCGATGGCGGGCAGCTTGTTCTGGGGAGCAACGTGACGGTGAGCGGCACGCAGACATGGGAACTGGTCGATGGGACCCTGGACGCCAACGCAGATTGGACGCTTGCAACAAGCGCCCAATTAACGCTCGCCATCGCCGGCGCCAAGGGGCAGGAAAAAGGCGGAGGAAAGCTGAAGCTGAGCAACACAGCCCTGACGGGGCTGGAAAATATCGAGGGGCTGACCCTCACCTTCACGGACGAAGGGTTGACGCCCTACACCGACTGGGACTACAAGCTTTTTGACCCGACGGCAACGGGCTGGAGCAAGACCAACGCGGAGTCTTTCCTGAAAGCTCGGCTCAGTGGGGAGTACAGCCAGGGGCGGGCTGAGTTGACGGTAGATGAGGAGGGCTGGGTTCATTTCATCAGCAATGCCGGAACGCTCACCTGGAGGGGCGGGACGGATGAGCAGACCTGGCAGGAGGTCACCGGTAAGGAGCCGGAGAGCGGCCCGTGGATCAATCAACGCGGGGCAGAGAGTTCCTTCTACGCCGGGGATCGCGTGATCTTTGCCAGCGAGGCGTTGGCGCCGGAGGGAACGCAGGGGGTCACCATCTCCGGCGCTGTGAACCCGCACGGCATCGAAGTGCGCAGCAGCAGCGGCGCGGGGTGGCAATTCACGGTGGGGAGCGGTGCTTCGCTGACTTCCACCGATGTCTTCGAGGTCAAGGCCGGGGCAAAGGCGACTTTCACAGGGCAAGGCGCTCTAGCCTTGCGCTCTGGAGGGGAAATTGAGGGCGACCTCACGCTGTCGACGAGCGGCAGAAAGAACCTGGGGACCGTGAACGTGGGGGCAGACGGCAGCATCACCATCACGGACACGAGCAACTGGACCGGCACCACGATATCCGGCGATGGAACCGTTGTGCTGGATAGTAGCAACGCCGTGACAGTCAATCAGAGCACTAACCTTTTCGCTAACCTTTTCGCAGCGAGCAATGCCAATATCCAGCGCGATGCCACCCACCCGGGCATCGGCCGGTTTGAGGTGGCGAACGGCACGACGCTAGATCTGAATAACAACGGCATCGGCAAAGGACTGAGCCTTATTCGAACGCTCACCGTGAAGGAAGGTGCAACTCTGCAATTGAGCGCCAACGTGTTTGATAACTCTTCAGAACAAGGCAACTACTCAAAAGTTGGCACCATCGAATTGGCAGGCAGCGGAGCGACAGACGGTCAAGGTGCGCTGACAAGCGGCTCGACAGCCGTGCGGATAAAATGGAACGTGAGTCTGACGGGCGACGCGACTCTCTACACCGAAGTCACGGAAGCTAACTACTTTTCCTTCGATGGAGGTGCGGGCAACGGCAACACGCCGGTGAAACTATCGCTCAATGGACACACGCTGACCTTTGCCGTCGGAGCGAGTGGGGGAAAATTCCGATTTACCGCTGGGTATGGGGTGGAAGAAGGAGAGGCGGGTACCGGCATTTTCCTCCTGAACGATGGAGCCAAACTGTACATGGATACGGATGCTGGCAGTACTTTTGCCAATGTGGGAATGCAGTTGCAAGGAAATTCAACGCTCCAAGTGAGTCAAAACGCCACGTTTCAAACCCTGTCGGGTGCGGGTAATGTGAGCATCGCCGCTGGAAAGACGCTGACGCTCGTGGAGAAGGCGTCAGGCGGCGCTCTTACAATGGGAAACGGCAGCAAACTCGTTCTCCGGGGCGCGCAGCCCAACTCCCTGAGCAGCCTGACTTTGAGCGACGCCGCTTCCATTCAGTTGGACGTGGGAGGGGCGGGCAGTGCACTTGCAGCCCTGACGCTCGATAGCGTCACCTTGAACAACCACAAACTCACCCTCACTCTGACAGGCGTGGAAGAGTATCTGGGGACGCACGATCCCGATGAGGATGGCAAGTGGTCGATCCATCTTTTTGGCGGTGGGGCGACGGCGACGCTCTTCAACACGTGGAAAAGCACGGGTGATCAGGGCCTGGACCTGAAAGGCCTCCTCGGGTACGACTGGGAGCTGACCGAAGGCGGGATGCTGACGCTCACCAAGCTTGCCCCCCAGACTTGGACGGATAGCAAGCAGGAAGGGCATGAGTTCACGTGGAGGTCGGGCTGCGAGGGGTGGGACGATGATGAAGAGGCGACCTTTACAAACGGAGGTTTCGTCACCTTTGCGAGCGACGAGGGGAGCGAGGTCACGGTCACCGTGACGGGGGACGTCGAGTCCGGGCAACTCAACGTTCAGGGCAACGGGAGTGTCGAGTTCGTCGCCGGGGCGGGCGGCGGAAGCCTGGAAGTCGCGGACTTGAACGTGCAGACGGACAGCGTCTTCGGGGTCGGAGTGACCCTGGAGCAAGGGAGGATGACCGTTGGCAACGGGAGCACGGCTGTCTTCGAC
>CANQBZ010000054.1 GCA_947589295.1 uncultured Akkermansia sp.
TGCAAATGCTGACTAAAATGCTATGCTGTTGGGTGACCGTTTATTTTGAGGCATCGGGCTTCGGTGACTTTTATTTTGAGGCATTACGAAATGTTGCTTTTTGCGGAGGGAGGCAAAACCTGCGGCTCTTTCATTCCTTGGGCGAGAACACGCGAGCAACCCGCATATCATGCGTATCTGTGGGCAATTCGGGAAGCAGTTGCTCATTCATGGCAAGCGACACAGTTGGAACGACAGGGCAGTCGGCGATCAACCGGTCGTAGTAACCGCCGCCGTAGCCTAGGCGGCAGCCTGTCGCCGTAAAGGCGAGGCCAGGCACAATCACGAGGTCCGCCTGCCGGGTCGGGAGAGTGGGCAGTGTTTCATGCGGCGTGCGAATGCCCATGATCCCCGGGCGAAGCTGATTAGTCGGGTCTGTGACGCGGTGAAAAACTAGGCGTTTCTCTGGCAAACAGCGAGGAAAATAAAATGCGTGCCGGGGGTAGAGGCTGATCAGGGGTAGCAGATCGATCTCATGAGGCAGCGCCGCGTACATAAAAACCGCCAGAGCTCGCTCCGTATCCAGCAGACTCTGCAGAACATGGCGCAGGCGAGCTGATTGTTCGGTCACATATTCGGCGGGGATCGCACGCAGCTTTTGCAGCATCTGCCGCCGCAGTTCCTCCTTGGCTAATCTTGCATCCATTACACCGCGGGGTTGGACCGACCAAACAGGGCCAGCATCCGGCCGGTGTTGCCTTTTTCCATCCGGTAGGAGTAAAAGGTCCCCAAGTCGTCTGCGGTGTCCAAGCCGCAATCCACAATATTGTTCGCTTGCACACCTGCTTCGGTGAGCTGGGTGCACAGCATCGCCGGGATATCTACTTCGTAGTGCGGTGGGCGTACGCAAGGCGAAATGACGGCAATGCAGTTCTTTGCTTGCACCCCGAGCACCTTGTACATTCGCGCAAACAGCTCGCCTACAATGTTGAGTTGAGTGCCCATCTTGCCGGAGTGGATGAGCCCGCGACTGCCGCTCACCGTATCGTATACCCAAATAGCGGCGCAATCCGCCACATAAATGCCTAGACAGCAGTCCGCCACCCCACCGCAAAACAGCCCGTCCACCCCCTCAACCGGGTAGGAGCAGCCAATGTCGCCTACAATCGCCACACGGTTGCCGTGCACCTGCTGTGCGCGGCGCAGGAATTTGGGGTCGATGCCTCCCTCGCGCAAGATTTGCTCGTGCGCAGGGGTCAGCGCTGCAATTACTTCGTCCCGGTTGGGGGCGACTTTCACCTCCGGGATGCGCGTGACGAATCGGGCAAAGTTCTCTGGGAAAGCGTTGATGCGCTCCAAGTAGGATGGGGTAAAACGTGACATGGCCACTAGCGGATGCGCGAAATTTTCTGTACCCTTGCGCTCGAAAGAAGGTTGTTCGTCCTCTTCAGCGCTACCCTCTCATCTTCTCGCGCCATGAGTTGTGCGAGGTCCTGCGCAATGTTGCTGCGCAGGTCAGCCACGAGTTGCCGTCCCCGGTCGGTGATACTTACCATGATCTTACGGCGGTCAGCGGCGGCCGTGTAGCGGCGCAGGTGTCCCAATTGCTCGAGCTTGTCGACCATGCCTGTGGCCGCGGCGGTGGAGTGCCCCATAATGCGGGCAATGCTGCTCATGGAGAGGCATTCCTCTTCCTCCAAGTAGGCCAGCAGAAAAAACTGGGGATAGGAGATGCGTCCGCGGTTGAGCACCGGCGAGAGCTTCAAAATCAAATTGCGCTGCGAAAACATGATGAAATCTGTCAGATTGCGCGTGTCGGTCTCATTCAATGATGCATGGGTAGCTCGTGTCTCTTTCATGGTCATGTGTCGGGGAAGAGAGATGTCTGAATCATACGGATTTGCTGACTTTTTGCAAGTCTGAATTTTGTGAGACTCTCTCACCCCGCTGCCCTGTTGAGGCGCGCAACGCTTCATCTGGCGTCGTTCGACTTTTTTCTCTACCATATCTTGTAGAGTCCTCATTTCCGCAAAAAATCGACCCCTCTACGTTGACTCAGGGTAGGGGCCCGTTCCAGGCGTCCTTTCAGGCGGGGGCAATGACGAGTACCTCGCGAAGCTCGGGGTTCATGAGCTTGTCCTTCTCAAGCCGCTGGATGTGCGCTCGAATAGCCGCCCACACCGTGTTGAAATCGCTGCTCAAATCCTGCGCGGACATGTAATCCTGCGTCGTAGGTTCCGGCAATGCGTCCTGGGTGCGCTTGAAAGAGTGGGCCTGCTCGGCCAGACTGCGCAGCTGCGGCAATGCCGCCTGCACGCTCCGCGCATCCGTGCATGTTGCCAGACATGCTTCCGTCTGCCGCAGCAGGTCAATGAGCGCCAGAGCTGCTTCGCGGTGTGTGCTGGGCACCTTGGGCGCAGGGGCGTCTTGCTGCGCGTTGAGCAGCGTGCCGGGGAGGAGCAATACCGCTGCAAGCAGCCGACAATGGATCGACCATGTCATGAGAGTGCGGCCTGCATGGCGATAAGGTGTTGCTTCTTTTCATTCCAATCCCGTAAGCGCGCTTGCTCTTGCTGCACCACCTCTGCCGGGGCTCGCTGCACAAAGGAGGGATTGCTCAATTTGGTCTCGCTTTTGACAATTTCCTTGGCAATTTGGAGGAGTTCCTTGGCGATGCGGTCCCTCTCGGCCTGCACATCCACCAAGCCTTCCAGCGGCAGGAAGAGTTCGCCCAGCGGCGTAAGTGCCGTCGGTGTACCGCGGGGAGCCGTGTAATCTTGTTCCACGTCTGTTTCTTTAGCGCCGACCAATAAGGCCAACCTTCCCGCTAAGTCAGCCTCAATCGGTACGGCGGGCTTCAGCACGAGGCGTACATTTTTGTTGGTGGCTAGGTTATATTCCGCTTTGAGGTTGCGGGCTCGGTTGGCGGTTTCATACAGGGCGGTTGCTGTGGCGCACGCCAGTGCAATCTCACTGTCTTCCAGTCCGGAAAGCAGAGCGGTGTCATCGGGCAGCTCGGTGAGCATGAGCGGTTTCCCGCCGTATCGCGCAGCGTAGCCCAAGCTCTCCCACAGCTCCTCGGTAATGTGTGGCATGATGGGTGCAAGCAACGACAAATAATGCCGCAGCACGGTGTCGATCGTGGAGAGCGTGGCATTGCGCACAGCGGGATCTGCCCCTTCGCGCAGGTCATTCTTGACGGCCTCGAGGAAGAGCGAGCAGTATTCGTTCCAGAAAAATGAATAGAGAGCTTGGGCACAGGCATTGAATTCGTACTTGCCGAGGGCGTTTGCCAGTTGGGTATGAAGTTGCTTGAGCTTGGCGAGGATATCGATATGGACCGGCGAGAATTTCGGCGCGGGGGAGCTGCTGGCCTCGCCTTGCATCATGCGAAAACGCGCCGCATTGTAGAGCTTGTTGGCAAAGTTTTTACCTTCTTCGATTTGCTTCTCGTCGAACTTTACATCTGTCCCCGTGGGCGCAATGCGCATCAGTCCGAAGCGCAGACCATCCGCTCCGTAGCGTTCGATGAGATCCAAGGGGTCGGGACTGTTGCCCAAGCTCTTGCTCATCTTGCGTCCCTGCAGATCGCGCACAATCGAGGTGAAAAAGACATTGGAAAAAGGCTTGGCGCCCTCAAAGCGATAGCCGGCCATAATCATGCGTGAGACCCAGAAGAAGATGATGTCCGGTCCAGTGACGAGATCGCTGGTGGGATAGAACTTAGCTCGGCAATCCGCATCCATGGTGGCGAAAGGCCACAGCCAGCTGCTGAACCACGTGTCGAGCGCGTCCTCATCCTGTACCCAGTTTTCCGGGTCCGTTGGCGGTTCCACGCCCACATAGATGCGTCCGGCGTTTGCATCCGTCACATCCAGCTTGGCCGCTTCCTTCAACTCAGACGCCATTCCCTTGCGGTACCACACCGGGATACGGTGCCCCCACCAGAGCTGGCGACTTATGCACCAGTCCTGAATGCCGTCCAGCCAATGCATGTAGGTCTTGGCCCAGTGCGCGGGACGGAAGACGATGTCTCCGTTGGCCACGGCATCCTTGGCCTCCTGCACACACGGGTATTTGAGGAACCACTGCATGCTCAGGCGTGGTTCAATGGGCACATCCGAACGCTGGCTGATGCCTACGTTGTTTTCGTAAGCTTCCTCTTTCTCGAGCAAGCCCTTTTGTCGCAGCAGTTCGGCCGACAGGTCGCGCGCCTCAAATCGTTCTTTGCCGTGCAGTTCTGGGCACCCCGGGCAGTTGATATGCCCGTCCGCTGTCAGCACGTCGATGATCTGCAACCCAAAACGCACCCCCACTTCGAAGTCCACGCGGTCGTGCGCCGGGGTGATTTTGAGCGCGCCGGTGCCAAAGCCTATCTCCACATGCTCATCGGCAATGATGGGTATGGGCGCCTCGCAGAGGGGGCGTATCACCTTCTTGCCCAGCATGTCGGCATACCGCGGGTCTTTCGGGTTGACCGCCACCGCCACATCCGCCATGATGGTTTCCGGGCGCGTGGTGGCTACCAGCAGCCAGCGGTTCGGGTCATCTTCCAATCGGTACCGGATGGTGTAAAGCTTGCTCTTGCTCGGCGTCATGATGACTTCCTCGTCCGAGAGCGCCGTGAGCAGCACAGGGTCCCAATTCACCATGCGTAATCCGCGGTATATGAGTCCCTCACGGAATAATTCGACAAAGACGCGCGCCACCTCGGTCGCATAACCCGGATCCATGGTGAATCGCTCGCGCTCCCAATCGCAAGAGCAACCGAGTTTTTTGAGCTGCTTGATGATGATGCCGCCGTGCTCTTCCTTCCAGGCCCACACCATCTTCACAAAATCTTCGCGCCCAACGTCGAAACGCGTGCGCGGCGGCGTCTCCTTGGTCAATTCCTTCTCCACGCGAGCCTGCGTAGCGATGCCGGCGTGGTCCGTACCGGGCAGCCACAGCACCTCCTTACCCTCCTGCCGCGCGCGCCGCGCCAAAATATCCTGGATCGTGTTGTTGAGTACATGCCCCATGTGCAGAACTCCCGTTACATTCGGCGGCGGTATCACAATGCTGTACGTCGGCTTTGCCGTATGCGCATCGGCATGGAAACAGCCTTCCTCTTGCCAACGTCGCTGCCATTTTTCCTCTACTTGGGTGGGTTCATAGGCCTTGGGCAATTCTCTCATAGCGCGCGGCATCATATCGTATCTCCCCCGCATTTGCAAGCCCATTTTCCCCTCTACCCCACTTCGCAACCCCACATCCTTCTCCGGATTCACAAAAAAAGATTGAAAGGACTGCCGCTTTCTGGTAAAAAGGGACAGAGTCAACCATCAAACTGCTAGTTGCATTGATTTATGAAAAGACAACGCGCCGGGCGAGCATCCGCTTTCACTCTCATTGAGCTGCTGGTTGTAGTGACCATTGTAGGCATCATGATGTCTCTGGCTTCAACGGTGCTGAGGAACCCCGGCACCGGGCGCACTTTGGATTCCGGGCTCGATCTGATCGCCAGCATGATTGAGGAAGCTCGCGCTACCGCCCAAGGGAATGATACGTACACCCGTCTCGTCATCGTGAATGATCCGTCTGACCAATCTGTCAATTCCCGCCATCTGCGCTACATGGTCGTGCAGATGCTCAAGCGCAACCAGAAGGAAAACGGCTCGTACGATGGGAACGATGTTTCCATCCAGGGCAAGTGGATTTCGACTTCTGCTGGGGCCATGCTGCCCGCCGGCGTCTACTTCTCCCCCACGTTCAGCAAGCCTCTTTCATGGGCTGACGGCTCGACCAACAGAATCGGCACCGGTCTCGCCCCCATCGGCAAAAAAAGCAAAACGCGTGTGCTCTACTTCGAGTTCGATGAAAAGGGCCATTTCATCGCCCCGGGAGCCGATCCCGCCAACCCCACCCAGCCCCAGCGCATCGTCCTCGTGAATGCTCGCCGTGGCTCCGGCAAAGGTTCGGTGGATGGCCTACTCCCCCTGCAGCAGGATAAAAGACACCGCCCCATTGGCGTGAAGGGTATCGTACTCTGGCCCACCGGCTACACCACGCCCCTGCGCACCCGCACTCAGATATTCGAGTAAATTTTACCTCAATTATGAATCGATCACACCAGCACAGCGGTAGGGGGTTCACGCTCATGGAAACCCTCTTGGCTGTCGCACTCATTGGCATGCTCATATCCATTTTCCTTACGGTCTTTGTGCCAGCCCGCGGCATGGTCCAGAAAGCCATCACCAGGCAGGAGATGGACCGCTTGGTGAGCGTCCTGCGCGCCGAGATGAACACCGTGCGTGAAAATGAACGCGCCCAAGGCAGCAAGAGCTCTGCCCCGGGTCGATACACCTGCGCTTTCGACAAGGGGTTTTACTGGATTCAATCTTCCGTCAAACCCTCTACCTCGATCGTTATCTTTTCCTATCGAGCCGATACAGCGGCCTCCCAGCGTGCCGATGGAACCTTCCCCCCCATTCCCATCATGGAGAGCCGTCCCGGCGGGGATACGCAGCTCGTCACTATCGCCTGCACCATGGACAATCCCATCCACCGCAAAGATATCGCTCACGCGGTGGGCCCGGTCTTCCTCGTGAAGTTTACTCAAATCGAACCCGACAATACCGGCAAATACAAGCTCAACAACACTCCGGGCATTATCTCCAAGGCCTCGTCCCCTCAAAAGTACTTCTCCAGCGAAAATGTCCAAACTCCTTGGGGCGGAGCCATCTTTTTCCGAGCGGATTTTTATCTCATGGTCCCCCCCAACCCTGACCGCTACAAGAACCGCCCATGGTCGCGCATCGGCCGCCCTATCTTCTCCACCAATATGTCTATTCGCCGATGATCTAGCCCTCGTTCTTCGCCTATGACCTACCAGCCCTCATGCATCCGTCAACTCCGCTGGGCTTTTACCCTTGTCGAGCTCATCACCGCCATGGCTATCACTGCCATCCTTGTCATCGTGATCATGCAGCTCACCAATCAAGGAGTCACCCTCTGGAAATCGGTGCAGCAGGATACCTCTACCTCGGCTGCTGCTCGCATGGCGCTGCAAACAATGGCCAATGATCTCGAGTCCATCCAAATACGCACGGGTTCGCCGGATTACCAATGGCTCTACGCCGAGATGGATGGCGTGATGAGCGGTTTGCCCAACGGTCTCAACATCCCCAAATCCGCTCGCCTCATCTTCTTTTCCTGTCTGCCGGATCGCAATCCCTCTGTGAGTGCCTCCAATTCTAAACGAAACGGTTACCGCTCTCTCCTTGCCAGCCAGCCCGAAACTCAGGGCGATGTCAGCACGGTCTCCTACCGTCTCAAGTTCCGCGATCATATCCTCAACATCCCCTCCCGCCGGGGAGATACGGAAAGCTTCCCCCTTTTCTCCCTCTACCGTCACACTGTCAATCCGCGTGATACCTACGAGCGTGTGCTGGGCACCGAAAATCTCGAGACGCGCTACGCCCAATTTGAACCCCAGGAGGACGAGGACTTTTTGTGCGAGAACATCGTCGAGCTCAATTTGATCCTCAACGTGCAGTATGTCGACTCTGGCTCCGGCAGCGGCGATGCGGAACAAGCCCCCTACCGCACCATCAGTGTGCCGGTTTTCTCCAGTTCCGCCAAGAATGGCAAAAACCGCTTCCGTCTCTACGGCGATCGGGCCGATGCCGAGGGCTCCAACCTTGAGAATGCCCGCGTCGTCTCCGTTGAAATTTCCATCACTGTGCTCACCGAAGAAGGCGTTGCCCTCGTCGAGCAAGTGCGCTTGGGACAGCGTCGCGCGCCCGACCTCAAGGACTTCTTTTCGCGCTACACGCGTTCGTTCTCGCGCTCCGTATCTCTCCCTCTTCCGCTCTGATTTACCATGCGAACGCTCTCGTACGCCGCGGCGGATGCACTCCGCCTCCCGCAGATCACCCTGTGGCTTGATCCCTTGCCCCGCTCCGGCTACGAAAATATGGCTGCGGATGAACTATTGCTGCATCGTCCCGGGGCTTGGCTGCGCATCTACCGGTGGCGGGAGAGCTGCGTGAGCTTCGGCTACTTCGATACGGTCGCCACGGCCCGCTCTATTTTTCCCGGTGCCGCCTGCTACATCCGTCGTTGGACCGGCGGCGGCATTGTCGATCACCGCCACGGTGCCACCTACACGCTCACCTTGCCCGCCCCCCCGGCGAACGCTCTGCCGCTTCCGTCGGCCAGTGTCCTCTACGCCCACATCCACGGTGCGCTCGCTCAGGCGTTGCAGAGTGCCGGCGTGCCCTGCCGACTGCTCACCCACGATGTGCCCTCCGGCGGCCGGGCCTGCTGGGCTAGCCCGGTCACAAGCGATATCGTGGACCCCACTGGGCGCAAGCTTGCCGGCGCCGGTCAACGCCGTCATCGGGGCGCTGTGCTGCACCAGGGCCTTATCCAACAGTGCTCCCCACTCCCCGGCTGGGAAACCTACTTGGCACATCTCCTCGCTGTTCAGGTGCGCACGCTTCGCGCGGCCTCCCCTTGGCCGGGGTTCCCATCCGAGCTCGCTGAACTCTGCAAGCTCAAGTACCTCGCTCCCGCGTGGGAGGATGAGTCCCACGGCCGTCGTTCTTCCTCGCACTAGCGCGCCTGCGCTGTATCGGCCGTTTCAGTTCGGTCGGGTACTTCGTTTGATGGCGCGTGCAGCAACATGCGCGCTCGCGCCGTGCGTAGCCCATTTGTGATGGTTGATGTCGAGAACACCCACTCCACGCGCTCTGCCAGCCGCCGCAGGAAGGCGCTCACCCGCGTTGCGCAGGGCGCATCCACGATCATCGGACAGCGTACCTCGTTCATGATGCGAGCAAGTGTCGGCAGGTGCGCTGAGTTCACCGCCCCGCAAAAGGGCATTTCCCCCTTAGCTGCCGTGAGGAGCTTCGTGTTCAACGCCTTGCTGTTCCCCAGCACAAAATATTGCGCATTGAGTGCTACCGTCGGCAGGACATGTTCTCTGGCCAGTGGCAGAGTCGGCGTGTAGCTGTAGCCATGCTCACCGATCGTATCGCGTTCGATGGGCAACGCGTGTGCCAAAATGGGAGGCAATCCAAGTTTGCCGAGCGCGCTTCCCGTACTCTCGATCATTTGCCGCCAGGAGTCCGCGATGGCTTGCCGGTTTCTCACCGCCGCTCCTAGTGCCCAAGCCCCCTCGTCTCCCTTCAACTCGGCCCCCACAAGCGCAAACGGCGACCCAAGCCCCGTTCCCAGTGTGTTCAGTGCCTCGCCCATCGATTTCATATCCCCCGTAAGCAGCCGCATGTAGTAGACCCACGCTTCGGCCTTGCGGCGATCTTCCTCGCGCAGCGTTAATGCAATGCCGCTGCACACGTCGGGCAGATAGGACATGATCTTGCCGCGTCGCTCGGCCGCGTTCGCAACGTATGGTGTTGTAAATGCGCTGCTTTCCATGTAAAAAAATGTGCCCGGCGCCGTGGCTTGTGATACTAGGCGCAATTTCCCCGGTTCAAATGTCATCCCCCGCGCCCCGGCCACTGTCTCCGCCGTCACCTCGTCTCCTTGCCCCCACATCTGCATCGTCAGCGGCGTGCTGACGGCATCTAGCGCACTCGGGCAGAGAGCCAACCCCGCCACCCCGGCCGAAGCCGCCTCGTACGCCTGCCGTCGTTCCGGGTCTTCCATCGACACCTCACGCAGCGTATTCACCACCGCTTGCGCTATGCTCAGACGATCCAGGATGCCGGAGGTGCGCACGGCCGACGAGAGCGCCGCGCTCACCCATGCCGTGGCGACCAAATGGTGCATGTGCGGGTCACTGCGGTCTAATTTGGGCGAATAGAGCATTGAAAACTCCGGCGCTGTCGGCAGTGAAATGTCGGACGAGCTTTCGCACAGCGCCGCCACCGCCCCATGTTGCACAGCTTTAGTGAGCAGAAAGATTTCGCGCTGTTCCAGCGCCAGTCTCACCTCGGCATCTTGCGGGGCCTGCCCGGTGAGGAGTTCCAACGCCCGCAACTGAGACATGCGCAGACCGCTGTACGGCCCGTGCTGCACAAAGTGTACTCCCGTCTCCCTTTCGGCAATCCCGCGTAGGGCCTCGACCATCTGCGCGTGAACCACCTCAAAATCTTGCTCATGTCCCGCTCGGGCAGTAACGGCGCAATATACCGGTGCTGGGTGAAATTCCTCTAACGCGCTTAACAGCTTGCCTTTGTTGGCCTCCGCCTGCTTTCCGAACGCACGGCGGATGGCCGCTTTATACTCAGGTTTTGCCCGTTTAATCCAGCTGCTCTCTAGGCGCGCCAAACTCTCCGCCTGCATCACATACATCATGATGGGCAGGGCCATTGCCGGGGCGCTCCCCGGTTTCTTGCCGATCACAATCGCGGCGTTTCCCATGTTCTCCACGTAACGCGTCTCATCCTCGCTCATTGTGCGCCCCAGCAGGCGCATCAACTCCCGTACGCCTGCGCCGCCATTCCGCAGCGCCAGCGCAAATTCGACCTCCGTCGGCAGATACGCCAGCGCCGGCAGTGCTTGAGCGCGCTCTTCTTCCTGCATGGGCACCGCTTGGGTGGCTGCGCTCAGTTGCGTAAAAATTTCTTCCGGTGGTTCAAGCGCTTGCGCGAGCGGCGCCGCTGCAAGCGTCGCTATCCACGCAGCCCGTATCGTCATGTGTCGCGTTTTCATCGTCTCCCTATCCTACATCGAATCAATTCCTCCACGCAAGTCAATATAGACTAACCCCTGCAACAGGTAGCGTCCGCCTCCTACCCCCACAGTGCTTCAAAAATAAATGTCACCGAAGTCCGATGCCTCAAAATAAACGGTCATCTGGCAGTATAGCGTTTTAGTCGGCTTTTGTGAAAGACGCGAGGAGGGGTTAGCAGGGGTGAGGGAGGGGTTAAGAGGGGTGAGGTCAAGGGGTTGCGAAAAAACAA
>CANQBZ010000055.1 GCA_947589295.1 uncultured Akkermansia sp.
ACGCGATCTCGAGCCGGAGTAAAGAACGACCAGGCCTACGTCGAGGAGAAGAATCTGACGCATTGTCGAGACTTTTTCGGGTATGATAGGTACGGTTACCAGCAGATCATGGGAGTGATGCAGGAATTGTGTGTATGTTGGTCACTTTATAACAACTTGTATAGGCCGCAGCTCAAACAACTCTCACGAGAAAGAATGGGGAGCAAAGTGAGAAGAAGACACGAGGCGTGTCCACTAACGCCGGCGGAAAGAATCATGCAATGGGAAGGCACAGAGGAAGCAACAAGACAAGCGCTAGAAAAGGCGCTACGAGCCAACGATCCATTTAAAATGGTGAAAATGAACCAGGATGGACTACGCCGGATATGGCAGATGATACGCGAGATGGATGAGAAGGCAGCGAATAGCGAACTTGAGCGCGACGAAATTGCGGAACGATATGGCAAGCTCAATCTGCGCTACGCTCCGATAGAGCTTGCCATATCGAGGCAAAAAAGCTAGTATGCTTTTGGCGCACTGAATTTATAAGGTACTGCGGTTGCAGCTGCACCGCATTCATGCCACTTTTCCGTCAGTTTGAATGCTGCTGGGTTGCAGTGACTGGTGTTGTGAGACTACTTCGCGCAGGATCACATTGGCTATGTCGAGCAATTTATGAGCGAGGCGAATCACTATCTCTTTTTGCTCAGCTCCTTGAGCTTGGAACCGTCATTTTTGCGGTTTTGCAGTTTCATCCTATAGTCGTAGAGAGTTCCTTTTTTAAACCGAAGGGAAGACACGGTACATATGTAGAGGGTGGCTCTGAGCCGTGATTTGCCTATCCCAAGATGTCGCTTAAACTCCTTCCCGGAGCTACTACGCTCATAAGGTGCCAGCCCCGCATAGCTGGCCACTGCTTTTCGACTTACGTACCCGAGCATGGGCAGTTGGATGATTAGCATGCGCGCCGCCTGCTCTCCGATTCCTTTAATGTTGAGCAATGCCTCATAACGCTTCCTCTCCAGCTCGTCTTGCATGATTAACTTCACGTTGCAAGCGATCAGGCGTTTGATTTCTTCTTCAAGCCTGATTATTTCGCGTTTGAGTACCTTGCTGTATTCCTGCTCATCGTAGGATAGTTTCAATTGCGTTTTTTCGAGTGTTCAAAGTACGTTTCAATGAATTGATGAGTGTTTCCACTTCTCGCATTCGTACCACTCGGCGCGTCAATTTCGGCGTGATGTATAGATGCCCTGTTGCATGAAGCCACTGGGCGTATTCTGTAGTATATTGACAATCTATCCGCATCAGGCGAGAAAAGTGCCGTGCCCGTCATCCCGCCGCGCAAGTAGGTAGCCACGGTGCGCCGGATGGAGTGGAAAGACTTTGCGCTCACTGCCCGCCGCCCGCCTGTCAGCTTGCCCGCGTTCACCGTCCCCTCAATATCCCGTGCGCCCTGAGCAGCGCGGTAAACTGCGTTGAAATGCTCGTTTTTGAGCTGCCAAGGTAATAAATGAGCCATGTCAGGGAATACGTATTCCTCGCCGCCCGTAGACTGCGTGAGCCTCTGCACCAGCACCTCTTTTAGCTGTGGCAAAATCGGCAGATAACGCTCCTTGCGCGTCTTCACCTCCACCAAGCGCACATAACTCTCCCGCCAGTTCACCGAGTCCCATCGAAGCATACAAACATCCGAAAGCCGCAAGCCGCCCAAGTAAAAACTCACCGCCACCATATCATTCCACGGGGCAGGGAAGCTCTGAATCATGAAGTGGATTTCCTCCAGAGTGAACGGCTGTCGCTTCTGCACGTCTTGCCCCCGCTCAGGAATCACCGCCCGCGCCTCCTCCGTCAGACTCACCGCCGCCATAGGGTTCTTGTTCATATAATCATCCACCTCCACCGCGCGCCTAAACGCAGACCAAACATAGCCCCTGTACAACTCCACCGTCCCCCGAGCAACCCGCCTCAATTCATGCTGCACGAATCCCCTGCAAATCGCTGGCGTGATGGTGTCAATGCGCTTGTCTGCATCCGTCCCAAGGTACGCCAAAAACACCTTGAAAGCACGCCGTTGGTTCATCTCAGAGCTTTCGCCACGCTTACGCGGATAATTCGTCAGGTATTCCCTCACCGTTGGAATCTTCCCCGCGCACCCGTGCAACTCCGCCACCTTGCGCACCGCATCGCACGCCTTGTGAGCCGGGGTCTCACCCGTGGAAGCCGCCTCCATCGCCGCCGCCTGCTCAGCCATAGCCCGCGCATGCCGCCCCGCCGCCCCCGCTTCAATGCGAATCCCGGTTGAACGCCGTACCTTGCGCCTGCCCTGCCTCCAGCAAGCAATCCAGCATTTGCAATTATCTCGTTTTTCAATCCAGCTCATAATCGTTATAAGTTTAGATTTTACCGCAGAACACCGGGGCATTCCCTATATGCCCCCCAATGTGACCCCAAACGGGCGAATTTTCGTGTCTATCAAACCTGTTCATAATCGTGTTAAGTTTAGATTTCACTAGGGCTGTGGGACTTTTTTTTATGTGACCCACCTATGTGGCCCAAAATGTGACCCACCTATACCACACCCCTCAATCCCTTGCCAAGACAAAAAATGCGTCTGTCAGTCACTTACAACTTCTATCAGACGCTAAAATACCCATTTTCCCGTAGTCTCGCCTGGGTTCGAACCAAGACTAAGGGAACCAAAATCCCTTGTGCTACCATTACACCACGAGACCGTCAATTTATACAGGAAGTGCAACGTATGTAGCATAGCTCTCCGGGAAAGTCAAGTGGTTTTGCGCAAAAATACTTCGTGCAATTTCCGTGAGATCACACGCATTTCGACTCGGGCACATCTGTGGGCATTCTGCGATTTGAGAGACTATCGCCTTGTCGGAATGACATGAGTTTATGGGCGACGAATAGAGATATCATTCGTCGCTTTATCTTCATTTGCATACGTGTCCCAATCAAATTTTCTCTAAACTCATGTAAATCATTGATGATTTACGATTTACAAAGTGAGCGCACTGGGGTGCGAGCCGGCGGTTGGAAAGCTTTCTCTACTTTTCCACTTTGGCCCAATGCATTTGCCCTGAAATCGGCGCCGAGACAACTGCTTTTCAAATTGCAAATGGTCCGCGTTTTTCTTGGGACGGATGTGCTTCATTTGAGCTACCATGGTTTTTCTCCTTTACAGTGAGGTCGATAAAGCTTAAAATACAGGTATGAAGAAGATAAAGTGCGCCGTGGTGTTGGCGGTCGTAGCAGGTTTTTTGGTGACGGAGTCGATGCAGGCTGCCATGCCCCTCACGGAGAGAGAACACAGTGGGCAGGAAGTCGAGAGTGCAGCGCGGGAAGCGCGTGCGAAAAGTTTGCCCGCTCTGCGGCAGATACCTCGAGAAACTGCCGGGGTAGTAGCGGCAGCCGGTACATACGCTCCCATGCTAGCGGCAGCGTTGGCTGAGCAGCTACAAATGCCGAGTAGCGATGTCGTACAAAGCGTGGCGAGCATTGCCGTGAGCGTGGGAAAAGATGGAGCGCAGACTTGCCGTGAGTTGCTTGAGATTCAGGGGATCGTCCAGCAGCTCGCAACGCTCTCGCATCTGAAGCATTTTCTCGCCGGTCCACGGGATGGTGCCGGGCAGAGCGCAGCGCAGGCGAGCTTGCAGGGTTTATACGAGGAGCACGTGAACGCGCTCAAGGACCGATTTGCCACATTGCACATGACGCCGGTTTACATCGTGCTTACGGCTGCAGCAGGGAAGGAGGATTCTTTCCAAAAGTTTGCCGAGCAAATAGAGAAGGAGTTGACGTTGTTTGCAGGGGGGCCGAACGGAATTCGCGGAGCGATCGAACTGCCGGTGGACAACCTCGTGGATAACCTTGCGGACGATTTGGAGCTGCCCGCAGCTGAACGTGAAAAACTGAGTGCGGAATTGATCAAACGCAAATTCTATCTCCTCGTGGAGCATCAATCGAGTGTATTGCGCATCGCCTTGGTGGCCGACAAGCCTGCGGTGTCTTGGACGACTGATGAGACACAATCCTTATTGGCTGCTCCGGAGCTCAACGGGATGGATGCCCATGTGCAGGATATTCAGCTTACCGCTTGGTTGTCCCCCGAGATTCAAGCCGTCCTGCAGAACCCGGACAACATGCTGGCTGTCCTCCTGCCGCTACACAAATTGTTCTCTGATTTGGCCAAGAATTCTGCAGGGGATGCCCAAACATTTGCGGCAGCTGCGAGAGGAGTGGAAACGCTCCGTCGTATGTCAGAAAAGATGGTGAGTCCCAAGCTCCCGATGACGCTTCAAATACGGAGAGATGGACGGGACACCCGGGCGGAGTTTGCCGCAGATGCGTGCGGTTGCTCTTTTAAGCCCGGCGTATTGCAACATGCAAAGCTTGCCCATAACAGCGCCATCTACTTTGAGACAACTGCCTTTTGCAACCCGAACAAGCTTGATTATAGCGCCGCTCCGGATGCTCTCCTCGATATTCTTGCTGGCGTTTACCTGATGATGGGGGAAGAACTCAAGGACAGGTTGAGCATGGGGATGATGCTTATGCAGCAATTTCGTCCCCAGATCAGTGCTGTCCGGAGCGCTTTCTCAAAAATTGGCGATAGCTTTGCCACCCCCATGGCACTCGTGATTCGCTGTCGTGAAGGGAAAAACACAAGCGGCGCCGTTCGCTTTACAGTCACCAATCGTGCCACTATGGTGGAAGGTTGGCGCGATTTCATCCTTCAACTTAAAACCATTGCCGGGGCTTTGGCCACACCACCAAGTTTGCTTGATCATCTCCCCTTCCTCTCGCAACCCACGCTGAATGGCGGGACGCGTTATGTGCTAGCGTTCCCTTTAGCAGACAATTCTTATGAACCTCAGTTGGTACTTGACGAAAGTAAATTGGTACTTGCCACGGATCGTGCTAGCGCTGATGCATTAAGCCAGGATAGTACCGCGAGCGAACCCTTTTGTGGTGCGGTATTTGCCTTGGATATAGACGAAGCGTTCTGCACGAGAAACGGAGGAAAATTTGCAAAGACCTCCGGCGAATTCATCGAAAAAATCCAGGGCCAAGCCACTGTACAAGATGGCATCCTGCTTGTTAAAATGCAGGTCATCAGCAAGTAACACATGCCGACTAGGAAGGGAGCAAACGCACAATACGGTCGGCTCGTGGTAAAGTGATGGTGATGGTAGTTCCCAAGCCCGCACGCGAGGTAATGCTGAGTGTGCCGCCGTGTTCACGGATAATGTGGCGCACAATGAGCAGGCCAAGACCATGTCCCTTTCTCTTGGTG
This sequence comes from uncultured Akkermansia sp., assembly GCA_947589295.1. Lineage (GTDB taxonomy): Bacteria > Verrucomicrobiota > Verrucomicrobiia > Verrucomicrobiales > Akkermansiaceae > Akkermansia. The sequence continues at coordinate 5,291 of CANQBZ010000055.1, forward strand.
GTGCGGAAGGGTTCGTACATGCTGCCCATCACCTCATGCGAAATGCCCGAGCCATTATCGCCGATGATGATGCCTATATCGGAATCATTGTACGAAGTTCGAATGGAAATACCGCCGTTCGTACCAGGCAGAGATTGAAGTGCGTTACGGATAAGGTTATAGAGTGCGCGGAAAAGTTGGTCCGCATCGGCGCTGATATCAGGCAAATCACTCGGCAACTCACTCTGTATGGCTACACCGCGCTCCGCTATTTCTGGAGCGAGTACGCGCAGAACCCGCGTTACAACCTCATTCACTTGCACCTTGCTGCGTACGGGCGTCGTCGGCCTCATGGATTCCAAAAATTGGTGCAACATGGCATCCAACCGCTGCGTCTCCTGCAAAGACCCCTCCAGCAACTCGTCAAGCACACGACGACTTTTGGCATCGATCTTTTCAAGTTTGTCGAGCTTGCGCTTCATAAGCTGCAAAGTGAGCCCAAGCGAATTGAGGGGGTTGCCAATCTCGTGTGCCACGGCAGAACTCAGAAAAGTAAGCAGGTTGAATTGCTCCGCCTCAACAGTTTCTTCTCGATGCTCCAGCGCTTCGGTGTCGTCGCGTACCAGAAGCAGGTATTCCTGCTCTCCGGCAAGAGGAGATATATAAAAATTGTAGTGTTTGCTGGTGGGGTAATTGACATGGACATCGCGCACGATAGCGGCTTTGCTGTCTTGCAGCTCTTGCCAGCTACAGGTGCCGCTTACTAAGCGCTCAAAAGGTTCGCGAAGCAGTTCCCGCATCGGACGGTTATAGATGCCGCAGGCAGCTTTATTTGCGAAGCGTGCTGTACCATCGGCAGAGAAAAGAATCAGCCCATCGCGCAAAGCGTCAAAAACCTCCTGGAGCAGCCCCTTTTCCGTAGCCAGCCGCATAAAAAGCCGACGAACATCGGCGGTCCCCAGATTATCCAGTCTCGTGGCAATTTTTTCGATTGTGTCGCGTTTCATAAGCTGAGCAAGACTTCGCGGAAATCGGTGGGGATATCTGCACACGCCACGCCATCGACTCGATCCAGCGGCACTCCCCGACCATCCACAGACAGCATCGGATGCGCCTCCGGCGGCAACGCATGCAGGCACAGAGTGTAGCAGGAGCGCTGGGGACGGTATTGTCCCGTGCGACGGTGGGTGAGTGTGAGTTGGCGTTTTCCAGTGCGGCAGGTGAAGGTGTGCTGCAAATAAGCTCCATAGCGATATGCCGAGCCATCGCCCTCATCTTCGTAAAGCATACTTTGCTCTTCTACATCGGCGGCAAACCAGAGCTCAAGACTACAAGGAGGAGACGACAATTCTCCCACGTATTGCTGGACCGGCCAGCGTGGTATGACTTTCCCGGCACGCACAAAAACGGGGATATGCTCATCCGGCGTTGCTACGCTTGCTTCTCCATTCGCCACCGGGGCAGGAGTGTCATCCCACAGCGAGAACCATTTGCCCGGGGGTAAGTAAAGACTACGCTCCGTCTGTCCAGGGTGGTGCACGGGGACCACATACAGCGCATCTCCCAAGAAAAACTCACTGCTGCGCCAATAGGTGTCTGTATTCTCAGGGAACATCAATGCAAGCGAACGGATAATGGGAGCACCGATTGTGGAATAAAGGTAGAAGCAAGTATAGAGATAGGGCAGAAGACGGTACCTCTGCTCAATGGCATGCCGAACGATATTTTCTGTCTTCTTATCAAAGCACCAAGGTTCTTGTCCGCCAAACTCGCCATTGTTGTGATTGCGGAAGAAGACGTGGAAAGAGGCCATCTGCATCCAGCGCCGGAAAAGCTCAGGCGTGGGACGCCCCAAGAATCCTCCTGTATCGGCTCCGCAGAAGGAAACTCCGCTTGCGGAAAGGCGTTGAATCATCAAGTTGGCCATTTTCAGATTTTCCCAATCCGAGTAATTATCGCCGGTCCAAGTAGCGGCCCACCTTTGCAGTCCAGCAAAGCCCGATCGGGAAAGAACAAAAGGTCTCCTTTGAGGCGCGCTTTTTTCCATGCCCTGTCGCGTCGCCTGAGCCATACATTGACCGTAAACATTGTGAGCCTTCAGGTGGGAACAGGCAAAGCCATCATAGGCATGCCGCGTGTCATCCGGAAACGTCTTATCCGGGAATATTACGGGCTCATTCATATCCGTCCATATCCCGCGAACCCCATACTCACCCACTTCGCGGTGGAAGAGATCCGCCCACCACGTGCGTGTGACTGGGCTTGTAAAGTCCGGGAAAGTGCATAACCCCGGCCATACCTCTGCCTCCAACAGCGCGCCATCGTGGCGCCGACAAAATACGTTCTTTTCAAACCCGCTGCGCCACACGTAATTATCGGGGTTAATTTTGATGCCGGGGTCTACAATGGTAACAACTTTGAAGCCTTGCTCACCGAGACGGCGGATCATGCCGGGCGGGTCCGGGAAGCGCTCCCGATCCCAAGTGAGGGATTGATAGCTCTTCATATGGTGGATATCCAGATGGATAGCATCGCACGGAATGCGGCGAGAGCGCAGCTCGTGTGCAATCTCATCCACATTGGCTTCGGGATAGTAGCTCCATTTGCTTTGGTGGTAACCGAGCGCCCAGAGTGGCGGCAGCGCAGGAAGCCCGGTGAGGCGCGTGTACATCTGCACAGTGTCCAACGCATTCTCCCCACAGATGAAGTAATAATCCATCACCCCGCCATCCGCACCAAAAAGAAGACGATCCTTGCGCTCTTTCCCAAAGTCGAAATAGGAACGCATCGTATTATCAAAGAAGATGCCGTATTGCGTGCCTTGGTTCAAACACAAGAAAAAGGGAATGTTTTTATAGAGTGGGTCGCTTTTAGGAGTAAACTTGTAATGGTCAGCCCCCCACATTTCAAAACGCATGCCACGCATGTTAAGGGCACAGGGTTTGTCTCCCAACCCAAAGAAATGGGCCTCATCAGGCATCTGCTTGAGTACCCACACAAGCTCATCCCCCGTCTTCCCCTGGGTGCGGTGCCCCATCCCCTCCGCATCGGCACACAGCAGCCTGCCGCCGACATTCTCATAAAACTCCAGTCCGCCGTCACTCTTGCGAATTTTGAGGGAAATGCGGTTTGTACGTAAGGTGAAGGCATCTTCCTGTTCGCATTCCTCAATGTCTACTTTGTTTACTCGGTACTCAGAGCTTACGCCGTAGCTGGGTATATTTTCGAAGACAACGCCTGTCACATACCGGCAGCGCACCATCCCCTCCTCCAAAAATGACAGACGCAGCCTCGCAACCGGCAGCCCCAGCTCCAGCGTCCTCTCATCAATCCATTCGTATGTCAACTTCATCTGTTTTTACTGCCCTCTTACTTGACAAAGGTCACACATTCATGCAGGAACTAACCTGGTGGCCATTGCATACTACGTCCGCCGATGATGTGAATATGCAGGTGCGGTACGGTTTGTCCACCATCATCTCCGGTGTTAAGAACTGTGCGAAAGCCTTTCTCGGAAATACCCTCCGCTGTCGCTATATCTCGCACCTTGAGCATCAGGTGAGCCAAGAGCTGAGCATCTTCTGTCGTTGCCGCTGCTATGCTTGGTATAGGTTTGCGAGGCACGAGCAGGACATGAACCGGCGCTGCCGGAGAGATGTCACGGAATGCAACGCAGAATTCATCTTCATAGACAATCTGAGCGGGTATCTCTTTATCGGCGATTTTCTGAAAAAGCGTTTTTTCCATGGCGCCCCTCTTTTTACCATGCTGTGAGCCTGCTTGCAACTTAATTCTACGCATTGTCCGATTGCGGTGTCAATGATGGTTTTGCTCAGACGAAGGGGACGCTGGAGGCAAGTTCTTATGGGAAGACGTAGAGCGAGAGCATGGATAAATGGGGCGTCGCATGGAGCGTGGAGGTTGGTGTGTGCAGAAAGTGACCGGCACCGGATCCGCGACTCTTGCCCTCCAAATGTAGAGTTTATACGGCCGTCCGACGTTTGATCAGGTGCTTGGTGTGCTTCATTGGTCGTGCAGGGTGACTTGGTGTTATCGATTTGAAGGGGGCGATTAAATGGGGAAAAATTAGCCCCAGTTCCGTGAAGAACTGGGGCATGTGTGGAGTCACGCTATTAACACGGGACCGCTCTCCTACGGTCGATTCCGAAGCGCTGATTTTGAAGTGCCCTCACTCTAGCAAAAAGGGCCCTAGGTTGCAAGAAGAAAAATCATGTTTTTTGCTTGTATGACGAATTGATGTCTGATACAATCCCGCTACTATGAACTTAGAGCAGGTTTTTTCTCGTTGGTCAAATCATCCTTTCTTTGCACCGGACACCGTTGTGTTGGGGCTGGATATCGGTATCGAGGGAATAGGAATAACAGTCAGAAGGGGGAGAGAATGGTTGTACAGCCGTACGTTCATTGTGGATTTGCCGGAAGCGAAAGTTTTGGCGCAACGGCGTCAACTGCGGGCTGCACGGCACGCCCGAAAAAATCGTCGCACGCGAATGAGTCGTTTGAAGAAACTTTTTGCGGCTCACGGGTTACCGTGGGTATCGGATGATGTTGCTTCGCGTAGTGATCCTTTTGTTCTGCGGTGGCGTGCAATCCATGGGAAGCTTGCATCGCGGGAGGCGCTGTCACTGTGCATCCGTTCATGCGTGAGGCTTCGCGGTTTTGACTATTTCGCCATGTCGATGGAGAAGGGGGAATATCCTTGGGGAGAAAGCGACAAGCTGACGGATGCGAGAAAGTGGCTGTCTTCCCAATTTTTGGATCAGGTCACAGCCGATTATTTACGCGGAATCTTGCCGGAGCTGCAGGGGAAGAAGGAGGATTTGTCCGACGTGGAAGTTCAAGAGTGGGAACAAGACATAGCGACACGCTTGCAAAAAGGAAAAGAGGAGGGGATCGAAAAGATGCTCCGGGATTATAAGAGCAAAAAACTCAATGCCCGTCGAGCCAGAGGCTTTAACTTTCCGCGCAGCCATGTGGAAGCGCATTTGCGCACGATTCTTGAACGGCATAAGGATTTGATTGATGATTACGAGGGGTTCGTACAGGCTCTCTTCCTGCCCTGTGATACGCGAGCGAATAAGAGAAAAGCCATTTTTCACTTTAATCGCAAGACACCAGATGAGGCGAAAAATCACTACGAGAAAAAGGTGAAGGACTGCCCTTTTGCGACCTCGGATATACTTGAGACGGTTGGTGGCGCTAAATGTGGATTGAGGGGAGATCCGGTTATCCGACGTTGGAATTTGGTGAACTTCTTGTCCAACCATCGCTTTAACTTGCAGAGCGGCAAGTTGCCGGCAGAGAGACAGTTGCTACCCGCGCAAGGTGTGCAAGCGCTAGTGGACCATGTTATGAATGGGAGCAAGCCCTCATGGAAAGAGGCGAAAAAGGCGATGGAGTCAGCGATAAAGCCCATGAAATTTGTACTCAATGATGATTGGAATAAAGCTCAAATTACGCATCTGAAGGATATAGTGGCCCCTCCTGTCAAAGTGCGCAAGGGGCGCGC
>CANQBZ010000056.1 GCA_947589295.1 uncultured Akkermansia sp.
CCACGATGATTGTTTGCCTCAATTTGAGGAGGTGATAGATGGTATTTACCGGCTGACGCGGACGGAAGCGACGGAGTGGTGCGTGCGCGTGGATCTTACCTATCAGGAAGCTGATGCAGCATGGCATGGCGCCATCCAGCCGGAGTGGCTCAACAGCGTTCGAGCGGCGTATGTGGGTGTGCGGAGCGAAGAATCCCCCCGTCGTGTCGCCGATTTGGTGGAGGCCGGCGATGTCTTTAAGCTCACGGCCGGCTCGCAAGCTACTAAGCGCGTGCGAGGAGTCCACTTGATGGAGGAACGTCTCCCGTCTCCGCTTCTCCCACCCGGTGGAGATCGTCTGTGGTTCCGCACGGACAAGTTGGGGAGCGACTCCACCTGGCAGGATATTTGTGAGGAGAAGCAATGCGCTCTCACGTGGAGCGAAAAAGTGCTGCCTCATACGCAAGCCGAACTTTATCTCATCCTTTCCAAGCCTCAATAACGACAGATGACGCTCTACGAATTGTTTCACCCTTTGGTCACCTACATGGTGGCGAGCCGTTACGAGGCAGCCTCCGGTAAAGGTCCTGAAATGGATGTGCTGCTCGGGCATATCATGCGCGAGCTTTCGGCGATTCGTAAGACGGGAGCGGTCTCAGCCGATGTGGCGGAAGGAATGGAGGATGCGTGCAAGTACACGGCATTCTACATCGACTACATGGTCCACGAGGGAAAGTTCCCCTATGCGCGGGAGTGGCAGGATCTCGGACGCAGCCTCTACAATGAACTGGCCGGGGATGAAAAGTTCTTTGATTACATGAGACAGTGGTTGGCGGAGGATACGCCCCTTGCGCGAGATCATCTGCGGTTGATGCACGCGATGATTGCCAGCGGCTTTTCCGGATCTCTGGAGCGGCGCAGCGTGCAACTCGAGGAACTTTTACGGAGTGCGGCTGAGAAAATCAACCTGCCCGGTGAAGAGCAGGCCAAGCGTTCTTTGCTGGATTCTCAGAGGGAAACGTCGTTGATGGAGATGAAGCCCCGCAGGCCTGTCCTGGTGGCGGGGTTGGTAACTTGCGCCTGTGCGGTGATCCTCATTGCGTCGGTTTTCTTTTACCTCCATACGTACAGGAGTGCGACCATGGCGCTTTGGCAAGTGCTCGACAAAACGGGAGAATACATCAAAATGGAGGCTGTCCTTCATGCCCAGAACTCCGACAGCATGGTCGCGAAGGGAGTGAATCTGGACAGGAAGCATGCAGAGCCTGCCGACACGGACGATGTTGCACCGGAAAGGGAGACTGAGCCGTCTCCTCCGCCTGTGGAGCGTGCGGATTCTGTCGATGTCCCCGCGGAGGAAACGTCGATCACTCCCGAATCGGGCGATGCACCGGAACATACCTCGTGCATGCCTGAGGAAGAACCGCGTACACTGCCTGCGTTGCCGCAAGAATACGCGGAAAAATCGGAGCAGTCTGGAGAGGAGGAAAAAGAGAGATGAATATGCCGTTTGAATCCTGTTGTGCCGTAGCCAACGTCGTCCCGCCGGCCCTGAATGATTCATCGGCTGTGTCCGGCTCTCGACTGAATCCGACTCAGGACTCCATCGTGCCGGGATGGCTGAGTGAGATGACAGTGATGGATTGGGTGGTCGTGGCCTTGGTGGCGCTTGTCGCACTCATCTTGATCTACGTAGTGGTTCGTGTGCTGCGCAGGAGGGCTCAATTGCGCAGCATGGTGAACACCATGCGCGAGGATCTGCTGCTGCGGCGTGAGCTGGCAGCCATGGCTGCCGGCAAGGATCTGAAGGCGCAACAGCGCGAGCAATACCTGCGCACGGAAAATATCCGCATGGATTTAGCCGCCGCCAAACATACGATGGAGGAGCGGGGGTTGTCTCCGGGCAACACGGGGTCATGGTTCCTGCTCGGTGAACCGGGCTCCGGCAAGAGCCGTCTCATGGAGTTCGGCGGTATTCGCTATCCGGCCGGCATCAATGATTTCTCCCTCGCGAGTGAACCTACGTCCACGTTTAACATGTGGCTGGCGGATAAAGGGATGGTTTGGGATATCGGCGGACGCCTCTTCCTGAGCCGCTGGGGAGGGCGTCAGGACCACGAATGGCAGACTTTCCTCGATGGTTACAAAAAAATCTTTAAAAACAACCTGGTCAGAGGAGTGATCCTGACGATCCCGGCGGACGCGATTCTGCTTGATTCCGCGGAGTTGCGAGATCGCAAGGTATCGCTCATCGCCGAGGAGATGCGAGCCTTCAATCGCACGTGCGGGGTGTATTGTCCGGTATGGGTTGTGATTACGAAGTGCGACCAGTTGGATGGTTTTTCGGAGTTCTTTTCCCTCCTCAGCGAGAAGGATTGTGAAAAACCCCTCGGTTGGCAAAACCCGGAACCAGATCGACCTTTTGACCCCGCTGTTGCCGACAGAGGGTTTGACGAGTTGATGGAACATCTCAAGACGCTTCGCGCCTCATTGGCGCTCAATGAGAGCGTGTGGGAAAAATGCGCCGCATCCGGCGCTCGACGTGATGATACGGCCATCCCCGTGTACATGCTGCCGGAGGCTTTTGCGCGCATGAAGGAAAACCTGAAGCGGTATTTGGCGGGCATTTTCACTCACGTGGAGAACAGGAGGAACGCTCGGGGGCTCTTTCAGTTCATGGGCGTTTGGTTTACGGCAGCCCTGGATAAGCCGGTGACGACCATAGAGCGGGTGATGTTCCACAAGGAGGGCGATCGACTCAGCCCCGTCGTCCTCCCGAACAGCGCCGCAGAGACGCCGGTCGCACCCGTCGAGCAACCCGGGGGTGATGCCGTTGCGGACCTGGTTTCCGTGCGCGAGAAGATACTCTCCCTCGCTTCCTCTCGTCATTATTTCACAGCGCATCTTTTGCAGCACCTCGTGTTGGGAGTCGGCAATCGGAGCGATTACACGTATGCTGCGGCGCGCAGGATGCGCCGTCCTTATTGGATCGGCGCCGCTTCCTTGCTCGCCATGGCGTTGCCGCTGACCATATGGGCGGCGGTCCATCGCGAAGAACTCAAGCGTCTGGCTGATCGGCATGTGGATTTTTGGACGGAGACGCATCGACTCTTCGTTGGGGGAGCCATTCATCAAGCCCCCTTGATTGCGGCGGAGAAGGGAAAACAAATTTCGTTCACGGATGTTCCGGTTCCCGGTACACAGGTTTCCCGACGGGAGTACTTGTACAATCTGGATAACATGGCTACGCTTTCCACGGATCTGCCGGTGTTTTGGCGAGCGGCGTCCTGGGTGAAGGATGGCGAGGCGTCGGGCATTCTGCTGGAAAAGCACAAAAAGTTCATCGACAAAGCCGCTGTAGTTTGCATGCTCGTACAGCCGGTCGTCGATTCCGCCAGAGCTGTGTTTACCTATCGGGCGGAACATTACCGGGCAGGGCAGAATCCATGGAGCTCGGATGATACAAAATCTCTGGCAACGCTCATGCGCATCACCAATTACGGGATTCTTCTGATGAATGGAAAGCGCATGCTGGATGACATCGTGTATGCCGATTTGGTAAACTTGGGAAGCTCCCCCAGCCACGAGGCCGCCATCAAATCCCTCTGGAGCGCCAGCACCGCCGGCAACAAGACCATCATGGAGATGAGCATACTCAATGGCTATCTCAAGCCGGTGTCCATGGAGGCGGCCCAGGCTATCAGCTCCGGCGCCGCTCTCTACACTGCGGCTCTCGATACCATGGAGATCTACCCGCAGTACAATTATCAGGCCATGCGGCGCTTTTTGGAGAGATTGAGCCGTATGCAGAAATTGCAGTCCGATATGAAGCAACGCGAGGAGATGTTCTGCGATGCCGTGCGCAGGGAGGATTCGGAGCGTATGCATGCGTGTCGTGACGAGTGGAAGAGAATCTACGAGGAGGCACTGAAACTCCAGCAAAGTCTCTTGGAGGATGAGCGCTACTTGGGAATCGGTTCGCAAAACTCATTGCGTGAGTGTGTGGAGAATTTGCATGCCCGCATTCATGCCGAGATGGAAAAGGATATCCATCGATTTGACGATTTGGGAAAATATTTGGGTGATTCAGAAAATGCCGAGTTCCTCCGCAACCAGGTGATCGCCCTTCACAAGGCCATCAGTCACAAAATCCCCCAAATAGCCAAGGAGTGCGATTCTCTGCCCGAGGATGTCTGCAATCTGTGGGATCGGCACAAGGAGGACGCCGCCGGACCTCGTCCGTGGCAGCGCTTTATGGCGTATGCCCAATCTCTCTACGACGTCTTGTACTACCCGCTGCCGGCCGGGGAACAGGGGGAGTCCTTCCATCGCCGCATCGCGCGGGTGAAGGAAACCAAAAAGCGCTATGATGAGGCGGTGTCCGCGCTCGCTCAACAAGGCGGCTCTGATTTGGACGCTTCCTGTTGGGAGCAGAACTGGATTATTCTCGCCAACCGCGTGATTTTGGATTGGCTCCGCACCGTGCCTATGAGCAATACCGACATCATCCCCGAGGAGATGCTGACCAAAACGCCGCGGAAGCTCCCTGCCATCCCATACACGCGCGCCGGCAAATATACGCTCAATCCCTGCTATGATCCCAACACGGTCAACATGCGCATCACGGACCTCAATGAACTTTCTGCTTTTCTGCACGAACACCTTGCCACGAGTAAATCTCGCGATGATGAGCAGATAACCCACATGGTCGAACTGTTGGATGATGCTTGTCGCCATTTTCTCCTGGACTATGTGATGTATTGGACGGACGAGATACCTGCCCACTACAAAATCCAGGGCATACGCAGTTGGGCGCAGTTTGTTGAGAGTGGAGATGTATTCTTCACGGCTGATGTGTCCGGCATGCTCTACGAGGTCAACGAGTTGATGTACAGAGCTCTTTCCATCCCCTGTCTGCAGGATAAAGAGCTGTTTCCGGAGGTGGCTTCCCGGCTTGAAGAAATTAGCCGCGCTCAAAAAGGACTCAATTCAGAGGCGCGGCGTAGTTTCTTGCATTCGGCGGATTTCATCAGCCGCCTGGATACGTCCCCATCCAAGGCCTGGCAGACGCTCGTGAAGATGCCAGTGGACGATCTCTTCAAGCAGTTCTGGGGATCATGGTATGCTGATGAGTCCGACGCGACCTTCCTCTGGTGGAATGATTACCTGAGTAACGGAATGCGCCTGCTCAAAAAAGAAGCTGCCGATGAATTAAGCGAGAATGTGCGTGGATGTCTGCCGCTTGCATCCATGTTCCCGCTGTGCAACACCTCACTGCGCCGACCGGAGGAAATCCTCACTTCCTATGACCTGGAGAATCTGCAGGAACGGTTGGAAGGTCTCTCCGGTCTGTCGGATGAAAAACAGGAGGCGGAAATCGCCAAGCAGGCCGGTTTGCGCAACATTCCCGAGGAGAGCGCCTCACTCCGCTTGCCCATGCCCGGACAGCGCGAGAAAGCATGGACTAAGGTGTCGGATGTTGTGCAGTTGCTTGCCGATCCCGAGCTGCCGCTCACAGTTGCGATTGTTCTCCCGCCGGCTGAAACGAGGTCAGCCTCAGTCAGCGGGGAAGACGGGAAGACCCGCCTGTTGCCGGTGGGGAGGCGCTATCCGTATTTCCGTGTGGCACGCGATGGTGAGGCTCTCTCCTCCCTTGTGAATCTGAATCGTGAGAACAAGGAAGACATACCGCTCACGTCCGGTCCGATACCGGCGGAAGCGGGAAATCTCCAATTCCAATTCTTCCGCCGAGCGGATGATGCCTCGCCGGGCTGCACCGTGGACATCTCCGGCGGCTGGAGTGCGATTAACCTTTATCTCCGCTTGGGGGCTGTATTGGGGGATGACAAGAAAACGGCGTACGTGCCGCTTGTTTTCCGCGATAAGGAGGGATACAGCTGCCTGTTCTGGGTGGGCGTGCGCTTTAATCGCGATATGATTCCTCCCGGTGATTGGCTCGGTACGACCGCTTTCGATGAGAGTCCGGCTGCCCAGGGAGATGCGACAGCTTCTGCGGAGAAGGAATTGCGTAAAGTATTCCGCAAGGCTTTCCTCAACGAGCGCAGTCTGCCGCGTGCCGTCTCGTCAGCTGATCGTGAAGAGCTGCAGAGCTCCGTCCGGGCTTTGTTGGGTAAGACGTACTCAATCGCCTTTGAGGTGGTGCTTCCCAGTGCGGTGACGGAACCTCAGGAGGAGCGCCTGCGCACCGCTGCCCTTTACCCCTATTTCGCCGTCGGGTCTGCCAACGGCAGTTCGGGTAAGCTCCGTGCCGTCCCGGATGCCACACAGACCGCGCCATCGCCTATCCCGGGCAAAGAGAAGCTGCTCCTGCGCCTCTATCGCCATGCGCAGGATGAGTTTTCTGCCATGTATGTCCAGCAGCAGGAGCCTCTTTTGGATTACGTCATCTCTCACGCCTCCGAGTATGCTCCTATTCCCGGCTATTTGACGGTGCCGATCCCCGTTTCATCCGGCGGCGGCTCGATGGTGTACACACTTTACCTGCGCCCCGTCCTGAAAGTATATGCCGACGATGGACTGCTGCCGGAAGACGGCTCGAACGGCGTGCACGTTGACTTTCCCGACGAAGAACTTCCTCTTTAACCCAACAAAATCTCAACCCTGAAACCTAGCGCTCACACGACAATGAACGACCAACAACTTCTCGAATGGACAACGCCGATTGCCGGAACCATGCCGGCCGGTGAAAATCTGGAATACGACCCCCGCATGGCGGAACTGGAGGAAAAGATGGCGGGACAACCCGAGCGGACGATGGGCGACTCCGTGATTCCCGCTGAGCCTCCCGATTACAGGAAGATTGAAAAAGCTGCTGCCGCGCTGATGCAGGAGAGCCGTGATCTGCGGATTGTCGTCATCTGGACGATCTCTCGCCTGGCCAATGCGGGGGTGAACGGCTTGCTGGAGGGACTGAAGGTTATAGCCGCCCTCAGTGAGAAGATGTGGGATGATGTGCTGCCGGTTCCGGACGATGGTGATGTGCAGGAACGCATCAGCGCACTCACTCGTCTGTCGCCGGCTCCGGGAAGTTTTGATGCAGATCGTTCTGTGCCCCGGCTGTTGCTCGAGGTGCCGTTGACGGATTCTCCTCAGCTGGGGGCTTACGGACTGAGAGAGGTGAACGAGGCTCCGGAAGGGAGCGATGCTGCGCGTACGATCCATGCGGCTTTGCGCGATACCCCTGAGGAGAAGAAAACGCTCCTGCTGCACGATCTCGAAGAGAGTCTGAATCTCCTGAAGCAGATCCGCGATGTGTACGCTGCCCATAATCAGGGCACGCCGGATTTTAGCATATTGAGCGATATGCTGAAGCAGATGCAGATTTTCCTCACCGTGCAGAGCGCTGTAACCGCAGCTCCGCCACAGGAGACAGTGCGAACAGGTGCTGACAGTGCGGGAACAACCATCCCCGAGGGTTCATCGGTACAGGCTGCCCCTGCACCGCAGAATACCCCGGCGTTCCCCTCTGCCGGACCGGATGCCCAAGCCGGGCGAGCTGAGATGGTGCAGCTCATGCACCAGGTGAGTGACTGGTTCAGAAAAAATGAGCCCTCCAGTCCGGTCCCGTACTTCCTCCAACGTGCCATTCGCTCGGTCGGCGTGAGCTATATTGACCTGGTGGCGGATATCGACCCAAGTTCCATGGAGAGAGTCCTCAATGTCCTCAAGCCTGACGCAAAGCGTGAAAAAACGCCTATAAAGGCTGAATCCTCTCCGGTCGCCGCCCCCAATCCTTCTCCGTCCTCCCAGGAGGAGGATGGATATTTCTCCCCCTTCGGCGGATAAGAACTGAAGATGGGTTCGTCACATACGGAAATGGTTGTACTTGACGTTTCCTCTGGATGAAGAAAGGAAGTCAGAAGATGGCAAACCATTGACGATTCAGCAAAGCGGAGGGTTCGGCGTGGCGTAACTCCGGACGCCTTCATTCTGTCAACGCACCCTCTCGTTTTCGAAGAATTTACTTCGCATTTTTATTGCTCCTTTTTTTTAGTCTTATTGTATTAAATACAATAAGTTGCGTGCGATCATCTCTTTTCTAAGGAGATTGTCAAACAAAAAATAACATATTCTGACATTCAAAAAGTAACAAAAATAAAGGATCAATTTTTTGAAATGTTAAGGCATGCAAATTAAAAAAAAGATAACTGAGCTGCCTCCTTACAATGAGGGATCAACGGGGCAGAGGTTTGTATATCGTATTAGAAAAGCGATATACTGCCGTCGCGTTAGGATGTCAAACATACGCGACCTTTATGAATACACAAAAAAAAATAAGATGAGGCAAGCAGTGACCATGCTGCTTGGTACAGGAGTACTCTTGAGCTCTCTCAATTCATGCTTCGGTTTATCAGATTCCGCTCTTACAAAGTTGCAGTGACCCGGCATCGGAGCCCTCGGAGGTGCGGCCGTTGGAACGGGGCTCGGGGCAGCGGTATCTTCCATTGTTGGAGGAGACAGTAAAAATGTGAAACAGAGTATGGTTATCGGGGCAATTGCCGATGCAGTGATTGGTGGGGTAATTGGCAACCGCTGGAGAGCCTCCGTGGTGAAGAAGAAGGAGAAGTATACAAGTGCAGAGAAGTGGATTCAGGACAATATTAAACAGATGGACACTCGTCTAGGACAAGCCATCACACTGAATGAATCTTAGGAAAAGCAGATTGTACTCCATTACTATTCCTAAATAATCATGACTGAGAAGTATGAGGAAGAAATATAGAGCAATCAGGACAGGAGAGTTCGCAGTAATTTGCGTGGCATTGGGATTCGCGGTGATGAGCCCGATCGCTTTCTCTCTCTCTGAGCAGGAGGCACAAAAAATACAGGAAAATATCTCGAAATGGCGGGCGGAAGCAGAGAGAGGAAATCCCGGTGCACAGACAGCCATCGGAGGATTGTATGAAGAGGGAATATATGGATGGAAGAAGAATATCGATGAAGCCATCAAGTGGTATCGCGCGGCGGCTGATCAGGGGGAAACGACGGCCCAGCTTCGTTTAGGATTGTGCTACGAGCTTGGCAAGGGCGTGCCGCAGGATTATGCGGAGGCTGTGAGGCTGTACCGTTTGTCGGCTGAGCAGGGGAATACAACGGCGCAGATTCGCTTGGGGCAGAGCTATGAGCTTGGTCAGGGGGTGCCGCAAGACTGTGTTGAGGCGGTTAGATTGTATCGTTTGTCAGCCGAGCAAGGGGATGGTGCGGCTCAAGCGCTGATGGGTAGGTGTTATTCTGAGGGAGTCGGTGTAGAGAGGGATTTCAAGGAAGCATACAAGTGGTGCCGCAAGGCCGAGGAGAGCGGGAATGAGGAGGTCTATGGCTACTTGGGAAGTATGTGTCTTCGAGGTTTGGGAGTGGAGGAGGATAAGGTCAAGGCCGTTGAATACTACCGAAAGGGAGCGGAGAAAAATGACGCGGACTGCATGTGCTTTCTTGGTGAGTGCTATGAGCAAGGGGTGGGCACGGAGAAAGATATGACGGAGGCGGTAAAGTGGTATCGGAATTCAGCAGAGCGGGGAAACATGTTCGGTGAATACAGGCTGGCATTATGCTACTTCGCCGGGAAAGGTGTGGAGCAGGATATCCCGGAAGCTATCAAACTTATCCAAAGTGCATCTCAGAAAGGATGCCTGAGCGCACAGACTGTTCTCGGGAGCTCCTATCTGACTGGATATGGTGTGGAGAAGGACGAGGAGTTGGGGCGGAAGCTTATTCGAGATGCTGCGCAAAAAGGTGACCCGACAGCCGTAAAAATTCTCGTCGGAATCATAAGGGGACAGACAAAAAAGGAGGGAGATAATTAGATTATGATTTTTCTACAATTCAAGGTACAGCAATCCAGCCATATACAAAGCAAATGAGAACGCAACAAGATAGCAACAAGATACGGCATTCTGTAGGTGCTGCGTTACTTTGCGCCTCTTTTATTGGCGCGGTAGCAGGTAGTATAGCAATGGCTGAACCGGATACCGACAATAAGGCAGAGGCATTCAAATGGTATCGTATGGCTGCAGAGCAAGGGAATGCGGTTGCACAGTGTAATCTTGGCTGGTGCTATCAGAACGGTCAGGGCGTAAGCAAGGACGTGACGGAGGCGGTGAAGTGGTACCGCAAAGCGGCGGAGCAGGGGGATGCGAAGGCGCAATATTCCCTTGGTTGGTGCTATTACTACGGCGAGGGAGTGATAAAGAACTACGCGGAGGCGGTGAAGTGGTACCGCAAAGCAGCGGAGCAGGGGAATTCGCTGCAGAATGCTTGGGCGCAGTGTGATCTCGGGGATTGCTATTACAACGGCGAGGGAGTGATAAAGAACTACGAGGAGGCAGTGAAGTGGTACCGCAAGGCGGCGGAGCAGGGGTATGCGCTTGCGCAGAATAACCTTGGCTGGTGCTATCAGAACGGCAAGGGAGTGAGCAAGGACTACGCGGAGGCGGTGAAGTGGTACCGCAAAGCTGCGGACCAAGGGAATGCGTCTGGGCAGAATAACCTTGGCTGGTGCTATGAGAACGGCAAGGGAGTGAGCAAGGACATGACGGAGGCGGTGAAGTGGTACCGCAAA
>CANQBZ010000057.1 GCA_947589295.1 uncultured Akkermansia sp.
CAGGTCCAGGCTGCGGTCGGCAGTGGACACCCCAAACCGCGAGAAAAGCACATTCTCCTTCGGCGTATGCTCTACGGCGTGCAGCGTGCCCTGCGTGTTGCTCACCAATTCTCTCTTGGCCAGCCCCAGCAGGGTAGCCGTCCACGCTTCTTCCGATACCGAGTTCACATTGAACCCGCCCTCCACCATCAGGTAGCTCGCGATGCACTTCCAGCCGTCATTGGCCATGATGCGCGCTATCATCTGCTCCTGGCTGGCAGGGCTGCGCATTTTCTTGTAGCGCGAGACGGGCAGGTCCTCCTTGCCGCTCACGAAAGCCTCCAGCGTGTCGCGCGCCGACACTTTCCCGCTCTTGCTCGGCATGTCCGAGACAGAGGAGCAGAACCAGCGATCCCACAGCGCATCGTTGATGATAAATCCGTGGTCGTAAAAATCCGAAAAAATCTGCCCATTTACGTTGACATCGGAATTGATCTTCGTCTGTTGGAAAACATACACATCATCTGGCGGCAAGGCAGGGTCAGCAAACGAATTGCCGATGCCCACCCCGGGCACCCCAGCCTGGTACTGCATGCGCCGCATTTCTCCAATCGATTTTTTCCCTTCAAAGTCATCGTCTCCGTACCACCCGGGCTTCAATCGCATGCCCGCAAATCCCGCCAAGGAGAACGGCGGATGCACCGGCAGCTCCAGCACCGAAATGAAGGACACGCTCTCGCCACCCCCAATACCTGTACCCAGCGTACCCCATACGCCGTTTTTACCGTTCACTGTGTCCATGAAATGGCCGCCATCAAGCTTAAAAGCGGCAAGTTGGAAGGGGTGATATTGGCGCTGCTGATCATCCGGATTGAGGAGAGCGTTTCCTCCCAGCGCCGGACAGGAGTGTTGCCATATTTTTGTACGGTAATCCTCATGACTGAACTTGGGCAGGGCTTCCAAGCAAATCCGGCCATATGATTTGGGTACCACGCCCACAGAAGAATAGTACTCTGGCTCGTCCGTCGCAAAGTTGGTTGGCCATGATGGCACATCCATGAAGGTAATGTCTTCGACCTTGAGAGATGAGTCGGTGCTGTCGTACCACCCAATATTGAAAATATAGGGGGAAATGCCACGGGCGCCGTAGAAATGGTCAACGTAGGCTCGCTCAATCCATTCGTCGTTGCCTTCCACTACTTTTGCGGGGGCGCTCGATTCCCCATCCAGTCCGTCAAATCCGTGCACAATCATAAAGGAAGAGCGCGTCGACTTACCATCGGTGAAAGCCGGTGAGTTCTCGTTGGCCGGCGGACTATAATGTACATCATAATCCAGAACTTCTCCCATCGTCCGGATCCAATTCATAAAACAGTTCTGCGGGTTATAAGGTTTAGCCATGTCTTCTTGCATTTTTTTCAAAAAGGATGAGCTGCGTAAATCGAGTGCTAGTCTCCCCGGGAATTTTTCCAGTTGCACGGTGGGCATTGCGTATTGTCGCCTTACAGCCATAATATGCGGACGCAAGTCCGGTTGATCACCCAGCACGAAGGGACGTCTGTAGGGTTCTCCAAAATTATCGGCGGACGTTTTCGTACGCTTCGCCATGGTGAAAGCAAGAATTTCACCGGGTTCAAAAATGATGTCCGAACTATTGTCGCTATCTGAGTTGACAAAGTAATTTCCCCAGTCCAATCCCATCGCCTCCATCATGTCGAAAGGCTTCGTTCCAAGGTACTTTCTCTTATCGCTTGACGTGACGGGGTGGAACTGAACATGGTAGCGCCATTCGTTCTGCGGTTGGTCTTTAGTGCCGCCTTGGTTTGAATTTGACGCCCACTCCCAGTGGTAGAAGTCAATGAAAGCAAAGGTACGGTACGGCCATGCATACACCCAAAGCTTTTTTGGTCCGACGCGCATTTGCACATTGTACGGATTCCACCATATCGCCACGGGGGAGTAAGCAAATGAAGGGCGATAATTTCCTCCTACCGGCTCGCTATAAAGCCCCCAACTACCGAGCAGGGAAATCAGGACGGGAGTACGGGCATAGGCGTTCCCTTGAGCCTCATTGCCCACCCGATCGGTGAAATAACTCACCTTGTCGTCAGTCGTTCTGGTAGCTTCCCTCATACTGCCGCCCATGCGCGTGTAGGCATTGGTGACATTGCCGATGAGGCGGGGCGAAGAAAAGTCCTTATCCTGCCCCTGTCCGGAGCCATCGGGCCACATATTGTAGAACGCGTGCAGGGTCTGCCAGGAGCCGATGGGCAACTTCGACTCAGTGCCGGTCGGCAGTCCGTTACCCTCGGCCAAGGGGCAATCCTGGTCGGAGCGCGCTTGCAGTCCCGTGCCATCCAGGGAGGGCTTGTTGAGAAGAAGATTGAGGTCGAGCTTCAGACCGCCATCGCGCACATTCGTGAGCAGAGAGTAGGAAAAGGTGGTGGCATCAAAGAAATAGGGAGTGCCGGCAGGCACAGAACCACGATCCACCAATGGGAGCGTGCGCAGAGTCAGGATCTTGCCGGCGTCCTCAATATCCTGGGGCATGAAAGACAAGTCGGGGTCCGTGGAAAAATCGGGCGCCGGAGTATCCCAAGTGCGACGCAGAATCTCCACGGGGTCATTCGTGGGCTCGCGATCCTTCACCGCCACATTGGCCTTCTGGTTTTCTCCTCCTACCCACCACGCAAAACAGGTTTCATTGCGACCGGCAGAGGGCATGGAGATGAGATCGGCATAGACGTACTCCCGGTCACTGGCCTTGGCGCCTAACGTGCCCTCGCCCACCATGCAGATGCGCTGCCCGGGCTTGGAGCGACCGAGGTCGGAGATGGCCTGGAACTGGCGCTGGGTCGCCGCATTGTTGCAGGAGATAAGCCAACGGCGGAACATGGAGGCACGCCCCTGAGTGTAGGTGGAGCCAATAGTCGCCCCGCCGCTGCTGCCGTAGAGCGGGGCCTGCCAGCTGTTCCAAACGCCTAAAATGTGCTGAGGGGTTGAGGGATCCTCGGAGAGAATGCCGGAGGAGGCAGTGACGCGCTGGTCGGGGCCAACCTCCATCTGCAAATCAGCGATGGCCGCATCCAGTCCAATGAGAGCGTGCTGGCGCGCCTCGGCCTGCAAGATGGTTTGCGCTGCGATGCGATTCTGCGAGGAAGCCACGGCCAAAATGCCCACGGCAATGAGACCAAGCAGCATCATGAGCGTGAGCGTGGCCACCAGAGCAAACCCGTGCTTGCGCGTTCTCATCGTGCCTTTCGCGCTCGAACCAACGAGGAATTTATCCGTATTCATGTTGCGAACGATAAATTGGGTGTCTCTAAAAACTCGTCATGTCGGGATCAGGGCTTTTTCTGCATTTGTACCGCTTCGCCCCCGGCTGTCCTGGTAAAACGCTGTGGGACTGCGCACCCAATTCCGGCACGGTGAGATCAGCGTATCTCTTTTCAAAAGAGATAAACAAAAAGACTCCGTGAAGGTTTGAGAATGAAGTATGACACGGAAAAACGGCGTTCTGATCTCCCTCAAAAAGAGATGAGCAGAAAGTGTGTAGATTGGTGATAATACACGCATTGCATAAAAAAGGGCTGTACATCTCTTTTGAAAAGAGATTGAAGACGTTTTTGAGATGATAGCATCTTGATCATCAATCTATTTTATTTCATGAGGCGTTTGAATCGGTCGGCAGATGGGAATGTCAAGCGGAAAAAATTTTTTGGAAAAGATGCTGGACATTGCATTTGAAAAGAGATGAGCACAGGGAAATGCTGTTGTTTTTGGCGCCTCAACATACCGACTAATATCATGAGAGCAAAGGAGAAAGAAGGGTGAAAAAGAAGGGTGAAAAAATCAAATAAAAAAGGAGAGAAAATGCCAAGATGAGGTCAGAAAAATGCAGGATGTTGCGATTGAATCAGATGGAGGGAGTCAACGGTTCTTCTGCCCTGAATGGTCAATGATGCGAGTCATTGACTCGCCGTCATTCTCCATGGGCTTTTGCCGACGGAAATGCCTCGAGATCGGTCGGAAAGCTTGTCGGGACATTTTGCTTTTCTTCAAGTGGCTTGAAGCTGTATCATGGAATCATGAGCACTTACCAAACGATAGCGCAAGTATCGGCGGGTTCCGGCATGTCATCGTCCACACTCCGATTCTACGAGGATGAGGGGCTGATACCGTCTGTCCCGCGAGATGGGGCGGGGAATCGGCGGTATGGTGAAGTCGAAATAGGGCGCGTGAACACGATTCGTTGCTTGAGAGCAGCAGGGCTTTCTCTGTCGGAGATGAAGAGGTATTTTGCCATGATGGAAGAGGGGGAGGAGACGCTACGTGTGCGGCGGGAGATTCTGCAGGAAACGCAAGAGAGGTTGAGGCACCAGCGCCGCGAACTCAAGCGCTGCCTGGATTACTTGGCGCTCAAACTGGATCATTATGACCAGGTGATAGAAGCCGTGAGGAGAGGGGAAACGCCTCCCGTTTTTTCTGCGCGCACTCTCAACCGTTGCTTTGAGGGAGGGAGCGCACGCCGCGCCGGGAACTAGCTGAACGAGCAGCTGACCCGCGTGAGACGCGGGCCGAGGCCGGTGAGAATATCCCAAGGAATGGTGTTGGCTTGCATGGCGAGCTGTTCTACGCTCAGCGAGGGGCCTATGAGCTCTGCCATATCTCCCGCCTGCACTCCGGGCGCAGCGGAGACGTCGGCCATCACTTGATCCATTGTGACACGCCCAAGGAGAGGACAGAGCTGCCCGCGGATAAGGGCATGCGCCCTTTTGCCGGAGAGGTGGCGTCGCCAACCATCTGCATAACCGATCCCAATGGTGGCCACCCGCAGGGAGTGCGGTGCCACGTAGCAACACCCGTAAGAAATGCTGTGGCCGGCGGGCAGAGAACGTACCAATGTGACTGCAGCGCGCAGACGGAGGGTAGGGCGCAGCTGTTTTCCCCAGGCGCAGTGCACCGGCGCAATGCCGTAAAGCATAAGCCCGGGTCGGACTGTATTGGCACAGGGTATCTTGTAGCGCAAGAGGCCCGCACTCGCTGCCAAATGCACATAGCGCGGCTTCGCATGCAGGGCGACTTCGCGCACACATTGCTCAAAGAGCTCCGCCTGCGCGCGGGAGAAAACCTCATCCTCATCGGCCACCGGCATGTGCGACATAACGCCGTCCACGCGCAGGGAGGGAAGACCCTGCAAATGAGCGAGAGCTTCGCTCAACTCTATGGGCAAAAAACCCTCCCTCCCCATGCCGGTGTCCACTGCCAAATGCACGGGTAGCACGCGTTGCGCGTCCGCCGCCAAACTGGCAAAATGGTCGGCCTCCTCGATCGAAGAAATCGTGAATCCCCAGCCGGAAGCTGCAATTTCTGCGCGTTCCGTTGGGGGATTGGGGCCGAGCAGGAATGGGCGCGTTGAGCAGCCCGCCGCCTGCACCTGGCGAGCCTCCGCCGCATTGGCTACGCCGAAAAAGGCAGGGTGTTCGACGTCCAGACGGCGCACCACTTGCTCCAGTCCGTGGCCGTAAGCGTTGGCCTTCACCACGGCAATGATACGGCAGTCGGGCGCGGCTTGCTGAGCGAGGTGGAAATTGTGGGCTATGGCATCCACATCCGCCTCCACAATGGCCCTGGGGGAGCAGTCTTGCATCTCGCCGTTTACTTTAGCATCTTTCCCCAAGCGGAGCAAGAATTATGTGGCATAAAACGCCCTGAAAAGGCTTGATAGAGCGTTGCGAATATGGTACAGTGGGTGCGTATGAGAATTTTACCTATGATGGCACTCGGTGCGGGGGCGTGCGCGGGGTTGATGTTGAGCGCATGCTCGAGCTCAGATGCGGATGGGTATGCGGAATCTGCGCTTCCCATCAGTGAAGTGGCAGATGGCGAGATACCGCCCTGGTTGCTGGAGGATGACGGAAATCGCCAGGTAGGAGCCGGCACCCACACCCCGGTCATAGCCGACCGGAATAGTTACACTATACCTGAACCGGAGGAGTCGAGGTCTACCGGCGCCCGGCAGAATCAGCCCAAGCTTGCGGGAGCCGAGCAGGACAACACGGTGGTGGAGACTTCCGGCGGCGGGGTAGACCCAATGGCGGCCGTTGTCACCACGCCTAGCGAGCCGATCAGTGAACCCAAGCTGGCCACAACGACAACCGGCAAGAAGAAAACCGAAACTAAAAAGAGCTCTGGCAAGAAGCTCGCGCAAGGCAAAAAACTCAGGAGGCCTACCTTGGTGGTATATAAAGTGCGTCCGGGTGATAACCTGACCGTCATCGCCAAGCGCAGCAACACCACCGTGGACCAGATCCGCAAGGACTCCAATCTGAAGGGGACCACGATCTACCCCGGGCAGGTGATCAAGGTGCGTTACACGCCGAAGGGGTACAAGCCTGAGAAAGACAGTAAAAAGGCCGGCAAAAAGAGCGGCGGCAAGTCCTCAGGCGCCGGCAAAACGCACACCGTTGCCTCCGGGCAAACTCTCTCCGGCATTGCCGCCAAATACGGCGTGAGCGCTGCCGCCCTCATGAAAGCTAACGGCATCTCGAAAGACCAAGCGGACAAGATACGCGAGGGGCGCAAGTTGAAGATACCTGCAAAACGCTGAGACCCGCAAGCCCACGTCACGCGAGGGAGCGAAAATGAAAGAACGGATGGAACAGGCGATTATGATCGGGCTGCTGGCGGCGGCGCTCGGCGGCCTGTGTTCTTGCCAGTTCTTGGGCAGAAACCTGTCATTGATGAACGACACGGTGAGAAAAGCCCAAGCGGACGATGTGGTAGTGGAGAGAGGGCGCGGGGGTGTCCCCGCCGTAGCGGGAAGCCCCATTTCACCCGCGCCAGCTCGCGCACAACGGCAAGTCGTCGTGCAGCAGGGCGAAACTCTTACGGCAATCGCTCGCAAAAACGGAGTGACTCTCTCCGCCCTGTGTGCGGCAAATGCGCTTTCCCCGGCGTCCCCCATCCGCAGCGGGCAGAAGCTCGCCATACCCTCTCCCTCTCAGTCCGCACAGGCGCAGCGGCGCAGCACGCCTGCCATGGCTCGATCGGCTAAAGTGAAAGCCGCGACCAAGCCGTCCGGCGGCACGTACATTGTCAAGTCCGGTGAAACGCTTTCGGGCATCGCCGCGCGCCATCATACAACGGTGTCGGCTATTTTGCGGGCCAATGGGATGGAGGCGGACCAAGCGGGGCGCATCCGCGATGGCCAGAAGCTGACGATACCGAGCGGGAGATGAAGGGTCTCCACAAACTTGGGGTGGCGTGCGGGCTGGCTGTGCTGGCAACCGGGTGCGCCGAGCCGCGTCGCCCGGAACGCGCTGAGCAGACGCCTCCCCCACCGACTTGGCAGGAACCGCCGAAACTTGAGGCGGAAGAATTGCCGCAGCGTGTAGACACGCAGGGAAGGAATCCTCTGCACATGCCGGGCAAAGATTTGCCAGGCTATATCAATCCCTTTCCGGAGGGAAGCTATGAGAACTTTGCTGCCTCCAAGGAGTACCCGAAAACGGCCAAGGTCTATTGCTACGACCCGTTGCTGGGTAGCATTACCGCCACCAATTCCAAGATCATCGTGTGCTTGCCGCAGCAGCGCGCGCGGCTCTACGTGCTGGGCCGCGTGGCAATGGATTGGCCCGTGTCAACCGGGGTCGATGGGCACGAAACGCCCACAGGCGTGTTTCGGGTTCTGGAAAAAGAACGCAACCACCACTCTGGCCGCTATGGCAAATGGGTCAGCGCCGGGGGAAAGGTGATAGATGCCAACGCTGATCTCACCAAAAACGCGCCGGCCGGGGCGAGTTTTCGTCCGTCTTCCATGCCGTGCTGGCATCGGCTTACTTGGGATGGGGTGGGTATACATGGAGGGCGTGTAGTCCCGGGACGGCGTCTCTCGCACGGTTGCATCCGTTCCCCTTATGCCGTCGCGCGCAAGCTCTTTGAATACTCGGTGCCGGGCATGGCCGTCTATGTGTCGCGTGCGCCGGAGGATTATAACCGCGGCGGGTGGGTCGAACCGCAGGACGTCAAGTACCGTCCCGGTGGGGATCACGGGGATGAAGTTCCGTCCAGCGCTCGATAAAAGTTCCATGCAAGCCGTTCCCCCCAAGCTTTCCCCCGACTACGAACGCACGCTGCGCAGCGCCAATGCCATGCTGTATGCCCTGATGATTGTGGGGGCGGTTGCGTGCGTAGCGGTGGCCTGGCATCTGCGGGGCGCGACCTGGTGCGGGTGGCAGCGGGCGCTTGCGGTAGGCGCCGGTGTGCTGGCCGCGCTTTGGGGAGGGTATTACGCGCTCTACCGGGTGCGGGTGGATGCTGTCGGGGTGGCCGTTGGCGCATTGCGTATGCGCCGTTGCGACTGGCGCCACCTGCGCGCGATTACTGTGTGCGAAAGCGATGAGATGGGCATCGCCCATTGTTCCATGACGCTGTCTTTTGCGCCCGGCGGCGACATCGAAATCAGCAGTTCGCTGCTTGCCCTACATGACGTCCGGGAGCTGCTTGCCGAGTGGCGTGCGGCTGGCATGCGGGAAACGCCTCCCTGCTCCCCCTTGTGAGAGAGTCATACGCGCGTGTCAGGGCAAAAACGGCGCTAAAACGCGTCCAATCGGCCATTCCCGCCGGAAAAAGTGCGAAAAAACGATGCCAGACGCCTTTTTAGGCTTGAAATGCCGCACCAGGGTGTTATCATGAAGCCCTATGAACAAGACTGAACTCGTAGAGAGCATTCATGGAAAACTTGGTGAAGGCGCTACCAAGAAGTGCGCCGAGGCTGCTCTGAGCGCCGTTCTCGATTCCATCACCGCTGCTGTGAAAAAGGGCGAGAAGGTTCAGCTTATCGGCTTCGGTACGTTTGAGATGAAGACGCGTGCCGCTCGCACCGGTCGTAATCCTCAGACAGGGGCTGCGATGAAGATCGCTGCCTCCACCACGCTGGCGTTCAAGCCGTCCTCTGTCTTCAAGAAGAAGGGTGGCAAGAAGGTTGCCAAGAAGAAGTAAATCTCTCTCCCGATTATTTCATAGCTTTCAAAGGCCGTCTCGTTGCGAGGCGGCCTTTTTTTACTTGCGCTCATGCCGCTTGGCAATGTAGAATGACGGCGCAGCAGATGCAATGTTTATGAAGAGACACATATTGATTACCGGAGGGGCAGGTTTTATAGGGTCACACGTGGTGCGGCATTTTGTGCGCAAGTATGCAGAGTACGAAGTCATCAATCTCGACTTGCTCACCTATGCGGGCAATCTTGGCAATTTGCGAGATGTCGAACAGGCTCCCAACTACCATTTTGTTCGTGGCGACATCGGTGACATTGATCTCGTGCGTTCTCTTTTCCGGGAGCATCGTATAGACGGCGTCATTCATCTGGCGGCGGAGAGTCATGTGGACCGCTCCATTCGTGATCCCTTTCTCTTTGCGCGTACCAATACGCTGGGCACGCTCAGCTTGCTGCAGGCGGCGCGTGAAGCATGGGAAGAAGCGCCGACAGGCACATGCCGTTTCCATCACGTATCCACCGATGAGGTCTACGGCGCGCTCCAGCCGGGAGAGGCGGCTTTTTGTGAGACGACGCGCTACAACCCGCACAGTCCCTATTCTGCTTCCAAAGCGAGTTCTGATCACTTTGTCCGTGCCTATCACGACACGTACGGCTTGCCGGTGGTGCTCACCAACTGTTCAAACAACTACGGTCCGTACCAATTCCCGGAGAAACTCATTCCGCTGTGCATCCGCAATATCTGCGCAAACAAACCGTTGCCCATCTACGGCAAGGGCGAAAATATCCGCGATTGGCTGCATGTGCAGGATCATGCGGAAGCGATCGACGAAGTGTTTCACCGAGGGAGAGATGGGGAGAGCTACAATATCGGCGGCATTAATGAGTGGAAAAATATCGATGTAGTGAAGCTGCTCATTCGCATGACCGACGAGGAGCTCGGCCGCGTACCGGGCAGCAGCGAGAAGCTTATCACTCACATCACCGACCGCGCCGGACACGACTTGCGTTACGCTATCAACGCTGAAAAGCTGCGCGCCGAGCTTGGGTGGTCCCCGAAACACACGTTCGAGAGTGGCTTGCGCGATACAGTGCGTTGGTATCTTACGCACAGGCAATGGATGGACGATGTCACCAGCGGCGCCTACGAACGCTACTATGCAGAAATGTACGGTGACCGCTCATAGTGGAGCGCCCCTGTCAGCAAGCCTTGAAACGACCGCCACACGTGTCCCAATAAAATCTTCTCTGGGCTCATTCAACCCATTCCTCATGCGTTTTTCCATGGATGAAGAAGTAAGCCCGACAAAGATGTCAAACCATGGACGATTCGACAATTCCGCTACGCTCCGGCTCGATAACCTCGCGCGTAGCGCGCTCACTTTCCAAATCGTAAACGGTTAATTTGATTCGCTAAAATGAGGGGGACTGCGGTAGAATAGACGCAGTTGCGGAAGG
>CANQBZ010000058.1 GCA_947589295.1 uncultured Akkermansia sp.
TAAAACGCTTACAATAAGCTAATAACAAATACGGGGGGGGGTAACGGAGAAATTCATGGTAACGTTTTGCGTTAGAGACGACGGCAATTTACCATAATGCGCCGGGCAAGGCAAGTAAAATAACAAGGAAAGAAAAAAATCGGAGCTCAGTCAATTTCGCCGGAGGTGTAAAAACAGCGCACCATACAATTCAATTCGTTGATTATTTACGAATGACGATTTGGATGCAAGCGTGCCAGGCGGGAGAGGCGGAGCAAAAGCGTTATTTTTTGTGCGAATGTTCTGTTGCATGTCATGTTGCGATCCGCGATATTTCGGTGCAGTCATGCCTCCCTCTCGGCAAAGGTGTGTCACTATCCTGCAACGAGTGTTGCAGGGAATGCAAGGTGGAAGCGCCGATTTTCTCTCTTATCCCCTCATGACCTGTCTCAGTGAATTTTCCGGAGGCCCGAAGAATTCGCGATTGCTGCGAACAGAAAAGCTGCATCTAACGGCTTGCTTTGATCAATGTTTGTCGGTAGAATGGAATCATGATACCGAAAACATTTCCACGAGTGCCGGAAAAATTGGTGAATGACTGCGGGGAGCCGCTGCGGGTGCTGTATCTGGCTCCGTATGCGCCCGATGGGCCTGATTTCAGCGTCAAGCCGTACAAAGGGAACGGAGGATATCCGCAGTATCACCACAGCATTTTTCGGTTGCTGCAGGGTATAGGCTGCGAAGTTTTTTCCAGTTCGAAACCGTACGCCATCCTGCAAGCGAAAGGAAACGTGGATTACGTCTTTTCACTACTCAATCGCATTCCGATGGAAAATCCGGAAATCTTCATCTCATCGTACTGCGAATTTGCTCGCATCCCCTACTTGGGGGCGCCGCCAAACATCCGTGCTACGGCAGAAGACAAGTGGCTCATGAAGCTGGCTTTCACGGGGCTGGGGCTTCCCGTGGCTCCGGGGACAGTTGTCAGCAAGCTTTCTGAACCTCCTGCCTCGCCGCCGCAACAACTCGTCAACGCTGAACGCTTCTTTGTGAAAAAACGCTTTGGCGCCGCGTCCGACTGCATCACCGAAGACAATATAGCCGATGATTGGTCAGCGGCATCCCATTGCGCGCGTACTCTCCATGCTCAGGGACATGATGCTCTCATCGAAGAATTCTGCCCCGGCACTGACTATACGGTGCCGGTTGTTGGAGGCCCAGGCGGCCCTACCATTTTAGGCTTTGTAAAACCGGGGTCGGACAAAAAAGAGGGTATTCTCACAGGCGACTTGAAGTTGCATGACCACTTGGGCTATGAATGGGCTGAATTGCCCGAACAAGTGCAAGGGCGGATACGCGAAGACGTGATGACCGTGTGGCGCGGATTGGGTCCTATTGACTATTTCCGACTGGATTACCGCATCGACCCGGCCACCGGCACGCGGCGACTCATCGAAATGAACATCTGTTGCTACATTGGCAAATCCGGGCCTTTCGCCATGGGGGCGGAAAAGTTCGGACTTTCACACGGCGAGCTGGTGAAAGCCATTCTGCAGTACAGCCTGGATCGGCAGCGCAATTTCCGCACACACAGCCTCTGCATGATCTGACATCGCTCATGCACCACGCAATTCCTTGATACGGTCACGCAGCACAGCCGCCACCTCAAAATCTAGGCGTGATGCAGCTTCGCGCATCTCTTTCTCCAAACGCGCAATAGCAGCTTGGGGACTTTCGTCTTCTTCGGCTGCGGTAAGGATCTCCTCATCCTCATCCGGCGTGTAAAGACGCAAGGTGCTCTGATCAGCTCGTGCAACGCTGTGCGGCACAATGCCATGCTCTTTATTGTAAGCGAGCTGGATTTTGCGACGGCGGCCGCTTTCCTTCATGAGCGCACGGATGGAATCTGTGACCACATCACAGAAGAGGACGCACTCGCCATGAACGTGACGGGCGGCGCGGCCGGCGGTCTGTACCAGACTGGTCTCGTTGCGCAAGAAACCCTCCTTATCGGCGTCCAAAATACAGACGAGAGAGACTTCCGGCAAATCCAGCCCCTCACGCAGCAGGTTAATGCCCACGAGAATGTCCACCTTGCCACTGCGCAACTTGCGCAAAATTTCCACGCGCTCGATTGCATCCACGTCCGCATGAATGTACTCCACACGTAAATCCACTTTTCGCAAGTAATCCGTGAGATCTTCCGCCGTACGTTTGGTAAGGGTCGTGATCAGTACGCGCTCGTGAGCCTGCACGCGCTCATGACATAGCTCAATCGTCTTGTCGATTTGCCCTTCCAACGGAAAGAGGGTAATTTGGGGTTCCGGCAGACCGGTGGGACGAATCAGCTGCTCGACGATAAGTGGTTGTCCGAGACGCGTCGGGTCAAAGTTTTCTACCGGAGCATCAGAAGGATGCGGCAGCACGCGCAATTCCGACAAATTGTGGAAGAAAACACCGCGAAAACCCTCCGGTGCATGGGTAATGGCCTGGCTGGCCTTCTCGCTTCGGGCATGCGTGTTGCCTCGCTTTGCTTTCAGGATCGGGATAAAGCTCTTGTTGCCCGGCACGCAGTTCACATATTCAAAGGGGCCAGGCGTGGCGCTCATGTAAATGAGTTGCGCCTGACGATTCATGAACTCATCAAAGCGCAGCGGGCGATTATCCAGCGCAGATGGCAGACGAAAACCATAATCGATGAGCACCTGCTTGCGGGAACGATCGCCCTCGTACATGCCGCCGATCTGCGGTATCGTCGCGTGCGACTCATCGATGATGGTCAGGTGATCTGCCGGAAAATAGTCCTGAAGGGTGGAAGGCGCACTGCCGGGAGCACGCCCGGCGAGATGGCGCGAGTAATTTTCAATCCCCTTGCAGTAGCCGATTTCATTGATAAGCTCGAGATCGTAATCCGTACGCATTTTAAGGCGCTGCGCCTCGATAAGCTTGTTTTGCGATTCCAGCCAGGCTACACGTTCTGCAAGTTCTGCACGTATGCTCTGCATCGCCGCCTCCCGCTTTTCGGGGGCGGACACATATTGCTTCACCGGGAAAAAAAGATAGCTCGCCAGTCTCTCGCGTACGCGCCCCGTTCCGGCATCAATGAGCGAAATGCGCTCAATCTCATCCCCGAACAATTCCACGCGGATGGCCTCCCCATCACTCTGTCCGGGGTAGATGTCCACCACATCTCCGCGCACGCGGAAAGTCCCTCGCCGAAAATCGTAATCGCTGCGCTCGTAAAGCAGCTCTGTAAGACCCACCAGCAGCGCATCGCGATTCATCTCCTGCCCTGATGCAAGGGAGAGCGTAAGGTTGCGGTAGTCCTCCGGTGAACCGAGGCCGTAGATACACGACACGCTCGCCACCACAATGACATCCTTCCTCAGCAGCAGCGAGCGCATCGCATTCAGGCAAAGGCGGTCAATTTCCTCGTTGATGGCGCTGTCCTTTTCAATGTACGTATCGGTGCTGGCAATGTAGGCCTCTGGTTGGTAATAATCGAAATAGGAAACGAAGTACTCCACCGCATTGTGCGGGAAAAAGGCTTTCAATTCAGAGTAGAGCTGCGCAGCGAGCGTCTTGTTGTGCGAAAGCACCAAGACGGGTCTGTCCTGGTGTGCAATGATATTGGCCATTGAGAAGGTCTTGCCGCTGCCCGTTACCCCCAGCAAGCATTGATGACGATTCCCGGCGCGGAGCGACTTGAGGAGCTTACCGATGGCCTGTTCCTGGTCACCGGAAGGTTTGAAGTTCGTTTCTAATTGGAAGATTGACATTTGACCATTCCGTCATTGACAGCGCTGGGAGTTTGGGGCATAGTACAAGCACGGCTATGTACATCCCCACTCAGGAAGTAAGATACAGCAAAGTCGCACGGATTACGCTCTTTCTTTGTGTCATGGCACCATCAGCCATCGTAGCGTGGTTGGGAGGCATTCATGGCATTTTAGACTGCGCCATCGCTTTCCTCTGGCCGCCGGCGCTACCGCTGATATATTTCGGACTGCAGCCGATTCTCGCTCTATGTGTCTCCGCTCTTCTTCAGGGGGGAATCTTTTTCTGCGCTGTAAAATCACGTCGGCTCACAGCGCGCGGCAAGGCTACGTTGGCTATCACTTGGGGGATGTTGTTTGCATATATCCTGCGCCTCGCACTCGCCTATGAAGCCTGGCAAAGCGTTGTGCCTCATACCGCCCGCTAGGAAGGTCAGCATCTTCTTCAAAGGGTAAACCCCGGCTCCCTGTCAGCCGATTATTGCCTCGCGCTTACCTGCCCACGTTCCCGCGCGACCGATTGCTTATCGCCCGCTGACAATGCCTTGCTGAGTTCAGCGCGAATGAACGGAGCGGTCGGTGAAGATGTAGAGCGAGCAATTTGGCGCGGGGTGCCGCAAGCGACGATTTGCCCCCCGTCAACGCCGGCAGAAGGCCCCATGTCGATGATGTAATCGGCCTCACAAATAAGTTCGAGATTGTGTTCAATGACAACGACCGTATTACCGAGTTCGACAAGATGACGGAGCACACGGACAAGGAGACGCACATCTTGCGGGTGCAGCCCGATCGTTGGCTCCTCAATGAGGTAGAGATCCTGGGGGAGGGAGCGACCGCGACGAATGGCCGTGAGTGCGGCACGACGACCCTTGATGAGCTCGGAGACGAGTTTGATGCGTTGCGCCTCGCCGCCGGAGAGAGTGTTGCTCGCCTGGCCGAGGGTGATATAGCCCAGACCGGTATCGCAGAGCAGGCGCAGGGGATCGGCAAGGCGGGGCTGTCCTTCGAAAAAGGCGGCGGCCTGCTCCATATTCATCCCCAGCACCTCAGCAATGGTCTTGCCATGGTAGCGCACCTGAAGGGTGCGGGAGTTGTAACGCGAACCGCGACACGTCTCGCAGGGCACAGCGCAGGGCGGCAGGAAATCCATTTCGCGACGGATGAAGCCTGTGCCTTTGCAGTCCGGGCAGTTGCCGGAGGAGGTATTGAAGGAGAAGCGGCTTGCATCGAAACCGAGGCGGCGAGCATCCGCCGACTGAGCGAAGAGTTTGCGTATTTCATCGAAGATGCCTATGTAGGTAGCCGGAGTGGAACGCGGGGTTTTGCCCAACGGGGTTTGATCCACTTGATAGAGCGTGCGCACCGTGTCCAAGCCCTTGGAGCTCTTCCATGTCTTGGGGATGGAGGAATCGCCGGCAGCGCGGCGCACTGCGGGGCCAAGCGTATCGGTGATGAGCGAAGTTTTGCCGGCGCCGGAAGGACCGGTCACCACCGTGAAACGAGCGCGGGGGATGCGCAGGGTGACGTCCTTTAAATTGTGCAGGCGGCAGCCCGTGAGCTCGAGCCAGACGGCATCCTTCAACGGCAGCCACTTGCCGCAAAACGGGTGTTGATCCGTCCGGCAAAAGGCCTGCCCGGTGACAGAAGCGCTGTTGTGCATGATCTCGTCGAGCGACCCCTCAGCCACAACCTGCCCGCCGTGAATGCCGGCGCCGGGCCCCATGTCGATCAGGTGGTCGGCGCGGCGCATAGTGTCCTCATCATGTTCGACCACGAGCAGCGTGTTGCCGCGGTGTTTCAGATCATCGAGCGTGGCAAGCAGGCGATCATTGTCGCGCGGGTGCAAGCCGATAGTCGGTTCATCCAGGACATAGAGCACACCACGAAGGTTGGAGCCCAGCTGAGCGGCCAGGCGAATGCGCTGGATTTCGCCGCCGGAGAGAGTGGTGGCAGCGCGATTCATCGAGAGGTAGCCTAGGCCAACGCCTTGCAGGAAGCGTAAGCGCGGTTCAATTTCGGCCACCACGTTGCGGGCGATTTCGGCCTCCCGTCCGTTGAAACGACAGCCCTGCACCATGCGCAGAGCGGATTGGGCATCCGCCTCGCCCAGCTCAGCGATGGAGCAACCAAAGAGAGTGACACCGAGGGCAAAGGGATTCAGACGCTTCCCGCCGCACGCAGGACATACGCAGGAGAGCTCGCCCTTTTCAGCGGCCTGCTCGGCTTCCAAATCAAAACGCAGTTCTTTTTCGAGTTCGCTGGTGCGGGCATCGTCATCTCGATGGGCATGGGAGCGCTGTTGCACGAAGCCATGCCCCAGGCAAACGGGACACCACCCATGCGGCGAGTTGAAAGAAAAGGTGGACGGTTCGGGATCGGCGTAAGATTCCCCGCATTTCGGGCAGGTGAGACGCGTGCCGAGCAATGTGGCACGCTGCACATTGCGCGAAGTGATGAGGCGCAGGAAACCGTCGCCCATCTCCAGGGCGCGATCGATGCACTCCTGCAGCGTCGCGAAGTCGCAGGGGGAGCCATTCATGGAAATGGCATT
This sequence comes from uncultured Akkermansia sp., assembly GCA_947589295.1. GTDB lineage: Bacteria > Verrucomicrobiota > Verrucomicrobiia > Verrucomicrobiales > Akkermansiaceae > Akkermansia. Next base: position 6,307 of record CANQBZ010000058.1, read on the forward strand.
GCGTTTCACTGCAATTTCAGCGAGCACCACATCCACATCGTGATTGGAGTAGCGATCCAGGGGCGTGAAATCATCCGGAGCCACGAGGGAGCCATCCGCGATGAGGAAAGGATAATGCTTGCGAGCAGCCCAGCGCGCCAGGTCAGCGTAATGGCCCTTGCGGTTGCGCACGACCGGAGCGGCGATGAGCAGCGAAGCCGGTTTGCGAGCGATGAACTGCTGCACGGCGGCGTGGATTTCAGCCGGGGAACGTCGCCCGACCTCGACCCCGCAGCGCGGGCAATGCGGCGTGCCGAGTTTGGCGTAGAGCAAGCGCAGGTATTGCCATATCTCCGTGACCGTGCCGACGGTGGATTTACTGCCGCCGCGAGAGCGATTTTGCTCGATAGCAACCGTAGGGGGCAACCCGGTGAGCGCATCAATATCCGGCGTCTCCATTTGATCGGTGAATTGGCGCGCATAGGGACTCATCACGTCCATAAAACGCTTCTGCCCCTCCGCGAAAATGATGTCGAAGGCGAGTGTACTCTTGCCACTGCCGGAGAGGCCGGTAACCACGGTCATCTCGTGCAGGGGGATATCCACATCAATGTTCTTCAACTGGTGGTGGCGGGCGCCGCGCAGGGAAATCATGCGAGAGGAAGAGGACGACTCACGAGCCGGGGCGGGCAACTGCGGAACAATGGGATCGGCGGCGAGCGCGAGCTTCAGGAAAGCGGCCGTATGCCCCGGCCCTTGCTTCACGACCTGTTCCGGCGTGCCGGAAGCCACGATGCGCCCGCCCCCCTTGCCACCCTCCGGCCCCAAGTCGATCACGTAATCTGCGCATTTGATGAGATCGAGATTGTGCTCGATGACCAGGAGCGAGTGTCCCTGCGCCACCAAGCGGTTGAAGACTGCCAGCAGCGCCTCCAAATCCGAAAAATGAAGCCCCGTACCCGGCTCATCCAATATCAGCAAACTCCCGCGGCCATCGGCAGAGAGGCTAGATTCAGAAAGGATGCGCGCGAGCTTGAGTCGCTGATTTTCGCCGCCTGAGAGGGTATGCAAGGGCTGACCGAGGCCCAGGTGTCCCAGCCCCACCTCCTGCAGCAGCTCCAGACCTGCCGTGATGCGCTCCCCATGGGCGTTGGCTTCTTGGGAGAAAAAGCGAATGGCCGACTTGACGTCCAGAGCCAGCACATCGGCCATACTCAAGCCACGGTGGGTGATGCTGAGAGCCTGCGGCGTGTAGCGCGAGCCGTGGCAGAGCGCGCAGGGCACGAAAATATCCGAGAGGAACTGCATCTCCACCTTTTCCATGCCCAGCCCTGCACAACGCGGGCAGCGGCCTTCCCCGCTGTTGAAGGAAAAGTAGCCGGGTTTCAGACCCCGCGCCTGAGCCGTGGGCTCCTGAACGAAAAGGGCTCGGATATCCTCAAAAAATTTCATGTAGAGCGCGGGGGTGGAACGAGGCGTTCGCACGATGGGACTCTGATCCACCAGCACGACTTCCTGCACTTTCTCCAACCCGCGAATGGACTTCACGCGTACGCTCTCTTCATCGTCCAGCTCTTCCGGATGCACGTGACCGTAGAGGACTTGACAGGCGAGCGTGCTCTTGCCGCTTCCCGATACACCGGTGAGGCAGGTGTACACACCGAGCGGGATATCCACGTCGAAGCGGTGGAGATTGTGGCACTCGGCGCCACGTATGCGAATCATGCCGGATGGTTTGCGGCGGTTCTTGGGGATGGGGATGGAACGGGCGCCCGTCAGGTATTGACCGGTGAGCGATTTCGGCGACTTGAGCAGCCCGGCCGGGGCTCCCGCATACACCAATTTGCCACCTGCAGAGCCGCCGGTTGGTCCCATATCGACGATGTAGTCTGCCGCGCGCATCACCGCCTCCTCATGCTCCACCACAACCAAGGTGTTGCCACGAGCGGTCAATTTCTGCATGGCTGAGATGAGACGCGAAGTATCGCGCGAGTGCAGGCCGACCGTCGGTTCATCCAGCACGAAAAGCGATTCCGTGAGCGAAGCGCCCAGGCACGCAGTGAGGCTCACGCGCTCGATCTCGCCGCCGGAAAGCGACCGCGTGAGCCGCGAGGCGCTCAGATACGGCAAGCCCACCTCGCACAGGTAGGCCACGCGACTCCGCAACTCGCGCACAGCCAACGCCAGCGAGCGATCCTTCCCCACCTGCGGCAGGACATGCGTATCCACCCAAACCAGCAGCTCATCCATGGGCAAGGCCTGCACCTGCGGTACCGTGAGCCCGCCCAAGGTGAAAGCGAGGGCCTCGGGCCTGAGACGTCCGCCACCGCACGCCGGGCACACGCTGTACACGCGGTAGTACGCCAAGAAAACGCGGACGGTGAGCTTGTGCGCGTGCTTCTCCATATCCTCAAAAATGCCCTTGTACCCGTACCAATAGCCTTTATCGTAGGCCTGCCACACATCCATATCCCCACAGTTGCCCAGCAACACAAAGTTGCGCTCCTTTTGGGTGAGCTTGTTCCACGGCACGTCCATGCGCACCGCCTTACATTTCTTGTTCACGCGCACGAAGTCACGGAAGCAGGCGGACAGCGTAGGGGTGGAAAGCATCTTGAGGGCGCCATCGCGGATGGAGATATCCGGGAGCAGCCCCTTGTTGTAGTCGTAGGAGATCGCGCGACCGTAGCCCTTGCATTCGGGGCACGCGCCTAGGGGAGAATTGCCGCTGAAAAGCCCCGGCTGCGGCTCGAGCAACGGGTACCAATCACTGCGCCGCTGTATGGGCTTGCCCCAGCTGCCGTCTTCGGCACGCAACGAACACTGGACAATGTTTTGTCCGAAATGCAGGGCATTTTCCAGCGCCTCCGTCAAACGCGGACCATTCTCAGGCACCAAGCGTACGCGATCCTGCACCACGAGCCACGCGTTCATCCCCAGCTGCTTTTCCGAAGCATCCTCCAGACGCATGATTTTGCCCTTCACCCACACCCGCAAATACCCCTGAGCCACCAGCGCATCGCGCATTTCCGCAAAGCTGCCCACAGGCATCACGCCGAATAGGATAACGGCATCCTTTCCCGCATGATCGCGCAGCAGCTCTGCTGCCACTCCCTGCGGCGTTGCGGGGCGCACTTCGTGCCCGTGTTCATCATGCCCCACCGCAAGGCGCGAGAAGACGAGCTTCAGGAATTCGTTCATGCCGGTCATCGTACCCACCGTGGAGCGCGAGTTTTTTACAGAATTCCTCTGGCCAAGCGCAATAGCCGGCGGCACATTTTCCACGGCATCCACCGCCGGTCTGTCCATACGATCCATAAATTGTCGCACGTACGGAGAGAAGGTCTCCATGTATCGCCGCTGACCTTCTGCGTACAGGGTGGCCATCGCCAGGGAAGTCTTGCCACTGCCACTCGGTCCCGTCACTACCGTCAGTTTCCCGAGAGGGATATCCACATCAATTTTTTTCAAATTATTCTCCGCCGCGCCTCGGATGCGAATGTAATCTGCACCATCCTTTTTCATGCGTCCATTTTACTCCGAACGCCGTCTGGAAAAAAGAAAAAACACACGTTCTGGGAGATGCAATTCAGGTCCAGTCACTTTGGGATGTACACGTCGACCTTTCCGGTCAAGTGCGACTGTACGGATTGCAATTTCCGCACACAAGCAATAAATATCTCGCTTGCAGCGGAGCATTCATCATCAGTTGTAAACCGATTCCACGAGAGGCGGAGCGACTCGCGAACTTCGGTCGGAGAGAGTCCCATAGCAAGCAGCACGTGGCTAGGATGCGGCGACGCGCTGGTGCATGCGGACCCTGCGGCGCAGATGAACCCTGCCGGTTCCAGCAGGAGTGAGAGCGA
>CANQBZ010000059.1 GCA_947589295.1 uncultured Akkermansia sp.
GGTTCTCGACCGGCTTCTGGCATGGCGCCGGTTGGACCTTCATCGTGTGGGGCCTTTACAACGGCTTCTTCATCTTCCTTGAAACCCTGACCGGATGGAATCGAGACCGAAAGAGCATCGGGGGCAAAGCGCTTCAGCATTTTTATGCCATGCTCGTGATCATGCTGGGTCTCGTCATCTTCCGTTCGGACACCATGAATTACGCCTGGCATTACCTTTTGACCATGTTCGGTGCGGAGAGAGGAGAAACCATGTACCACCTCATCTACTACGTGGACCGTATCGAAATCATCGCGCTCACCGTGGGCATCGTCTGTTCGGCGCCGCTGTGCAGCAAAATGCTGGAGGTAGAGGGACGGAGCCAACTGCGGATAGCGGCAGTGAACCTCTGGCTGCTGGCGCTCTTCATTCTGTCGGCGGCTTCCATCGCCGCATCCACTTACAATCCCTTCATCTACTTCAGATTCTGATAGTACGTATGAATAACCGGGGGTAACCCCAACCATTATCATCAATCACACCAACCAAACCAAGCCACCGCTATGACTAAAGACGATATACAGCAGATCATCATGGACGTCCTCCGGGATTACTGTAAACAGAATGGGAAAGACGTGCCGGAATTGACGAGAAATACGCCGATGCTCGGGAGTAACAGCTTCCTGGATTCTCTGGGACTGGTCAGTGTTATCATCGACATTGAAATGGCGCTTAACGATGCGGGAGCCAACATCTCGCTCACATCGGAGACTTCCATGTCTACACGCATCAGCCCGTTCCGCTCGATAGGCGCGCTCTGCAACCACATAACCGATCAATTAGGCATTACCGACTGAGATATGAACCGGGTCATCATCATCACCGGCACGCGTAAGGGTATAGGGAATTGCCTGGCACAATGTTATCTCGAAGAGGGAGACATCGTCTACGGATGCAGCCGACGCGCCTGTGACATTTCCCATCCCAACTACCACCACACCTGCCTCAACGTGGCGGATGAGGAAGCCGTCGTCGCCTGGGTGCGCGAGGTCCACAAGGAGCAAAAGCATATCGATGTACTCATCAACAACGCCGGGATCGCTTCCATGAACCACGTGCTGCTGACCCCCGGCTCCACGGCGCAGAAGGTGATGGGAACGAATTTCCTCGGGACCTTCCTCATGAGCCGCGAGGTAGCGAAGTACATGATGCGACGCAAGGAGGGACGTATCGTCAACTACTCAACTGTGGCCGTTCCGCTCAACCTGCAGGGCGAGCTCGTGTACTCCGCGTCCAAGGCAGCTATCGAGCAGCTCACCCGCGTGCTGGCAGGGGAGATCGGGCAATCGGGGGTGACCGTCAACGCCGTGGGACCCACGCCCATTGACACAGACCTCATCAAAAACGTCCCCGCCGAGAAGATCCAGGCGCTCATCGACCGCCAGAGCATCAAACGCTTCGGGAAGTACGAGGACGTGAAGAACGTCATCGATTTCTACCTGCGCCCGGAGAGCGACTTCATCACGGGGCAAATCATCTACCTGGGAGGTATCAACTGATATGGAAAACGCATCCTTAATCTTTCCCAGTGGGGAATACAGCTACGAACGGCTCCATGAGCAGACTGAAGTTTACAGGGAACGGCTGAGGGAGCAGGTCGTGCCCGGAACCGTGGTGGCGCTGGTATCAGATTACACCTTTGAAGCCATTGCTCTGTTCTTCGCACTCCACGAACTCAAGGCAGTCATCGTGCCTATCACCACCCGCGTGGAGGAGGAAATCGAAAGTCGATTGCAGACGGCGCGGTGCGAGGTGCGGATCGATATTGTGGACGGAGAGCTTAATGTGCAGAGCCTGATCCCATCCGCCGAGCGGTTTGAGCTCGTGGAGCAACTCAGGGAGCGCGGGCATTCCGGGCTGATCCTCTTTAGCAGCGGGTCGACGGGGGCGCCCAAGGCGATGATTCACGACATGGACCATCTGGTGGACTCCTACAAGGGGAAGCGCGGGAAGAAGCTGGTGTTCCTGATCTTCCTCATGTTCGACCACATCGGCGGCCTCAACACGCTGCTCAACTGCCTGGCGATGGGAGTGACCATGGTGTTCCCGTCGGACAGGAATCCGGAGAACGTGGCGCAGCTCATCGAACGGCACAGGGTTAATGTATTGCCCGCTTCGCCGACCTTCCTCAATCTCATGCTCATCAGCGGAGTCACCGAGAGGTACGACCTCAGCTCACTACGGATGATCACGTATGGTACGGAGCCGATGCCGGATAGCCTGCTGGTGAAGCTGAAGGAGAGTTTTCCACGCGTGAAGTTCCTGCAGACGTTCGGCACGAGCGAGACGGGCATCACGCAGACCACGAGCAAAGCCAACTTCATCAAGATCGATGACCCCGGCACGGAATACAAGGTGGTGGACGGGGAGCTTTGGCTACGCAGCAAGACGCAGATTATGGGCTATCTCAACGCCTCCATGGAGCGATTCACGGACGATGGGTGGTTCAGGACGGGGGATCTCGTGGAGATGGGGGAGGACGGCTACATCCGCATCATTGGGCGCAACAAGGAGATGATTAACGTGGGCGGGGAGAAGGTGCTGCCCTCCGAGGTGGAGTCTGTCCTTTACCAAATGCCGGGCGTGCTGGATTGCACCGTGTACGCGGAGAAAAACCCCATCACCGGGCAGATGGTGGCAGCAAAAATGCTCTTCAACGAGCCGCTCACCGCCATGGAAGCGAAACGAAGGGTGGTTGACTTCTGCAAGACACGACTCGCTCGCTACAAGATACCCGCCAAGGTGGTCGTGCTCAAGGAGGACGAGCATTCGGAGAGGGTGAAGAAGAAGAGGATCGCTACAGGAGAGAATATGTGAGATAACGTTAAGATGTCACTAATGAATCTTAACAATTCAAAATCAAAATGAAAAAAATCATAAAAGCGTTGTTAGGGGGGCTAGTCTTAAGCTTAGTGTTGTTCGCCCTGTTTCTGAGCCCCTTTCTGGAAGACGATGCTAAGTGGACGTATCAAAGCAAATTCGGTCGAGTAGATATTGTTTTGGTCGGAGATGTGAGTGGCGGACAAATTACTGTTCAAGAGAAAGAGCTGTTTGTGTCCAGACCTCAGTGGATACGCGACGGCAGAGCTAACCAAGGAGTTGTGGTTCAGTTTCCCATCTCTTACCTGAAAAAATCTCGTCAAATAACACTGGTCCCTCAAGGAAAAGGTAAGAAAATATCGTTTGAGATGCGTTTTCGTGGTGAGTATTGGCGCGTCTATGACCAAGTAAAACCAGCCTGGGCGCACTTTGAAAACATACGACTTAACGGGAAACCTATTGTTCTGGAGAAAACTGTTTGGCACAACAAACCATTCATATACAGAGTACAAAATGTGGAGATTGGACAAAAAATGACATTGAGTTTCGACATCCATAAACCCTTCTTTTTCACGGACATTAGATGGGACAGGCTATTGGGATTATTCATTGCTTGTTCATTGCTGATCTCCTGTTCCGATATTCTAAGACGTCTAGTCAATGGCTTCAACAAGAAAGACATTGTTCAAGTGATTGCAAAAGGGTATTCGAGCATTGACATCGTCTATCGGCGAGCCTTTTGGATCGTCTTTGGCGTACTTTGCCTTGCCTTTGGGTTCCACACTATCCAGTTTATGTGGGGTAATCACGATTGGGAATTCTTACGATTTTCTCCACATTGGCTTTATTTTCGAGGCATAGGTCGATACGCATTAGCTTTCTTCCGGAAATCATTCTTGGGAGGCATTTATTTACCTCTCGTTTACGATATTATTTCATTTATATTTTTGGCAATCAATGCAATACTACTTTGCATCTATTGGAAATTATCAAAGAGAGTTATTTATTTTGTTCTATGCGGCCTCATTCTGACGGTGCAGCCGTTTACACTGAGCATAATGTTTTATGTGCATATGCTTCCCGAGGTCTTTATCGGTGTTACGTTTATCCTGACAGCGTTGATGATCTCCGAGAAGATTGCTTTTGAAAAAAGTTCTCCCATGAGGAGGGGCATCTTCTCCGTCCTCTCCATGGTTTTAATCAACCTGTCACTGGCCATGTATCCTGTTTTGATCAACACCATTGCCGTGGCTTTCGTTGGAAGGTTGTTAATTAAATCATTTGAGTGGGATGGTTCGTGGAAACAGTTCAAATCTTATTTCCTCCCATTTTCTTTTTCAGCGCTTAACATTGTACTTGGAATTCTTTCTTACAAACTCGTACTCACGTTTGTATTTCCTCCAAGCTATGGCTATAACACGCGAATGCTGTCCCTTGACCAAATCTGGGAACGTCTATTGACTTTATTCAAGCAAAGTTTCCATCAGTTGTATGAGTATAATCTCCCTTTCATCTCACAAGCGGCTTTATGGGTCTTTTTAAGTTTTACGATTCTCGTTGCTCTGTACATTTGTTTGACGGGGAATTTCAAACAAAAAATCGTGAGGCTAATTTTACTAGGGGGAACGCTCTACGCAACCCAAACTGCTATGATGGTCGCGCACATACATATTATTGATGAGAGAATAGAATTGTTTGGATTGGTTCCTTATGAAACACTCATGGCGGTTATCGTGTTTACAAATCTGAAGAAATTGTACAATTGTACTATTATTACAACTGCGGGAGTTATCTGGGTATCCATCATCAATGACTTGGACTGTCTTCACGTGTGGAAATTGGGGTTTGACGCTGAAAAAATGCTTTGGAACAGAGTATTGGCGAGGTTAGAAGTTCAAAAAGACTTCGACGTAACCCGGAAATACAAGGTTGTCCAAATTGGACCGGAAATACCAATGAGACCACGCTATATCAAACAAATTCCAAAAGTTAGAACTCATGACATGCTGCAATTTTCATGGAACCTGTTTCCTTTTGTTGCTGAAAATTTCTACTATCCGGCAGATTTTATACGTACGAGACTTCGCTTTGAGCGACTCGATGATCCCAAATACAAAGCCCAACTCAAGCATTTATGGGAGGCTGGGACACTAGACAAAGCCCGTGCGTGGCCGCATGAGAACGGGCTCATCGTGTGGAAGGATATCATCCTCTTTGTCACCAATGCAAAACTGCTTGAGGAATACAAGAAGCAACTTGCCAAGGAATTTCCCAGACAACCTCAGAAAACGCCATGAACAATAAAATCTACCGTTTCTTATGCTACACCGCTGGAAGTGGGTTCGGCGTCGGCTACTTCCCCTTTGCTTCCGGGACGGCCGGTTCGGCTGCGACTCTGCCCGTCGCATTCGGCATCGCCTATTTCTACGGGACGTGGGGCCTGTTGCTCACTGCCGCCGTTACTTTTCTCATAGGCGTCATCGCATCCAAAGAAATTCTCAAATACACCAAACACGACCCCTCGCTCATCATCATCGACGAGGTCGTGGGGCAACTGGTCACCCTCGCCTTTGTCGGCTCCTGCCTGGTTGAAAATCTGCATGCTTGGTGGGCGTACATCGCCGGCTTCTTCCTGTTTCGGCTCTTCGACATCGTTAAGCCCCAGCCCGCCAAATGGGCGGATCAAAAGCTGCTCAACGCCTGGGGCGTGATGCTCGATGACGTCTTCGCTGGGATCTATGCCGGACTCTGCCTCCTCCTCATCAACTTCTATCTCGTCTCATGAAAGCTTGGTTGAAACTCATCCGCATCAAGCAGTGGGTCAAGAACGCCTTTGTCCTCGCGCCCCTCTTGTTCTCCTTCCAGTTTACGGACATTCCCTCCGTCCTGTCGGCTCTCTACGCTTTCCTTGCATTCAGCCTTATCGCCAGTGCCCACTACATCGTCAACGATATTCAGGATCGCGAAAAGGATGCCCTGCATCCTCAGAAGAAATATCGACCGATAGCCAGTGGCGTCATCTCGGTGAAAAAAGGCCTTGTGGCAGCCCTCCTTCTTTTATACGGGGGGGGGGTATTTGTCTGGAGGTTGGGTGACGTCAAAGTTGCGGGAGTCATCGGGCTTTACCTGCTCATCAACGTCCTCTATTCCGGGAAGCTGAAAAATATCGTCCTGCTGGATGTGTTCGTGATCGCGATAGGTTTCGTGCTGCGCGTGTACGCCGGCGCCTATGCCATCCATGAGCCGGTCTCGAGCTTCATCTTCATGACGACGCTGTTTTTATCGCTCTTCTTGGGATTTGCGAAGCGCAAGGGCGAGCTGCTGCGGCATGGAACGGCATCGCGAACCGTGCTCAAAAAATACGGGAAAGAAATGCTCAACGCCTATCTGGCAGTCACGATGGCGCTTACGATTATGTCTTACGCCCTTTGGACCATGGAGACCAATACGAGGGCTAATCTGGGAACGCACCGCATGATCTACAGCATAGTGTTTGTGGTGTTTGGTATGTTTTGGTACGTGTACATTTTGGACAAGTATAATGGTTCGGAGGATCCGACCGAAAACTTGTACAAGGATAAAGCCTTGCTGATGGTATGCTGTGCCTTTGTCGGCTATGTGCTTCTGTTGTTCACGAACATTGTATAAAAAACGAAATCCATGAAAAACGTCTTGCTCATTTTATCCAGTGTGGCATTGAATGCCCTGGCACAACTGTTCATTCGGCAGGGGATGCTCAAAATCGGCTCCGTTTCCCTGAAGCTCGAACAGCTTTGGAATATGTGTATCAGCTTCTTCTCCAACCTCTATCTCTGGGGAGGGATGCTGTGCTATGCCGTATCCATCATCCTGTGGATGGTGGTGCTTTCGAAGGTCAACGTGTCGCTGGCCTATCCCTTTTTGAGTGTCGGATATATCATCACGGCGGTCATGGCTTATTTCTTCTTGAACGAACCGCTCACTCTCCAGAAATGTATCGGAATAGCAGTCATCTGCCTAGGTGTCATTATTTTAACTTATAGTAAAGATTTTACATCATGAGATACGTCATTATAGGCGGCTCCGGCTTCGTCGGGAAGGGACTGGGCAACCTCTTGCTTCAAAGAGGGGAGGAGGAGATAGTTAATTTGGATCTCATCCCTTCAGGGTTGCCTGTGCAAGATGTGCAGCAAGACATCACCCAGGAAATCCAATTCCAATTCCGGACGGATGATATCGTCGTGCATTTGGCGGCCAATCAATACCATCACAAAGTGCCCAAGAAAAACAGACAGGCATTTTTTGAGGATGTCAATGTAGTGGGTACGCAAAATATCCTGAAAAAGATGTCGGCGGACGGTGCGCATCAGATGGTCTTTTTCAGCACGGATATGGTTTACGGTAAGCCTCAGTATCTGCCGGTGGATACAAAGCACGTGCAGAATCCATTTGGATATTACGGGAAGAGCAAAAAGGCTGCCGAGACTATTTGTGAGGAATACCGTCAAGAGGGGATGAATATCACAATCTTCCGACCTCGTATGATTATCGGCAAGGGGCGACTGGGAATCCTGGTAAAGCTGTTTAAGTTGATAGAGTACAACCTGCCTGTCCCCACGATCGGAAGCGGGAAGAATTATTATCAAATGGTTTCCGTACAGGATTGCGCGGAAGCTATCGCCCAGGCCATCCGGCATCAATTGCCCAATAAATCCTACAATCTTGGCTCCATCAATCCACCGACTGTTAAGGAGCTACTAGGACAGGTGATAAAAAGAAACCACTCGAAATCCATTCTCATCCCGACATGGGGAAAGGCGGTCAAGATGACGTTGGGTGTGTTGGGCTGGCTGGGTTTGGAAATGATGTACAAGGAGCAGTATATGATAGCTGATGAGAACTACATCATCGACATATCCGAGACCCGGCAAGAGCTGGACTGGACACCCCAATTTAACGACACCGACATGATGCTGGCAGCTTTTGAAGAATACCAGAAGCTGAAGAATAAGACGGGAAAGAATTGACGCAGAATTTCGCATGGTTAAATAGTCAGATTATCAATAGATAGCAGAGACCACGTGTTGAATTTGCGTTGAATTTGGGTCAAATTTGACGCAAAATTCAACTTTTTTCAACGAGGCTTTATTTGGGATGGATGTAACCACTCGCTTGCTTTTCCAGAACGGACATGCCAATTTTCAGAGCATCCATGTATAAATCTGCGGCGATGTGATTTTCGTGGGAGAGGTGATAGCGCGTGCCAGAGGATTTACCGCTGGTGTAAATCACGTGTTGAAGGAGAAGATTCTTAAGAAGAGCTTTAACCTGCTTGGTAGAAAGATGTCCATCAAACGCTTTTTCAATATCTTTGAATCTGGCGCCATCATGCTCGCTCAGGAAAACACTGACAAGAGGGATGGAGAGGGAGGGATCCCAGTCCTTTCGCTTGTTCATGTAGCTGGGGACATCATTAGCGAGTTCAAAATAGCGCTTTGCGAGGTAATATCTCGTCCCTTTCGTGGTACCGCTTTTTTCGATGACGCCCTTTTTGAGGAGTTTTTGGAGCATGGAGCGAGGCACCTCATCATATTCTTCACCCCGCACCTTATCAAGGGCGATGATCTCGAAGACGGACATTTTGTTTTCGGGAGAGAGGCGACGCTGAGTTTCGTCAATGAAGATGGCGAAAGGCTTGTTGACGACAGCGGTTGAAAGGACGAGTTCCACCATCTGGGAATTGCTGTTTCCGTAATCCGGGGCGGGCTTGCCTTCCGAGAGGGTTTTTCTGTAAATTTTATCCACGCCCTGGCCGGAGCGTTCGACCAGACCTGTCTTTGCCATGACGTCCGAAAGCAGTCGGTTGCGAGGTGTGCTGGGGACCGTGAGCAGGTTGTCCGCTGTAACGCCCGGGGGAAAGCCTCCGGCATTCGTTATGGTGATTTTATGGGGATATTGCTTGATGAGAGTTTCGCTGGCAATGCGGTAATCCCGATGGGCGACTGCGTTGCAAATAGCCTCGCGCATGACCGACTCGTCGAACGAGTGGACCTGAAAAATGTAGGGACCGTCAGAAATCGGGATGCTGATGTTGCGGACGTTGATGTCGTGCCAGAGTTTGTCGATGGAGAGGAAGAAGGCCTCCTCGTAAGCGATCCGGTTGAGGAAGGCGATATCGGCTTCGCTTTCCCTGTACTCGAGGCGGATAGCCGCGTTGGGGTAGTGTTGTTGGATGAACTCTTTCCTGCCCGCTAAAATCACTGCGGCGTTGGTGATGCCCCCGTTGCGCATAAGGTCGAGATCGCTGAGCATGTTTTCCGGCGGAAGGGTTTGGAAGTCCTCGTTGCGTTGTTTGATGGCGTATTTTTCGCGCATGAGAGCGAGGGCTCTCTCATCGAGATCAGCCAAGCTTGCCTGAGGGCATATTTCGGAAGACCAATCGTATATCCCGCTTTGCCTCCGTATTTCATCATATTTATCAGTCGATAGTGTGGTCAGGCTATCACCGTTCCTTCCGTAGTATTTGCCGTCCCAGGCGATGGGGATGCCGCGCGGCGCAGCCGGTATCTTGAGGATCAGGATACGCTTTCCCTCCACAATCCCCTCCAGAACCTCGCGAATCGTGAGATTGTTGGTCGTATTCCGAGATATTTCGTACTTCAGGTTTTGATCAATTACGGCATGGGTGCCGACCAGACGCGCGCTCGTGTTTTCCTTTGGCTTGTCCGCCACGCCAAAACAAAGCCAGCCGAAATCCACCCCACGTAAATTCGCTTCGTTGCTCAGAGCCGACACATACTTTCCGATAAAGTCCGGCCATTTCCCTTTATGGGCTTCCTTGAACTCTATCACCTCATTTTCTCCCGCTGTGAGCAGCTTGGAGAGGATATGTTCCAATGTCGTTTCCTCCTTCATCGGTTCATACTGTATCATCCTGAGAGGATGCTGTCAAGGGAATTGACGCAGAATTTCGCATGGTTAAATTACCATATTATCAATAGATAGCAGAGATCACATGTTGAATTTGCGTTGAATTTGAGGCAAATTTGACGCAAAATTCAACTTTTTTCAACGTGGCTCTGCCAAAGGTCGGGGCAACCGCATTAGAAAATGCGGTTGCCTATGTACGCTGGACGAAGTCAACTATAATAATTAGGTGGGAGAATTTTTATTTTACGCTAAGGAAGATCAGCGTAGCTCCGCTTATGGG
>CANQBZ010000060.1 GCA_947589295.1 uncultured Akkermansia sp.
AAGCATTCAGGAAATTCTCTTTTCCCGTTTTTGGCGACCCTTCGGTGACTTTATTTTTGAGGCAATGCGCACGTGTGGCGCCCTTCATCAAAAACTTGACAAAAGACAAATTTGGTGTATAATGCGCCCCAGATGCCGCGTATTCCGTCACTCATCCTGCCAACGCCAAATTTTGAGGAGATGCTCGTGATGAGCAATCGTCGGTTGGTTTGTGTACTGCGCGCGGCGGTGCTCGCGCCGGGCAAGGTAGAACGATTCACACCACGGCCTCCGGAAGATCACGATGCTTATGCAGTGCTGCACGAGCCAGGGCGTATTGTCATCAGTCTTTATTTACGTGGTGAACTTGTGTTCCGTTGCTGCTTTGTGCCGCCGCAGGACTAGAGCAACCGGCGACGTCTCAATTCCTCTCTCATGCATTGATGGGTTGCTTCTTCGCCATGCTCCTCGGTGCGCTTTGTCACCTGCTTTTCCCCGGTGACAGTTGCGAAGGAATGAATGCCACATCCGTCCCAAGAAAAAGCAGCACCAATGGTAGTCAACGGCACATCGTTCAATGCAAAGCGTTGATTATTTACGATTGACGATTTTGATGCAAGCGCGCTGCGCGCGTTCCTGCGAAACAAAAGCAAGCGGAATCTTCGAAGACAATGGTGCGTTGATAGGAGGAAAGTCTCATGTGCGAGACCTTGTCGTGTTGACTCAGCGCCGCCCCACCGGCGCTTCGCCCTTCGGGCAAAAGCTGTGCTTTTGTCCAAGCCCCCTCCGAGCCCTCGGGGGCTTTCACGGCCTTGCTCAATCATCAAAGGTTTGAACTTCTTGCTGGTTTACCTTCTTCATCCATGGAAACGCATGAGAAATAGGTTGAATGAGCCTAGAGAAGATTTTATTGGGACATGTGTGCCGTCTTTCTCCTCTCATACCATAAGAGTCGGGATATCCAGGTGCATTGGTTGATCAGCTCGGCGGAAGTAAAACAAGGAGATGTCGAGCAAAGCGCTGCCTTACGTGAAATTCCGTGGAAGTCAGTACAAACACGAAAACCACTCCATCATTATGCATGGTATCGCGTTTCACGGATTATTCCTGCCATTTATGATGTAAAATCGAAAAGGATTTTGCTCGGTTATGTCTATAATCGAAGAAGAATTGGTACATCATGCCACGTAGGTGCCAACCAGAATGGTGGAGGAGGTACGGTTCTCCCTAGCCATCGATACTGCGCAAAGTTTTAGCAGGAACACCACCTACAATGGCTCGCATCGGCACGTCCTTGGTTACCACGGCGCCTGCAGCAACGACAGCGTGGTCACCGATGGTAACCCCGGGCAAGATCGTCACGCGTGCTCCTAGCCACACTCCTCGCCCTATGCGAATAGGTGCATGAGAAAGATTTTGCCGCTGATCGGGAGCAAAGTGGTGATTAAGCGTTGCGAGGATAACGCTGTGACCTATCAAACAGTCATCTCCAATGTAGATGCCACCTTGATCCTGGAACTGGCAGCAGGAGTTGATAAAAACATGTTTCCCTATGTGGATGTTGCGACCAAAATCAGTATAGAAGGGAGGAAAGAGGGTAAAGGTGTTATCCGGCTTCTGCTCCGTGAGTCGAGCAAAAATCATTTGCACTTCTTCCGGTGTATGGTAGGCGTTATTCAGCTCAAACAGAATGCGCCGGGCGGCGTCACTCTGCGCCCGCATGAAGGAAATCATCTCCTTTCCCTCCAACGGCTCCCCCATCGCTATCTTTTCCCGAAATATTTCAAGCGTCATCATTGTCTTTCTCTCGCAATCTGTTTCATCGCTCGTGCTTATACCACGAGACGCTCCCCATTGTCAATTCTTGCTCCCGTACGGAAACACTGATCTACCCCCACTTTGTGCGGATTCCAAATGCTTTCCAGCCCAGTCTCCCTAGAATGCTACCACGAATACTGGCGTCCACAGATGGAAATATCCCAGTTGTCCTCGGAATAGCATCCCATCACGTATCATCGCGATGCTGCGAGCCTATTTCCTCGCTGTATCGTCATTTTGCCGATATCTCTGTATCCCAATTCGGGGTTGATGACAAGTGCCCTCCCTTAACATCCCTTTCCCGGTCAAAAATTGGAACGGAGAGCAGCAGAATACTGCCAGCCGGTGAAGCCGCGTTCACCCATGGCATCACGACCGGAGGTATGAGTGTACTCAGTGCCGAGCATCATCCGGGCGCGGTCACTCTTCTCCGGATCAAAGTAGAAATTGACGCCGAAATAAAATGACTGCGAGAGGTCACAGGTTGAAGAATACGCGCTATTGGTGGGGGCGTAGCGGCTACCACTCTCCACGGCGTTGCTGCCGATGGCAAGGGCGTAGCGAAACACCGTCTCCACACGTGGACTGATGCGATAGGTGGGGATGAGCGAAATGCCTCCCACGTTCTCCGCGTTCTCTCGCCTGCCTGTGGACGCCGTCACATTGAAACCCGCCATCGCTTCCGCCATGAAACCGAACTTGCCGCGTTTCGCCTCCCATGTGAGCGCCACAACATCCCGCGCGCCCGGTCCTTTGTAAGATACGAACCCATTTGAGCTACTCCCGTTCATGAAAGAGTGCATCCAATCGAGATACACCCTGCCCTGCTCCTTGAGGGAACGGCTGATAGAAACGCCGGTCATCGCATTGGTGTCGGTACGAAAAGCAGGCTCAAGCCACAGGTTATCGTGCTGCCCGTTTACCCACGCTCCAAGCAACCATCCCCACTTGTCAGTAGCATCTGAATTGGTGAAAGAAATACCGTAGAGAGCCTCCGGCGCAAGCTGGTTCACTAAGTCACTGCGTTCAATTGTGGGCAGCTTGGAATCTGAGATGCGGTATTCGCCGATGAACGCCGGCTTGCTTTTGCCGAGTGTGAAAGTGACCGGCTTAAAATTCCCCTGCACATACAGCTCGTACACCGCTGCTTGAGAACGACCGCGCTCCCACCGACCATCGCTGTATTTGTACCGGCCGTTCAGCCCTCCAATATCCCAATCGCTGAGCAGTGTAAAATGCCTCAGCACCTTCGCCTGAACACCGATGCGGAACCTTCGCCATTCTTCATTACCTCGTCTGCCGGTCCCGGCAGAAGCTCCCCTCACACGCCCTGTCCCACCTGCAGGATCCACGTACCCCCACTGATACTGTGGACGCATACGCAGACTGATTTCGTGGACGTAGGGATTATCCGCACGATCACGCTCGGCATCAAATATCTTAAATGAACGCGCCAAGGTGTCACCCCAGTTAAACTCTCCTTCGGAGGCCGAAACCGCACATGCCGAAGCCAACAGTATGAAATAGAATCTTATCTTCATCATCGTACGCCACCACATCCGGTGACACCTCTTTTCTATCGCATCAATTCGCTACCTCGCAAGAGATGTACCGTGAAACTTCCGTCCAAGGCCACATGGCGAAATCGCCACGAGACGCAGCATCATGGGGCGAAACACTGTGTTTAAATACAGGAAATGGAGTTTTTTCTTGCATCTTCTCCCGAAAATGATAGGATAGACCCGTTATCACGAAGTACAACTTACCATCATGAGAACTCGTACCACCCCCCCATTTGTTATTAGCTCATTCTAGGCGTTTTATGACAGTCAGCGTCTTGGCTGCTGCTGTCTTTCCCTGTGCATTGGCACAGCAATATGTTCAGTCGGTTTCAGTCATTCCTGGACAGGCCTTTCAATTAGGAAATGTCACGTACGTTCCGGCGACTTCCGCACAAACGGTGATTCCCATTCAGCAGGTTCCGTCTCAACCTACCTCTGGGCAAAGCACGCAAAAGCTGCTTCCACTTACCTCGGCGACAACAGCAACGCCGGCAACCGTAATACCTGCCGTGGTTCCGTCTACCGTACGCCCGGTTTCCAACCGTCCGCACTCACGCTATGAGGCACCGCCCACTTCGGCGCCAGGATATGTAACCTCCCTTACGACGACTCCGCCAACCCCGACAGTAGCGACGTCTCCCACGATCACGCTGGTGAGTAGGGCGAATAAGCCAAACTTTAGCATTGAAATTACAGGCTCATATAACCTTGCAACAAGACGCATTTATTCGGGATACGAGGGGGATGGACCAGAAGTAAACACCACCGGCATAGATATGACCTTCCTCTACCACATCAACCCCAAAAACGCCATCACGTTTCATGTCGGATACTCTTTCGGTACTGATGACGAGACGAATACGGTATATGCTGGCTACGGTAGTTATATTGATTACAACCTCGATTTTGATGTCAGTAATCTCTACTTCATGCCCGGCTACAGAGGATCAACTTCCATCTCGGATTCTGCCTCTCTCTTCTGGGGTTTTAATCTCGGCATTGTGAGCGAGCATGTGAAAGCTACAGAAACGATTCCTGGCTACTTTTCTGGCTCCATCTCTGCTTCAGAAGTTGGTTTTGCATATTCTATTGAAGTAGGAACAAGCATCCGTTTTTCACCTAACGCCGGGATTGTAATGGCCGCCATCCTCTCCGGATCCACAGCTGAACCGTCTGAAGACGGAGAAAAAATAAAGCAGCAGGTTCTGAACCCGGGACTACGTTTCGGAGTCACCATCAGCTTCTGATATTTTTCCTTTCATCACTCATCGCCACTAAACCTCGCTCAGAAATCTGGGCGAGGTTTTTCTTGCTCAGCGTTTCTACCTTGCCCCAATTCTACCCCGCAGGTGGGAAGACGGAGTAGAAGATAAGAGCATCAACGGAGCAGTTCGGCGGGAAGTTGACTGATGGCAAACAAGGGGATGTCGAGCAAAGAGCAGCTGCGCGCGGTTCCGTCCGCGTCACTATAAGCGTAGGAAGACACGCCGTAGCTGTGCATGGAGGTGCGGGCGATTTTTTCGGGATTATAGCGTTTGCAGTAACTGCGCAGACTCTTGGCGCGCAGGTTCAGCTCAGCCTTCGTCTCCAGCGGCACCACTCCCTGCTCCGTTTCCAGCAGAAAATCTATCTCCGCCTGCGCTTTCTCTGCCAGCCAGAAGTAAGGATGTTGCCCGCACTCTGCCAGCAGCTGCTGAAAGACGTACTGCTCGGTGAGCGATCCCTTGAATTGTCCGAACACCGCATTCTTCTCCACCAGCACGGCGGAGGCCAGTCCGGCCTGTGCCGCCAGCAGACCTACATCGAGAGGGAAGAGTCTGAATTGTTCATCTCGGTACCCGGAAAGAGGCAACTGCGGTTGCCTCACATTGTATGCTGCGTGGAGCAAGCCTGCTTCTTGTAGCCATGTGATTGGTGCGCGGTAAGTGGACGATTTGGCGCCACGCACGATATCCGCCAACACAAACCTCTTGTTATCAGATAACTGAGTTGGGATGGAGTCCCATACGTCACACAGACGCACCACCTCGGGCTCCGGAGCGTGCCGACTAAAATCGGCTCGGTAATCCGCGAGCAGCCCCATCTGCACTTTTCGCACTTGCACAAATTGACCGGTCTCCAAATACGCTTTGACCGCCTCCGGCATGCCGCCGATGTAGAAGTAGTTCCGCAGCAGGTTTTCGTACACGTCGTGAAAGCGCGTGATGGTTTTCCAGTCCCGCTTTCGCAGCAATTCTGCATAACGCTCATGGCCTGTGGCCGTCAAAAATTCGGTGAAGGTGAGCGGATAAAGCATCACGCGATCCACCTTCCCCACGGGAAAACCTATGCTACGATGTAGCTCCACGCCCAGCAGCGACCCGGCGGCGATGATATGGTATTCCGGCGCTTCCTCGCAGAAGAATTTGAGCGATGACAGCGCCGCCGAGCATTCCTGAATTTCGTCCAGAATGATCAGTGTTTCTCCCGGGCGTACCTCCACCCCACAAATCAGCTGAATATCCGCCAGAAGGCGGTTCACATCCGAACTGCGCTCGAAGGCCTCTCGCATTGCCGACGACTTGTCGAAACGGACATAGGCTACCCCCTGATACTGTTCCTTGCCTAACTCCTTTGCTAGCCACGTTTTTCCCACCTGCCGTGCTCCCAGCAGCAGTAAGGGCTTGCGACGCGGACTCTTGCGCCATTCTTCCAGTTTTTTGATAGCTTCTCGTTTCATGGCTTCAACTCGTTTTTCATCGTAACCATAATGCGCTGATTTGTCAATATAATTTCCCAAAATCGAAGGAATTTTACCTCATTTTGGTCTCAAAACAGAAGGAACTCTGGTCGTTTTACTTCCCAAATTCAAAGGAATTTTGTCCTATTCTGTCGCAAAGTCGAAGGAACTTGCCCAATCTATGGCTTCCGAGACGATGGCGTATTGGGATTTTGATCCCATCTTTTGCGCACATAAATTTCCTAATTAATAATATATTGATAATCAATACTAATTCTCAAATTCAAAGGAATTTTGCCTCGTTCTTGTCCCAAAACAGAAGGAACTCTGGTCGTTTTACTTCCCAAATTCAAAGGAATTTTGTCCTATTCTGTCGCAAAGTCGAAGGAACTTGCCCAATCTATGGCTTCCGAGACGATGGCGTATTGGGATTTTGATCCCATCTTTTGCGCACATAAATTTCCTAATTAATAATATATTGATAATCAATACTAATTCTCAAATTCAAAGGAATTTTGCCTCGTTCTTGTCCCAAAACAGAAGGAACTCTGGTCGTTTTACTTCCCAAATTCAAAGGAATTTTGTCCTATTCTGTCGCAAAGTCGAAGGAACTTGCCCAATCTATGGCTTCCGAGACGATGGCGTATTGGGATTTTGATCCCATCTTTTGCGCACATAAATTTCCTAATTAATAATATATTGATAATCAATACTAATTCTCAAATTCAAAGGAATTTTGCCTCGTTCTTGTCCCAAAACAGAAGGAACTTTGGTCGTTTCACTTCCCAAATCCAAGGGAAAATTTGTCCTACTTGGTCGCAAAATCGAAGGAACTTTGTCTATATCCACCAGAAAAATCCCGCTCACTCTGCCCGCACGCGCTCGGACAAACCTCCCTCAGTCGGGGCGCGGCAGTGCGTTGTACTTCCACGCTTGTTCTAAAAGCAGCTCAACGACAAGATTCCCACTCGCAGTCGATGGAGTCGCCGCTTATTCGACCGGCTCAAGGTGCGACCATGTTGTGCCAAACTGCGACTTTACCGGCAGGGACACGAAAAGCAGCGTTGCCTTCGGGATCGATAGTGACCTGTTCGTCCGGGTAGCAGCCGGTAGCCTCCATCCAACGTTCACCTGCGTGCAGCTTGCCCACGTTCATTACTTTCTCTCCATCTCCCTGGTTAGAAATCAGTAAGGCCAAGCCCGAGCTCGCGTGTTGCGCGTCTCCACTGCGTACAAATCCCACAACATGGGGATCATCAAAATAATCCCACTGCACGCCGTAGGCACGCTCACGCCTCACTTTCAGAAGAGTGTCGATCACTCCGCGATGAATGGATTCCTCTCCACCTGTGCCATAATAATCTCCGTAGAAAATGCAGGGGTAACCCTCTTTTTGCAACAGTATGATGGCATACGCCGCCGGCTTGAACCAGTCTGCCACCGGAGATTCAAGGGATTGTCCGGCTTGCGAGTCGTGATTGTCCACAAAGGTGACGGCAAGGGTAGGATGCGTTTGTACGAGGGAACTTTGAAAGAGAATCCGCAGATCGGAGTCCGCTCCCTTTTGCGAGACTTCGTGGAGTTTGAAATGCAGAGGGACATCGAAGAGATCCATTTGTTCTTCTGTTGCATCAAGGAAAAAGTCGAGTTGTCCGTCATCATTTTTCCAGCACTCACCAACAGCATAAATTTCGCGCTGGAAATTGCTGCGTACGCTGCGCAGGAAGTTCGCAACGAATTCGCGCGAGATATGCTTGACCGCATCCATTCGGAAGCCATCCAAATTAAACTCCCGAATCACCCATTCGCCCCAGTGTGTGATTTCTCGCACCACTTCTGGGTGTTTGTAATCCACATTGGCAAACATGAGGTAATCATAATTACCCTTCTCCTGATCTGTGTCATGACTCCAGTCTTTACCATCCCCTTCGATTTTAAAGACGCTACTTTCATCGTGACGCACATCATAATCAATTCCGGAAAAGTGATACCAATGCCATTCGAAGTCCGAGTACTTTTTACTGCGTCCGGGAAAGGTAAAATGGGTCCAACCCTCAATTTCGTACGCATCCCCGAGTTGTTCATTGCGGTTTTCCTCATTCACCCGTTTCGCGTAGAAGGTTTCTTTCTCGTCCGCTCCGGCCTTGTGGTTGAGGACGGCATCGAGATAAACCTTGATGCGCTGGTCGTGAAGAGCACGGATAGAAGCTTCAAACTCCTGTCGTGTTCCATATTTCGTGCGCACGGTTCCCTTCTGATCGAACTCTCCGAAATCGAAAAGGTCATAGGTGGCGTATCCCACATCCCCGGGTTTCATCGCCTTGTAGGCCGGGGGAACCCAAACCGCGGTCACGCCTATTTGCGATAAGTGCTGCGCATCCTCCGCAAGCTTTCGCCACAGAGAACCATCATCGGGCAAATACCACTCGAAGTATTGCATCATCACGCCGTTCTTCATCATGACTTCCAAAATATGCCCCCAGAATTGAACGGACAAGAAAATAGAGCCAACAATTAGGACAGTCGAGCTTCGAGTGCGATTCCCCGGCCTCCAATGTACCCCAACAGAGGTGGCTTGGAGCAAGGTGCTGCCAAGCCGCTTCCATGATGTGTCGAAGTCGCAAGCGCAACTATATCCCTCCGGATAGGGAGAGAGACGATGAATCACGGTTCATCCAGCATAAGAGTTTTTACTCGACTGCTGATGAGAAGTTTTTTAATGTCACTGAGGTGGCAAATATCCGGCACATGGTTGGTCCCGAAATCCAGGTAGGTTAATTTTTCGGAATCGGAGGGGTTTGAAATGACATGTGCTCCGCTCTCTCCCGCCGGGAAAGTGATAATCTCACCGGCATGCACTGTTTTATCGCCTTGCGGGGTGCGAACACGAGCCGTACCGGAGAGAATAAAAAAAGCCTCTTCATCCTGCTCATGCCAATGGTAGCTGTAGGCTTCTTTGCCTGGTTCTACGCACACGAAAGCGATACGCAGTCCATCGGCTTCCTGCGGAGCGATTACGTGATGAGCGGCAGCACCATCCCCGGCGGGAGTTGCCGGTAAGTGTTCCATACTTGTGATTGTAATACTTTTCATAGATTGGAGTCGGTGGGTTAAAACCGATTACTGCTATTTTCCACAATTCAATCATTCTGACAAGAGGGCACAAAAAGGTTACTACCCGTGGCGGCGCACCTCGCGCTGGTACGACTTTCCCCATTTCCACATCGCTAAGATAATGGGCTGCATGCTCCGCCCGCAAGCACTCAGACTGTACTCCACGCGCGGCGGCGACCCGGGATACTCCGTACGCACAATGAGCTCATCAAGCTCCATATTTTTTAAATTTTCGGTGAGCACCTTGCGACTGATGCCAGGCAGACTGCGCTGCAGCTCGTTGCACCTCCACGCTCTCTCCAAAAGGCGTTGTATGATAAAAACCTTCCACTTGTTGCCGATGAGTCGGAGCGTAGTTGCCACGGGACATGCGGGGAGTTCGAAAATCGGTATCATACTTCCAATCTACCATACCTCATACTCGCAGTCAACCTATGGCAACATCTCAGACCAAATATAACTGCTTATCATGCGATCGATCTTGATAGCCTCCTCACAAACCAGAAGCGGCTTGGAGCGAGGACTGCCAAACAGCTTCTGAAATGCTTCCTCTTCCTATGGAAGGAGGAATAGAGAGAGGATCTGAAATCAGCGATGATTGTGGTATACCTTGCTGATGATCTTCCAGCCATCTTTCGTCTTGATCAGGTTGAACATATCGGAGTAGCGAGGTCCACCCTGCTTGTCGGTTTCCACCCGAGCCTGAGCGAT
>CANQBZ010000061.1 GCA_947589295.1 uncultured Akkermansia sp.
ACACTATTTTTGTCCAAACGATAAATCTCTTGCCCTCTTTTTCCCCGTTCGGTGCACTTATTTTTGTCCGATTGCGACCTCATTCATGATCCATGAAAAAGGTTGTTCTTGCACGCTAGTTATGGTACACTCCGCGCGTGGACTCTCCCCTGAAACTGGATGCAATGACTCGTTCCAGTTTGCGTCGCTGGTATTTACAGCATGCGACCAGCTCCCGCGAATGCTGGGTGCAACTTGCCCGAGTCTCTCCTCCTTCCCCGAACGCTCTCTCCTACTTGGATGCCGTTGAGGAAGCCCTCTGCTTCGGATGGATTGACAGCACCGTACGCCGCATGGACGATGGTGTAACGCGCCAACGTTTTTCCCCGAGGCGCCATGGCTCGACCTCTAATTGGAGTGAGCTAAACAAGGCACGCTGCGTGCGTCTGGAGCGCCTAGGACTCATGACCGGCGCTGGCCGCGCAGCCCTGTCGCACGCACGACGCTTCTGTGTCTCGGAGGAGATTGTGGCAGCGCTGCGTACGGATCAAAAAGTATGGAAGAATTACTGTGCTTTTCCTGAGCTCTACCGCCGCGTGCGCATTGATACGATACAGATCAAACGCAAGCAACCAGATGTCTTCGCCAGGCGCCTCGCTAAATTTATTGATTTTACACGCCGCGGTGAGATGTTTGGATCGTGGAACGATGCCGGCAGATTGGGGGAGGACGATGTTCCTCCCTATTGATGAAAGCCTGACTCTGCTATCTGTACAAACAGTATTTTTAGCTGGAGACCTTCTGTCAGCTTGCCTAGGCGTGAGATGCCGTGGTGCACAAATGCTCTTTCCTGCACGGGGATACTCCCAAAGCATCTACAAAGCTTCCCTGCTGCTGTAGCAGCTAGCATTACCCCGATGTCGGCTTTTATGGGGGTGATTGAATGCTTTCGGTGCATCTACTTATGCATTGAGCCCATCTGCCCGGATCATTCTACCTGGGTCGGCCACTCATTCTGCTGGTGCTGGCAATTGCGCTCGGCCGGTGATTGCCCAGTCTCTACGCCGGAACTGCCGGCAACAAGCATCCACCCTGCGTTTGTTGTCTCAAACTGTCTCGTCTATTCCTTGGCGGTCGTAAAGCTCCTTATAAAGCGGACTTGTGGCATAAAGTAGCTCATGAGGACCATCTGCAATGATTCTCCCGTGATCGAAGAGGAGAAGACGCTGTGCATGCCGAAGTGTACTGAATCGGTGAGCAACGATAAGAGTTGTGCGCCCCTGCGAAAGGGTCTCCAGTTCGTGTTGGATATCGTGCTCACTCTCGGCATCCAGTGAAGCCGTAGCTTCGTCCAAAATGAGTATGGGTGCATCCTTGACAAAAGCGCGAGCAATGGCCACGCGCTGTCTCTGCCCACCTGACAATCCATTGCCTCCTTCTCCCAAATTCGTATCAATGCCACGAGGCTGAGTGGACAGAAAGGGAGTAACTGCGGCAGCATCAGCAGCAGCTCGTATTTGTTCCTCTGTGGCATCCGGCTTGCCGAGGGCAATGTTCTCGCGGATGGTCCCGGAAAAGAGCAGAGCTTGCTGTCCAACTAATGCGATCTGGTCACGCAGATCTCTGATACTCACATTGCGCACATCCACCCCATCAATCATCAAAGCGCCGCTGGTGACCTCGTAAAAGCGCGGGATAAGGCTGGCAAAGGTTGTTTTGCCAGCTCCACTAGAACCTACTAGCCCCACCACCTGCCCAGCAGGAATATGCACGTTAATATTGTGCAATACGGGTTTATCTTCCTCGTACTCAAAGTTTACTGAACGAAATTCAATGTCGCCACGCACACGAGCGGGGAGTTCCATGGGATGCTCCAACTCCGGCATCTCATTGGGTTGCTGCAGGATTTCTTCCACGCGCTGCAGTGGACCCTGGGCGCCGTTGAGGCGGTTGAAGGTGTTGCCTGCTTTTTTCATGGAATCAAAGAGGAAGAAGAGGACCGTAGCAAGCGCCAAAAAACCTGAGAGACTCATGTTACTCTGCCGCCCATGTACCAGGAGCACTGCCAGCGCAATGGAAGTTACAATCTCCATGAACGGAATGACTGCACGCTGGTACTTAATCATCTTGAGGGAATTGCGGCACAAGCTCTCGGCAACTGAATTGAACTCGCAGATTTGTCTTTCCTCCATAGCATAGGCGCGCACTTCGCGAATGGCCTCCAAATTTTGCTGCAAGACTGCATTCAGACGCCCATAATCTGTAGATGCCAAAAGCGCTTTTCGGGAAATACGTTTTCCGAAATGGATGATGGGCCATGCTGCTAACCCAATGAGCAACAAATCCAACAGGAGCAACCACGCCTCACCCTCAGAAAACATCATGTAAAAGAAAGTACAAGTAGCCGTCAGGCAAGTAATGGGTTGCTTGAAAAGATCATTGGCAACGCTGGTGAGCACAGACAACACCGCACCAGTATCGCTGAGAATGCGGCTAAGCACATCACCCTTCTTACGCTTCTCCAAAAAAGCGAGGGGAAGCGACATCACCTTAGAAAAAAGTTGAATGCGCAAGTCTGCAGATATGCTCATACTGAGAATCGTTACCACAATGCCATTCAACCAAATAGCTGCGCCGCGTATCAGAAAAATGAGAGGCATGGCTGCACAGGCCATTAGCAACACTGTGCTCGGATGCGCCAATTGGAGATCGCGCAGCCATGGCACGTAGGCGAACATCTCGGGCAATTCGTTGCCGGGCTTGTAAAACACAACGGGAAAGATAAACTTCACCATTAATGGTATGCCTAGGCCACTTGCTCCCGCCACTACAAGTCCTGTAATGACTGCCAGCAAAAACAACTTGATATGAGGCATCAAAAATTTCCGAGCAAAGTACAGGGTGCGCCTCAGTATGGGTCGTATCATCCCACCACCTCCTTTCCTTGTGCAGCGCCGACGGTGCGCTCTCTATTGATTTGCTCATCATAGAGCGATCGATAGAGCATACAACGCTCGTAGAGTTCGCTGTGGGTACCATCATCCACTACGCGCCCCTCTTCAAATACGAGAATACGCTGAGCCATGCGGATGGTGCTGAAGCGGTGAGCAATAATGAACGTGGTATGCCCGTTTGCAAGGTCATCCAGAGCTTCCTGAATGAGCGCCTCGCTTTTCATATCGAGCGCGGAGGTTGCCTCATCGAGTATGAGGATAGGAGCATTTTTCAGGAAAGCACGGGCTATGGAAATCCTCTGCCTTTGCCCGCCGGATAGTCCACTACCACTTTCGCCCAACTCATATCCGTAGCCGCCAACCATATCCTGCGCAAATTCTGTCACTCGCGCGCGGTCACCAGCCCTTCGTACTTCCTCATCAGAAGCCTCCGGGCGCCCCACGCGGATGTTCTCCATGATCGAATCTTGGAAAAGGGCAGAAAACTGAGAAACCAAACCTATGATGTTCATGCGAGCAGCTCGCGTCATCGCACGCACATCAATATGATCAATGCATACCGAACCATCGTTCACATCATAAAAACGACATATAAGGTTAATAAAAGTCGTTTTTCCAGAGCCGCTGGGTCCCACCAAGGCTACAATTTGGCCGGGGGGCACATGCACATCCACATCCTTGAGTACCAGTTTTTCTTCACTGTAACCGAAATTGACATGGTTGAAATCAACAGCGCCCTGTATGGGCTGTGGAAGTTGAAGCGCATGCTGAGGCTCTGGAGTTTCATCCTCCGCCAATAAAACGCCATTGATACCATCCACCATCGTGCCCATCAATTGCACCTGGTTGACGACGCCTGCTATACGCTTCAACGGATCATAACAAAAGTAAAATGCTGTAGCAATGGCTGCAAACTGCTCTAATGTAAGACCCTCCCCACATCCACGATAGAGAGAATACGCCAATGCCAGAGAGCTTGTGATCTCGACTAAAGGAGTCAGTGAGAGGCTCCATGCCGTCATCTGTACGAGCTTGGAATTATACTGGGAAATGAGATCAGATAGCCGTTTCACCTGACGCTTCTCCAAGTTAAAGGAACGCACTTCCCGCTGAGCAGTCAAGGTTTCTTCCACCGTAGCGGTAATGAGTTTGGAGCTACCGAGCATGGTGCGCATTTTACGCACCATCAACTTGCCCACCATGCGAACCATGGGCACCAGCATGGCACTCACCAACAAGTTGGATAGGAGAACGGCACTTGAGTTGTTGGTGGTAGCCACATAGATCAAATAACCAGCAGCGAAAAGAAAGGTGAGGGGATCAATGATAAGCTCATTGAATGCATTGACCATCTGTCCTTGCAAGGTCTGAGTGAATTGAATCAGCACCGTGATCAGCTCCCCGCGTTTATGATTGTCAAAAAAGGAAAAGGAAAGAGTTTGCAAACGCGAAAACATGTCTCCCCAGAGGCGACGCAATATGCGCTGACCGGCTTTGGGGAGCAAGTAGCTGTTGAGATAGGTACTTACTCCTCGCACCGTCATCACCAAGGGGATGAGCGCCACGGCAATCCAAAGCTTGGCACTTTCAATTTCCTTCGGCTGCACCCATTTTACCAACCAATCATGAACGATAGGAGGCAGTTCCTGCTCGCCAAACACCACCGGAAAAGCTCGCTCTATAATCACCGGTACCATGAGCGCTGCCGACGCCGCTACCACCCCGGCCAGCACAGCCATAAGGATTAATCCCAGCTCTGGCCGCATATAGCGTTTCAATATGGGGGAGAGAAGTGCCCATGTATCTTGGGCCTTCTTTTCCCACTCTCCTTCCAACTCGTCAGTCATGCGCGTATGCTCAGTCTACCATATATGTCAGCCAAATCAAGCATGAAGAGCCACTCTTGGCTCCACGTCTGCGCGAGGTCCTCCAAGATTACCTCCACGAATTTTCTACTCCCACAATATCCTTACGAATGATGTGCCCAACTGGCGTTCCCGTGTGACGAGAAATATGATATTCACCGGAGCAACGGGAAAAATCACACATAGGCGATTGGTGAGAAATTCTGTAAATTCAGATGCAGAGCATTATGACGCATTGTTATCTGAAAAACGTGACCCATTGGTCATGGAGCTCCGTCCCTCTCGGGGACGAATAAGCCTCGCTCCCATCCACGCACAGGGATCATGGAAGCCTCCCACGATTGAAATATGTCCGCGTAGGGTTGCTCAATGACGATCGTATTGGTTCCTTTCTTGAGGTGAATAGGTGTGGGAGACTGAGCCCACCAGATATCGTCATCCGAGATGGGGCGCTCCTCTTCGGACGTGTGCCACGTGGGCTCGGCAACGCGGTTTTTGCCGGCGTTCTGGTAGTGACGGGGATTGGGGAGCTCCTTCCCGTTCACCCAAAGCCGCGTACCACATTGCGACCACTCTCCCTCCCGCGGGATGCCCGTATACTGGCGATTGGAACGTGTAGGCGCATCAAATCCAATCATAAAGGGGTAATCCCCCTCCTCTGCCACAAAGACATGTGAACGAGCCCACACACGCACGCCGGGCTTGGCGTCCGGGAAAAGGCCCAGACTCCACGTAGCCGCTCGCGTTCGAAAATACAGGCTGCACCCGGGGATGCGGCGCAACTCTCCGGGAGCCCCCCCTGCCAACATGAGCTTGCGCGCCTCATCGGCCTCGGCATCGGGCACGGGCTGAGTAACTTCCCAAGACCAGCCGCTTTCTGCCCAGTATGGGAAATGCTCATTCGCAAAGATGCTCCTGCCGATGCTCACCAACCGTTTTTCAAAGAGAGAGAAAGCATGATTTGCCTCCGTATCCGGCGGTGGCAGCACCACGGTGAGGGAGTCTCCCTCCTCGACGGCGCCATTCCACGCGCGCTCCGCCATGGCACAAAGCCCCGGCCACATCGGACTGTGCAGGGGTATGCGAGATTTGTCCTCCACCCGGATATCCGGCCAGGTGCAGAAAATGGCGCCGAGGCGCATCTCATCTCCTTTCTCTGCGCCGCAAGGACGCATAAAGAACCAACGGCGCACCAGCAGGGCGGGTTCGAAAAGATTGCTGTAGCCAATGGAAGAATCAATGGTGGGGGATGTAATGCTCCCGGCTTTCTGCGAGTTTTTTCCCTGCACCCAGCGCTGGGCGATGGAATTGTCGCTCACCGGCAGGTCCCAAGGGCCCTCCCACTGCATGGGCGTGCGACCACGGGCGCGAATTTTACGGCTGATGCGTTCCACAAACTGCTCCGCATTCGGCACGCTTACCTCATCGGCTCCAAAATGGAAGACAGGGCAAAGAGTAGCGGGAACTTCATCGCAGAATTCATCAATGAGCTTTTCCAGCACCTGCACACCTTGTTCACTGTGCATCGGGAAACCGAAAGCGCGAACAAAATAATCGCTGTGACCGGGCATATCCAGCTCTGGGATGACGGTGATGTGGCGTTCATGAGCGTAGCGGAAGAGCTCTCGAATTTCAGCGTAGGAGTACGTATCATTCTTGTCGCGCGTGCGGTATTGAGGATCATTGAGCTGCGGGTAGGCCTTGCACTGCACGTGCCAAGCCGGGTCATCCGTCAGGTGCCAGTGAAAATAATTCACCTTGAGCTGGGAAGCCAGGTCCAACTGCCTCTTCAAGCTCTCGATTGTCTGGAAATTCCTCCCGCAGTCGTGATGGAACCCACGCACCGGGAATGCCGGCCAGTCTGTCACCTCACAACAAGGCAACTTATCGCGTCCCGGCAGGACGAGTTGACGAAGCGTTTGCAGCGCATTGAAAAGGCCTCCCGGTTGCGGCGCGCTGATGCGCACTCCTCGGGCATCCACCGCGAGATGGTACCCCTCCCGCTCCCCTTCGGCGGGGAGGTCGGGCACGTTTTCAAGGGAAAGAGAAAGCGTGATGGGGCGATCCTTTGAAGTCGAGGGACGGTCGCCAAGGGATTGAAGGAAACTGCGGCAAGCTGCGGCGAGCATCGACCCGGCATCGGATTGCATGACCTGCGCACACGCCGAATTCGTCGCGATTTTCCAGAACGAGGACGGAGGAACATCGCGCACGGCCTTACCCCATTGGACCACGCGAGGAAAGGGAAGCAACGCAACGGGGGCTTCTTCCTCTGCCTGGAGCGGGTGCGGAGACATCCATGGCGATGCGCTGCTCATCGCTGCTCCCATGCCTAAAATGAAAGGGAGAAGAACTTTCATTCACGCACGGGAATGAACGAGACTCCCCATGACTGGAACTCTCCCTTGTAAGGCTGCTCAATGATGATGGTGTTTTTGCCTTTCTTGAGCGGCACCATGGTGGGCTGATGCGCCCACCACACTTCTTCATCCGTCAAGGGATCCTCATTGGCCGGGGCAAACCAGGTGTCGGACATGTAGCGATTTTTGCCGGCGAGCTTGTACACCTGCGGGTTGCGGAACTCTTTGCCATTGACCCACACGCGCGTCTCGCACTGCGACCAATCCCCCGCCTTCGGCACGCCCGAGTAGCGCCGCGAGGAACGCGCAGGCGCATCGAAGCCCACCATGAAAGGCTGTTCGGCGTCCTCAGCGCTGTCGTACTCCAGCACCGCCCACACGCATGCGCCCGGCTTTGTGCCGCTGAACATACCGAGATAACCGGTGGAGGGTTTCGTGCGGAAGTAGAGGTTGGCGCCGTAAGCCGTACGCGTGTCCAACCCGCTGTAATCGCCGACCAGCACCTTGGCGCGCACTTCCTCTTTTTTCGTCTCCGGCACCGGGCCAATTACCGTCCATTTCTGCGTACCTTCGGACCAGTAGGGGAAATGTTCCTTTTTGAAGAGCGTCTTGCGCAGGAAGGCAAGGCGTTGTTCAAAGAGATTGAAAGCACGGGCGGCTTCAGTATTCGGCGCGGGCATATCCGAGGCGAGACCATCGCCGTCGGCATCGCCGCCCTCCCAGGCACGCTCCGCCATGGCGCACATCCCCGGCCACTGTGCACTGTGCAGGGGGATGGTGCTCTTATCGTCCACGCGCATGTCCGGCCAGTTGCAGATGAGCGCGCCCATGTGAAGGTCATCCCCCTTCCCTACCCCGCACGGACGCATGAAGAACCAGCGACGCACCAGCATGGCGGGGTCAAAGAGGTTGGAATAACCCACGCTCGAGTCGATCGTACGACACTTAATGGTTTCCGGCTTGATCGATCGATCCGCCATCTCACCGCCCTCAACCCAACGCTGGGAAATGGAATGCTCGCCCACGGGCAAATCGCGTGGACCGCCCCACTGCATGGGAGAACGCCCCAGCGAGATGAGCAGCTTGCTCATCCGCGCCACGAATTCCTTGGCATTGGGCACGCGAACCTCATCCGCCCCGATGTGAAAGATGGGACAGTCTTTCGCCGGCACTTCACTGCAGAACTCGCGGATCAGCTCCTCGAGCACCTTCATGCCTTCTTCGCTGTGCATCTTAAAACCGAAAGCCTTCTCGAAATACGAGCTGTGGCCGGGCATATCCAGCTCCGGGATAATCGTGATGTTACGGTCCCCGGCGTACTTGATGAGTTCGCGTATTTGATGGTAAGAATACGTGTCATTCAGGTCACGGGTGCGGTGCTTGGGGTCATTGAGCTGCGGATAGGCTTTGCACTGGACGTGCCAACCGGGGTGATCCGTGAGATGCCAGTGAAAGTAGTTCACCTTGATCCGTGAGGCGATATCCAGCTGCCGTTTGAGGCTCTCAATCGTCTGGAAGTTGCGGCCGCAATCCTCGTGAAATCCGCGCACGGCAAAAGCCGGCCAATCCTTGATTTTGCAACAGGGAAGGGTCTTGCCCTTGGCCGCCAACTGCCGCAGCGTCTGCAGGGCATTGAAGAACCCGGCTTCGTGTGCCGCGTGGATTTCTACCCCTTTTTTACTCACTTGCAGAGTGTAGCCCTCCGCCTGCCCTTCCTTGGGTAGAGCGGCAGCATCTTCAACAAGACGACAAAGCAAGCTCTTGCCGGATTTCCCCGCCGGGATATCCGACAGGAAGCCACGCCACGCCGTGCTTATCATTTTTCCCTTTTTCCCCTCCAATTTCCAATCATCTCGTTTTCCAAGTGCCAGACTCAATTTCTTCCAGTGCACTTCCTTAGGATAAGGTAGGAGCACGGCCGGAGCCTCCTGCTCATCATCCAATGAGTGCGGCGACTTCCACTCCTGCGCCTTCAGCGGTACCACGCAGGAAAAAGCAATGAGCATAGACAAAACGCGATTCTTCATATCTTATTACGTGACGTTCTACGAACATACTACGGTGCTACTTACTAAAATCTTTCAACACACACACGCAAGTTTCACGAATCAATCTATTGATGTGGGTCGTAACACTCGATCCAGCGTTGCTGCGGAGGTTTCAAGCACCCGCGTGAAGTTCTCATGCTCTACCTGTTCATCTTACCGCATAAAGGGATGACCTCTCCAGAAGCCGCGCCACCATGCGCTTCTCGCAGGGCTGTCCCATCAAAAACCAGGTATTCCTGATAACCTCATGCTTCTTGCGACCTATCATTTTTCGGCTCCCTTTCTTCTTGACTGGCGGCGTTTTCTTGCTACTCAACAGATGGATTATCGAGAGGATACCGAGGCGTATTTTGCTCTCCACACAGAAAGCAATTCTTCCTTTCTTGTTTTCTCATTTTAAGTGACATGTGGTTGATATGAACCCTTTCCTTTTGAGGCATCAAGCTTTCAGAAAATTCTTTTTCTCTGTTTTTAGCATCCCTTCGGTGACTTTATTTTTGAGGCAATGCGGTCCTATTGCGGATCCCGTGATCGGACAAAAATAGTGTACCGAAAAAAGAAAGGTGATCGGACATAATTAGTATACCGAAGTGTTCAGCGATGTTTGATCGTCATAGTTTTTGATGCCCTCAGAAAGCATTTGCAAAGGGTGCGATGGAGCGTAGCGGAGTCGCTCCCTTTGCAAA
>CANQBZ010000062.1 GCA_947589295.1 uncultured Akkermansia sp.
ATGCTTTCTACCAATTCCCGGGGAATTTCTCTTGCAATTTGGGCTAAAATGGTTATCTTGGGCATGGAAGGTTTTTTGTTGTTGCACCCTCAGAATACTCTTTTCTGAGGAAACAAATCAACCTTCCTTTTTTTGTCTTCTCTTACCCTCTCTCTTAATTTTCTTGGGACGGATGTGTAAATGACTTGTGATGCGAAAATAATACTTGCCAGAATGAAGGAAGTGTGCTACGCTGCGCGCGTCAACGGAGCGAGTATGAGTGAACAAAGCATAGCGAATGTACTGGCAACGCGCTACGCGTCTCCGGCGATGAGGTCGATATGGGGAGCCGAGGGGCGTATTTTGCTGGAACGCGAATTGTGGATTGCGATCATGAAAGCGCAGCGCGATTTGGGTTTGGATATACCAAATCAGGACATTGCCGCGTACGAACGGGTGAAGGGTGACATTAATCTGCAATCCATCGATGCTCGCGAGCGCGTGACTCGCCACGATGTGAAAGCTCGCATTGAAGAATTTTGTGCTCTGGCTGGCTGTCAACACATTCACAAAGGAATGACCAGCCGAGATCTGACGGAAAATGTGGAGCAGTTACAGGTGTGGCGATCTATGCAGATGGTGCGCGATAAGGCAGTGGCGGCTTTGGCTCGGATGAGTTCGCGTGCCCAAGAGTGGCGCGATATTGTTTTTTCGGCACGTACGCACAATGTGATAGCACAGGCTAGCACGGTGGGAAAACGCGTGGCCATGTTCGGCGAGGAGTTGGTCCACTGGGTGTACGCATGGCTAAGCATCATGGATCGTTACTGCGTGCGCGGTCTCAAAGGGGCTGTGGGCACTCAGCTTGACCAACTATCCCTTTTTGAACGTGATGAGAAAGCAGTGGAGGAGCTGGAAACGCGAATTTGCGCCCATTTGGGCATTCCCTCTAAATGGGTGAACGTGGGACAGGTGTATCCGCGTTCACTGGATTTCGAGGTGGTAGCCGGTCTGGTAGGTCTGGCCAGCGCTCCCAGCAGCTTTTGCACCACTTGGAGATTGATGGTTGGTCACGAACTTTGCACTGAAGGGTTCGCCAAAGGTCAGACTGGTTCCAGCGCCATGCCGCACAAGATGAACCCGCGCTCTTGTGAACGTATCAATGGCTTTCATAGCATCCTGAAGGGCCTGCTCACCATGGCGGCTAATTTAGCTGGTAACCAGTGGAACGAGGGCGACGTGTCCTGCTCTGTTGTGCGCCGCTGTTTGTTGCCGGATGCCTTTTATGCCATAGATGGTTTGCTCGAAACGTTTTTGACGGTGCTTGATCAGGCGCAGGTGTACGCCCCGGTGCTGCGCACCGAGTTAGATCGCTATTTGCCTTTCTTAATGACTACGACCATCTTAATGGCTGCTGTAAAGAAAGGCGTGGGGCGCGAGGAAGCGCACGAGGTGATTAAGGAACACGCTGTGGCTGTGTCCGATGCGCTGCGCTCAGGGACTCTCTCCCGCAATGATCTGGCAGAGCGCTTGGCTGCCGATCCTCGTCTGAATCTCTCGCTTGAAGAGGTGCAGGGCATTTTCCGGGAACATGGCAGCGATACCGGAATGGCCACGGCGCAAGTAGATGCCTTTCGAGCGATGGTTTGCGAGATCACGGAGCGTTTTCCCTCCGCTGTTTCCTATAACCCTGGCTCTATTCTTTAACCACATAATTTTCTGCCATGAACCGTTTGCCCCGTTGTTCTGTCCGTTACAAATCCCGTAATTTTCGCATCACGGCATCCGGTGTGCGTGAGGGAAGTCTGGATGCTGAAGTGCTGGACGCGCGATCGTTGCGACTCACCACACCGGAAGGCGTGCGCGAGGTACACGTCCCCGAGCCCCCCCTTGGCAGTCCCGGTTTCCGTAGCAATTTACCTATCCTCAACTTTGCCTACGCATTGGCGATGCACGAGCTGCACGCCAATCTCGCTGAAAACGGTCTGTTGAAAGCAGGTGCCGCCTGGTGTGGTGCATGGACGCGTGATATTGCCTATGCGGCGGCTCTTGGAGCCGATCTTGCCGCCGCAGAGCCATGCCGCCGCACACTGATGAGTCGCGTGAAAGATGGCGTCATTTTGCAAGATACGGGGACAGGC
This sequence comes from uncultured Akkermansia sp., assembly GCA_947589295.1. Lineage (GTDB taxonomy): Bacteria > Verrucomicrobiota > Verrucomicrobiia > Verrucomicrobiales > Akkermansiaceae > Akkermansia. The sequence goes on from CANQBZ010000062.1 coordinate 2,121, forward strand.
GGTGGCTGGCCGATTTCCACTGATCGCGTGTCGTGGGCCCTTGGAGCGTGGGCATGCTACCTATCCGGTGGTGGGCGTGATTGGCTTGAGTTCTGCATTACTGCCCTCCGCAATACCCTTGAGCAAGACGATGCCGTGCTGCACTGCAATCCGTTGGTACCGGGGGAAACAAGTTTCCTTGATTGGCGGGAGCAAAGCTATCCTGTGGGCATGAGTCCTGCCCAGATCGGTGAGTCGTATGCATTGAGTACAAATGTTCTTCACTACCTTTGCCGCAAGCTTCTTGCGCGCATGCTTACTGAGGCTGGCCGTCCCGAGGAAGCTAGGCCCTACGCTGCCTCTGCAGATGAGCTCGGTAAGGTGATTAATGTTCGATTCCGCCGACCCAACAGCCCCAAGTATGCCATGTACTTGACCCCCGATGGGCGGCAGGATTCCCATACAGATGCCCTTGGCACAGCTCTGGCGGTACTCTCTGGTCTGGCAGGAGAAGACAGCTCCCGCGTGCTGCAAATGCTGCCGCGGACGGCGTACGGTACACCAGTTTTTACTCCCTTCAATCCGGAAGTGAAAGCAGCCTACCATAATTTTGCCATTTGGCCCTTTGTGGAGGCGTTTGTACTGATGGCGCAGGCGGATCAGCAGAATATGGAGGGAGTGGAGTTCAGTATGGCGGCCATGCTGCGTTCTGCTCTGCTCAACGCCACGAACAAAGAAAATTATCATGCCCGTACCGGGCGTGCTGATGACACGGTGAGCAATTCTGATGCTCAACTATGGAGCGCTGCAGGTATGCTCGGTCTCTTCTACCACGCGCTGCTGGGGTTGCAGTTTGAGCATGATTCCATCGTTTTCAGCCCCTGCATTCCCGCTATGCTGGAGGGGAACCACTGGTTTACCGGCTTGCATATCCGCAATATGGTGCTCGATGTGCATATCAACGGTTACGGTACAGAGGTCGCATCCGTGCTGATCAATGGACATCCTGCCTCACCGCTTATTGATCTGAGTACAGAGGGCCATTTGCAGGTCGAGCTCCAGCTCATCCCCTCCATGGAAAAGAATCCTGGGCGTCGCAACATGACTCCTCTCACTGCTCGCCAGGGTTTGCACACTCCCACATGGTGCGATGATTCGACGCCGACATGTTTGCACTGGAATCCCGTGCCGGGGGCCACGCGTTACGTGGTTTCTTACAACGGAAAAATTGTGCGCCGTACAACGAAAACAAGCTTTTATACCAACGTCGCTCCGCGCATGCATTACCGCCAGTACCGCGTGCAGGCCCTCGGGAAAGGTAACGCTTCGGCTCTTGGCTTGCCGATGGAGTGCATCGCCCCAGGTTCCTTCTATAGTACACAGCCGCACTTCATCGGTGATGGCTCAGAAACGTACGCGGTTGAAAATGCGCAGGCATGGCTGGATACGCGCCCATGCACAAGCATCATGACTTACCATAAACTCACGCTGCCCGCTGGCTCCTACGGTGTGCGTGTGTGTTACTGCAATGCCACAGCTTCGTTGCGCGATTCGGACACGTGTGCCATTCGCGAGTTGTGGATGGATGGAAAGTTTGTTGGCGTACTTGTCATGCCCCACAATACAGAGACGAATCACTGGGACGATTATACTCTCTCGGCGATGCTCGAGTGTTCGGTTTCCGCCGGAGAACATGAATTTTCTTTGCGCTATACGCCGCGCTGCGCCAATATGAACGGCGACGTGAATCAGTGCATGGTTCGCCAGCTCGAAATCATCCGGTTGCACTGACCGATTCTCAGCGGCGTCGCTGCAACTCGCTTGCGTAGCACCGTCCGAGAGTGGAGGCGTATTCCTTTGTCCAAGCGCTCAGCAAGCGCGAGCCGATGGGCGTTGCTCCGTCCACGGCCAGCCTGTCTTCCCTCAGTCCCTTAATCTCATCGCGTGTCAGCATGACGCCCCCCAGTGCGGCGCCAAGCAAGCGTGTAGTAACGAGCCCCATCCAGTCGAGAACCGGCAGAATCGGACGATGTGCGCCGATTCCGTCTGCGAGCATCTTCCATAGACCGCGGAAGGTGTAAGTTTCCGCACCTACGGCGTTCACAATACGGTGCTCCTCGCTGTTCTCAGCCTCATCCATAGCCAACTCGGCATAGTCGCGCACGTGGATAGGCTGCAACCTGTAGTTTTCTCCGAAACCGAAGGTAGCTACGCAGGGAAGATGCCTCAGACTCCATGCCATGTTGTTGATGAGGATGGATTCTGCCGGTGTGTCTCCAAAGAGGATTGCGGGACGCAGGATGCTGTGCGACGTGGCATTTTCTTCCAGTGCTCGTTCTAATTGAGCCTTGCTGCGAAAGTAGGGAAGGGGACTTGCGGCGTCCGGATGCGTGATACTGGTGTGTACGATACGCTGCACGCCGGCGGCTTTGGCTGCCGAAAACAGGTGAAGCGTGTGATCCACAGCTTCGGTGTGCGAGAATGCAGCATGATTGCGTCCGTTGTAGGAAAAGCGCACCCAGTAGGTATTCACCAATACGTCCACTCCGTCCAAGGCATGTTCGCCTCCCGGACTCCAAGGCATGGAACGGAGCTCATACCCGCGAGGGTTCGGTAGTCGTTCGGCTGAATCGGTGATGCCGATGACGTGCCAACCTCGTCGTACAGCTTCTTCAGCGATATACCTGCCGCTGTAGCCCAAGACTCCCGTGATTGCAATTGTTTTCATTGTGAAATCCAGTGTAGTACTTTGCTCCCCATTTTAAGGGCGCGACGAAATACGATCGTCGGATATTTTTGCGATGCCTTGGCAAAATTCTCCGCGGCATCCAGCAGTTCCTTCATCGCACGCATTTTCTTCGCGGTCTCCTTGTCACCTGTTGCCTCCGCTTCACTCAGACAATCTTCCACAGCCCGCACGGCTCCCTGCGTTTCGCGCCGCCTTCGTTCCTCCAAAATTCGTCGCGCTATTTCCCACACATCCCCCTCTGCCGTGTAGTACGTTTTTCTGTCCCCGCTGCGTGATTCCTTGTAAACAAGTCCGTAGCCCTCCAGTTCTTTCAAACCGGTCGATATGTTCGATCGTACTATCCCCAGCGCTTCACTCATCTCTTCCGCCGTCATTGCGTCTCCCACTACGTACAGCAATCCATGAATCAAGGCTGTACTCCTCCCTATCCCCCATCGCACGCCCATTTCTCCCCAACGGCGTACAAATTTTTCTTGCACTTCGCTGATTTTCATGAGTCAATTTTCTGAAATTTCAGAAAATTGTCAAGCTCTATTTTTGAGTTTTTCGATCATTGGACTAAGCAAGGTGTTCTGCCGGATAGAATTTCTTGATGGCTTAAGGCTGACCATCAGATTTCCATGAAAAAATTCCCACGACTTTCCGTGAACGGATGAATTATTGGGGAATGCAAGATTTCATCAGTGCTCGTTTTCTGAGATAGTCAAAGCTCCGGCGGTACGTCGAGCCTCAGCTGTCGAGCGAATGCTGCTGATGAGTTCTCGATGAACGTCAGAGAGCTCCTTTCTACTGTCGAGAACGCTGATGATTTGCAGATAATTTTCCACCTGGTGCAAGGAGGAGGATTGCGAGGTGTTGTGCAGGGTGTCGCAGAGTTTGACAAGCAAGGTATCACTCGGAAGATGAAGCAATTTTTCGCGCATGTAGGGCACTTTACCTCTCGTCTTGAGCTGTTCTTCATCATTTGTGAGCGCTTGCACGTGATCAGCAACCTGGGTCCCGAATAGATCGGCGATTTTCCTGTACGTCACGCCGCAGTCTTCCATCGTGTCGTGCAGGTACGCCGCAATGATGAGACGGGCATCTGTCGTACGTTGCGCCACGAGTTTTGCAACGGCGCGTGGGTGGTTGTAATAGGGCTCACCGGAACCCTTGCGCACCTGCCCTTCGTGCGCTTTCTCTGCAAACTCCGCAGCCTGCGGGATAAGTTCTTCATCTGGGATGGGTTGCAGAACGGTGAGAGACATGATGGTAGGGTTGAAGTCCCTCAAATCACGCAAGGTTTTTTGACTCTATCGCACGGAGCATGTCAGCCTCCTGTTTGACGCGTACCTGGAGATCTGCGAGGGCGTTCATGTAGTATATATAAGCGTCGTAGGGTGATGGATAGGGAGTGAACCCATTGCTCTTGTCCATGTAGTGGAAGTGGTCGGCACTCTGCAATTTGCGCCACACATGTATCATGTCGCGGTCTCGACTTGCTTTCACCTGTTCCTCCAAATCATAAATTTTCTTGATGGCTTCCTGCTGCATGACGTTGGCATTCCATTGCGAGGTGGTACCAAAAGTGGAACAGCTGATGGGTTGCGGGCAATCAATGGTGCCGGTGGAGTGGAAGCTGCGTACTGCTTCGCCGGGCGTCACAAAATAATCTTCGTTAAACAGAATAGCCGGAATGAGTGTGCGCCAAAACTCAAATATACCCGTGGAGTCTGGTTGCCGTTCGCCGAGAGTTTCGTAATCCATGGAAATGCTCACTACCTGCCCTTGCTGCTGGTGCAGCCAGTTGGCAAAGGTGTACGGAGAAAGAGGGTACTCTGACCATGCAGGATCCACGCGATTGATGGCAAGGTCATTTGAAAGCCGACGGTTGCGAACAAGCGTTTTTGTCGCGGCTATGAGCGGGGCGCATTGTAGATCATTGGTGTGCAGATTACTGATCATTTGGCGATTCCCATCCGCCATGATGCCTTCCATTCCCATGTCATATGCCTGAGCTGCGATAGCGTTGGAATAAAGCATCCCCGTGTTCCAAAGCACAGTGGGACGCATATCAAAGAGCTTTTCGATGAGCTCCACGTGCTCAGCCACCTGCTCCGCAAACTCACCAGGTGAATAGAGTGAGGCCAGCGACGCGTAATACGGCATAGCCAAAAATTCCACGCAACCAGTGTCCGCCAATTCACGGAAGGAGGTGATCAGATCAGGCCGGTGGTGCTGGGCTTGTTCCAGAATCACTCCTGAGAGAGCCAAGGCAAATCGAAAACGCCCGTCGGAGAGTTCAACGAGCTGCTTCATGAGGCGATTGGCCGGCAAGTAACAGCGCTCTGCCACTTGGCTGAGCACCTGAGCGTTTAAATTGTCGTCCTCATAGAAAGCATGCTCCCCAATCTTGAAGAAATCGTACGCGATAAGCCTGTTGGGCTGGTGCGCATGAAATGTGAGCGATATATTCATGGCTGTGTCTCGCGTTTATTCTCCCCTTACCAGCCCAACACGCGGTGGTACACGCGTATCATCTTGTCGGCTGCTGTATCCCAGTTGGAATTCTTAATGTCTTGTGCGCTTTGTTCCGCTACCTTTTTGTAGAGTTTCTCGTCCGTGACTAAATCAACAATGTGCTTGGCCATCATATTCACGTCCCAGAAATCGGCTTTGAGTGCACCCTTCATAACCTCTGCCACTCCACTTTGCTTGGAGATGACAGCGGGAATATTGAACTGAGCCGCTTCCAGTGCGGAAAGTCCAAAGGGCTCCGATACAGACGGCATGCAGTACACATCTGTGAGAGAAAGGAGCTCATTCACACGCTTCTTGTCCAAAAAACCCGTGAAGTGAAAGCGATCCCCCACGCCATGAAACGCCCCCGTCTCAATAAGCTGGCGCAGCTTCTCGCCGGTTCCCGCCATGACAAAGCGCACATTTTGCGTTTGTTCAAGCACTCGGGCGGCTATTTGCAGGAAAAACTCTGGCCCTTTTTGGGCCGTGAGCCGTCCCAAAAATAGCACCAACTTCTCCGGAAACTTTTTCTTCGTGTGAAACACGTGTACGGGGTCTGCACCGTTATGCACGGGGAATATCTTGTCCGGGTTAATGCCGTAATGACCGGCTGCTACCGTGCCGGTGTATTTGGACACAGGTATGACCGCATCGGCTTGCTCCATGCCGTACTTCTCAATGTCGTATATCCAACCGCGTGCATCCGCGCCCGCGCGGTCGAACTGAGAAGCGTGCAAATGTACTACGAGAGGCTTGCCTGTTGCTTTCTTCACCTCCACTCCCGCCAGATAGGTCATCCAATCATGGGCATGTACTAAATCAAAATCGTAGGCACGTGCCATTACGGCGCATATTTTCGAAAATTCAATGACCTTCCTAGCCAGATCGCCAGAGTATAGGTCCTCGTGGGCTGTGAAAAGCTCTAAATCCGCCTTGTGAACCTTCGAAAATAGTAGCTTCCCTTCCCGCGTAAACACGATATGTCCCGGGGTGCCTTCCTCACTCGCATAAGGCTGCAAATCTACCGGAGCATTGCCTACAGCAGCAAAACTCTCGTACATGTACCCGCTCTCCATCGTTTCCACTTGGCGGTACTTCAGATTGTTGATCCCGACTAGGTCGAATCCGTCGTACTTATATCCTGAACTCGCTTTTGGCACGATGACGGATAAGTCTACTTTTTTGGCGAGTGCTTTCGATATCCCCATGCAAGCCACCCCGAGCCCTCCGTTAATCAGCGGAGGGAATTCCCATCCTAGCTCGAGTACTTTAATTCTTCTCATGGTTCTCGTTTTTTTTCTGCTGCATTCCCCTCCTCTCGGAGGAGGTGCAATGATATTAACACCCCTCACCGCGCGTTGTCCAGCGCAATGTGTGTCTGCATTTCTGAATTGATGTGCTCTACCCCGCTGCGGGCCATCTCCACACCTCTTCCGACAGGTGGAATATTCCCGCAGGGTACCCGTTTTATCGCACCGCTTCTTACGAAGCCGCCGTTACTCAGTTCTCCTGATTGGCTTTACGAATGTCCTGCAGAGCTGAGATGAAATCATCCAGGATTTCTGCTGGCACCATGATGCGATCGCGGTTCGAGCTCACTTTTTCGGTAATCCTGACCACCCGCCCTCTCGCATTGCTTTTCAAGTCAATGAAAAAAGTTTTGCGATCAGCGATGATCTTTTCAGTGCATATGATATCGTCGTCCACGGCTGAACTATGATGGGGTTGTTTGTCCATCATGCTCGCACTCTACTGCTCTCAGGGCCTGAGGTCAAGCAAATTTCGCCATAAATGAATAAGTTTTTTAATTGATCATACCTGCGTAGTGATCTAACATTCTCCTGATCCTTGGAGATAGTCGTCTTCTCATAGTGCCCGATGCCGCTGACTTTCTTCCACGAACGGTGGTTGTAGTTTAGCACGACGGGTGAACATCATCGTCTTCTCTAATGCAAGGGCACAGACACCCATTTTGAGCCAATCACGCGCACCGAACCACGCTCTCGATCATGGATCGTTTCCCCTTGTCCAACTTTTACTTTGGTTTGGTTGATTAAATTTGATCCATTCTTCTGCCTTTCGTGCTTTTTATATCTGCGCTAAAATAATACATTAATTATTGTAAATAAGTTGATTAAGTAATAATATGAGAAAAAAGGTAAGGGGAGGGGAGAGAAAAAAGTGAAAAAAAGTGAGGGAAATAGCTTGACGGATGGAAGGGAGGGGGGTATATTGTGCGGCGCCCCCTGACGAAGGGGGCCTCGAAGACACGGGACGAGGGGAGCGCTGCGCAGGCGGCGGGAGAGGAAGGGAGCCCGG
>CANQBZ010000063.1 GCA_947589295.1 uncultured Akkermansia sp.
AAAATGCTATGCTGTTGGGTGACCGTTTATTTTGAGGCATCGGGCTTCGGTGACTTTTATTTTTGAGGCATTACGAAGTCACCGAAGGGTCGTCAGAAACGAAGAAAAAGAATTTTGCGAAAGCTTGATGCCTCAAAAATGAAGGGTTAATATCAAACACATGCCACTCAAAATGAGCAAACAAGCAAGAATAGAGTTACTTTCTGTATGGAGGGAAAAATACGCCTCTGTAGTCTCTCGATACAAGAAAGCAAGGATCATCGATTGCATCATGCAATCCGCTGGTTACAAGAATCGAAAGACCGTCATTCGACTGAAAGAGGCCCATCTACACCTACAGTTGTTGCAAGGCAGCTTTCAGATGTCCGATATAATCGATGGAGCGCCGCATACGTGGAGAGATGTGCTTGCTGCTGGACATAAGGATTTGGACTTGTTCGTCAGCCCGTTCCAGTAACTCATTTGCCTTGGAATTTTCGCGTTTTTCCATGGCTGCGTTTGCTGAAATCGCAAGTGTCTCGGCGTAGGCAAATCGCAGATCATCCGGACAGACTTCTGATGCGTTCATGCGGTTCTGGAGTATGTTGCACGCTTCGGTCAGTTCTGTCGTTGCCTTAGCTTGCTGGCGCTTAGTGCGCAGATGTGCCACGGCTTGCAAACATAAGGCATTTGCTTTCAAAATTACGTAATCTTTATTATTCGGCTCGTTGGCGAGAAGCCGGTCTGTGAGTTCCATGAGAATGCGACAAGCATTGACGGCTTCATTCACTCTTCCGCGTTGCATCAGTAGATCTGCCTTGATGACTAACGCGCGACTTTCCAAGTACAGATATTCAAGATTATCATCGTCCAACCCACGGAGTTCACGCACCACGCCTATATAACGGTCGAAAACTTCTGTCGAGCGTCGGTTCTTCCGATTGCGCTTCTCAGTGTCGGGTTCTGCCAACGCCTCATAAAAGAACAAATCGCCGATGTGGTAGAGAATGCGAGCCAAACCTCGTTTGTAAGAGAGGCGACAGGGATAATTTTCTGTCAGGTCTGAATAAACCTTATAAGCCTCTCCTAAATAATTTTCCGCTGCCTCAAAATCTCCCAAATCTTTGGCATATAGACCGTAATAGTGCAAGGTCATGCCTAGCCCGGCAAAGGTCGGCAAATGTCTCGGGAAGAGTTTTGCCTGCTTTCTGTACAGAGCTAGCACGCGCTCCAGGCTCGCGCGACGCTTCCCATAGTCGGCATTGCTGCGGCCGTGGTGAAGATCAAAACTCAGCGCTTCGCCCAGGCTGTTCCCATAATCAGGATTATCTGGGTATGCCCGGTAGAGTTCCTCAAGCAATTTAGTGGCCACTTGGGCTTGGCGACTGGCCTCAGTGGGATGGGCCGTGCGGGCGGCTAGATCGGCAAGTTTAAGATGCGTGCGGGACAACTCGTAACGGAAGCGCTGATCCTTCGGATTCTTTTCACTGATGAGGCGCTCGAGTGATTCAGCTGACTCCAATGCTTTTTTTGCATCCTCAAGCTGGCCGAGCGACATGTACGTGCACCCGATATTAAACCACGCTGCGGCCATGGCCCGGTCAAGCCTGTTGTCGTGTCCTTGAGGCAGGTCCTGCATGGCCGTCAGGTATTTTTGTAGGCCCGAGCTGAGTCGCCGTTGTAGCTGAACAGACCCAGGCAGGTCGATAAGTTCGGTGCTGAAGTCGTAGAGTATGCCTTCTGTGAAGTTCAGCCCGCTGTTGTAGGCAGCGCGCACTTGCCGACGTTCCTTGAGAGCATATATGCCAAGACCACCCACCACCACGGCTGCTGCCAGAGCCAACGTTCCTGCAATTTTCAGCTGGCGCAGCATGCGCGGAGAAATCGTGCTTTGGTCCTGCTCAAGACTTTCTGTCCAGTCCGCCGCGCTTTTCCAGCGGTCTGTCGGCTCAAGTTCCATAGCCCGGTCAATTCCTATCAAAAAGTCGGCGCCGTAGAGCTCTTGGAGTTCGGGGCGGCGTGCCAAGGGTTTATAGGGATCCGGTGAAGAAATAACGCGCATTTCAGCGCGCGGCGGCATAATATGCGAAATGAGATAGTAAAATGTGGCTCCTAAGGAGTAAATGTCGGTCTGAGGCCCCAGAGAGTAGCTCATCTGTTCATCCGATCGGGCGCAATCTTGCTCGGGCGCACAGAAATCAGGAGTAAACACGTTGGTGAACACGCGCCCGGGTTGGAGCTGACGTGCTGACCCAAAGTCCAGCAACACAGGCTGCCCATTCTTTGTGATAAGAATGTTCTCTGGTTTAATGTCACGGTGCACCACTTTGTGCTGGTCGAGATAATCAAGCGTTTTGAGAAGTGAGAGGAGCATGCGCTGTAAACGGGCCGCCTCTTGTCGACGGTGCGAGGCATTCAGTGTTGCCTTTTCAGGTATACTCAAGGTAGTTCCAGCAATAAAGGGCATCACGTAGTAAGCCGTATCGTTCGCTTCAAAGGAATCAATAATAGGCACAATCCCGGGGTACTCCAAGGATTGGAGGACTGTAATTTCCTCCAAAAACTCATCCATGGTGGCCTGAAAACGCGTTTCTGCAGTCGGATTCGGGAAGGAGACATCCATGCTTCCCGGCTCCCGCATTGCCATTCCAAGCGGCATGTGCTCCTTAATCACAACGAGCTTGCCCTTTTCAGTGTGGCGTGCTTTGTAGGTAATGCCATACCCCCCGCGGCCTAGTACGGAGACAATTGTGTATTTGTTGAGAATCGTGTTGGATGGAAGAGGTGTCCGATCATCGCCGCCGTGCTCGGATCCCTTGGTGCGCACCGAGGAGGAAAAGAGTGCCGTGGCCAGATTTTCCTGCCAGCTGGCAGCTTTCAATGAGGGCGGAGGAGTCGCGTGGGTAGCGCTCGTTTCTTTTTGCTCGGTCGCGGGTGGCGGTGGCACCGGTACCGGCGTGATAACAGGAGAAGGTGGTGGGGACGACGGAGGACCAACAACGGGGGGCGGTGGCGGATTCATGAGAGTTTTTTCCACAGTGTAATCATATTGCCCCCATCGTCCGTGATCGTATAATCCATGCGATTGGCGCACAACTCCGAAAGATGGAGCAGGGGGTTGTACGCCGGGGCGGGGTAAGTGAGGCTGACTTCTGCTACGTCCTCGTCAAAGTCAAGGTGCAGGTGCACTTCATTATCGCGGGGCAGTGCTGCCAGTATCTGCTCCACATCACTCTGCAAATCATGGATGGCTAGCGGAGCGGCAAACACGCTCTCAAGTTGGGTGGAAATAAAGCATGCCGCCGCATCGTGCGCGTGAGCCAGAACATGAGTGTCGGCTGTTTCATGCTTCTTGCCAATGTATTCAAGAGCGAGCATGGTGATATCGTGATTTTGCTCCGATCCCTTGGTGAACTTGCGGTGAGCGGCGCTTACGCGTCGCGGAACATCTGCGATTGCACGCGAGGTGACGCTGTTGATCGCCTCGTGCAGACGGTGTTCGCCAAAAGTAGCTTGCTCAGGATCGGTGGCTTGCACCGCCCCTTGGGTGTAGAGGAAGAGCCGGTCGCCAGAGACGAGTTGGCGCGAGCATGTGGCGTAGGTCGCATTGGGCACGCGCCCCAACTCCATACCTGAACTCATCTCCATGGGTTCAAACTTGCCTCCCTTATGCTGTAGTAGCGCTTGCGGCGGTCCGGCATTCACGAAGACGAGCTTACCAGTGCGAATCTCCAGCATGCCGTAAAAGAGCGACATGTACATGTCCACGAACTTTTTGTCGCAGAGGTCTTGGTTCGTTTTCGTCACGAGGTCGATAGGAGTCACGCCTGAGTGGGCTAATTCCCGGATGATGGACATGCTGTGCAGCACAAAGAGTGCTGCCGGCACCCCGGTACCCGATACGTCCGCCACCATGAAGCACAGGTACTCATCGCCCAGCAAGAAATAATCGTAGAATCCTCCGCCCACCACCTTTGCTTGGCGACATGTTGCGTACAAGTCAAATTCTGTGTGGAGTGGGAAAGCTGGAAATGTGTTGGGGATAATGGTATCCTGTATAGTGCGCGCCAAATTGAGCTCGCGTCGGTTAGATTCCTCACTGTGTTTGTCGTACGTTTGCAGGGCATCAACCATGGAGTTGATGCACGAGGAAAGCTTGCGGAATTCGATTGGGGCATTCTGGCTTTCTATGCGCACGTCAAGATTCCCTTGAGTGATTTTGCGCAGGGAGTTGTTAATGCGTGAGATGTTGGTAATGACAAGTTTATGCAGCAGATAGAAGACGAGCAGGAAAATGGATGCAAACAGAATCCCATTCGTCATCAAAACGGGATAAAGTGCGGATTGACTGCTTTCGCGTAACTCTTCCACCGGTAGTAACCCCACTAATCGGTAGCCGTTCCTGCGAATAGCGTATGAGTAGTATTCTGAATCTCCCAGCGTGATCTTTTCCGCCACATTCAGAGGACGCGACAACAGGTCTGCCACTGGAAAGGGAGGAACATCGTTCCCCAGGAGTGCGCCGTCCTTGAAGGCAATGATTTTGCCATTCTGTCCCAATATGTAGTGTCGCGATAAATTGCCAAACGAGAAATCTGCTCTAGCCCGCATTTCCCGAGGCCCACGAAAACCCAAGATCAGTAATCCTGGTTGATCTAGGCGGTGAATTGCCACATGCTGCAGATTGCCTGCGGTAGGAGAGTTTGGTCGCAGACAGAGTTCCTGATCCTTCGTACGAAGACACTCAAGCAGTTGGTCCTCATCTGCTATCTGGCTCAAGTCTTCTCTCTTGGTAGGGAGACCGTACACAATCTCCCCTTTTTCATTCGTCAATTGAAGCTCTTTAATACTCAGATCATTAAAAAGTCCCATCATCATTTCTTCATTCTGAGTGAGATCGGGATTGGCACGCATGATTTCGGCCACAGCACGCGCTCTTTCTATGGCCGAGATGTCCGTGATGCTTTCTACAGTCCGAATGTATTTCTCGGCTGTATTGAGTTGCTCCATCAGGTCCTCCAAACGTGCAGACATGATCTGCTTGGCACGTGACTCTGCGTAGCTGATGAAGCGGAAATGGGAATACCCTATGGTGACAGCAAACGCTGCGCATACCAACACCATTAACCATGCTAGGAACGTGGACCTCATCGAAAATTTTCCGGCATTCTACCGTATATCCTCCCAATTAGCAAGGCCTAAAATTAAATCATTTTTCACATTTTTATCTGTTATGTTTGCGGGGCTCTTTATGCGTATGCGGCGCCCCGTATCGCGCATCATCGCACGGTTGCTCTTTGGGACGCAGAAGGCTCCCATGAGGTTTAAAACTCTGGCTGGAAAACTGCACGAACCTTCCTGCGCGGACGTCCACTGCGGTTTCCAAAAGCTGGAATTCTGGTCGAGGTTGCGTTGACGAGCGCACGCAGATAAATAGGTTTTCCTTGCTTATTGCGTCACATTGCGCTATGATGAGGCGCAGGAGATATGTCGAGTACATTTGGACAGGTTTTTCGTGTGACTACGTGGGGCGAATCCCACGGGGGCGGGATCGGTGTTGTGGTGGATGGATGCCCGCCGCGCGTGCCGCTCACGGTTGAAACTGTGGCGGATGAGCTGGTGCGCCGCCGCCCTGGTCAAAGCCAGTTAACAACGCCTCGTCGAGAGAGAGATACTCCGGAGATACTCAGTGGGGTGAGCGATGAGGGAGAAACTCTCGGTACCCCCATTGCCATATGGGTGCGCAACACGGACGCACGTAGCTCGTCCTATGATGAAATGCAACACACTTACCGCCCGTCGCATGCAGACTATACCTACGATGCCAAATACGGCATACGTGCGTGGGCCGGCGGCGGCCGCGCCAGCGCGAGAGAGACCATCGGACGTGTAGCTGCCGGGGCCGTAGCCAAGGCTGTGCTCGCTCAGATTTGCCCCCAGCTACAGGTACTCGCTTGGGTGGAGCAGGTGGGTGATGTGTGCTGCCAGCTGCCTGCCCGTGAAGTCGAGAGCTGTGTGGTGGAGTCCAACCCGGTGCGCACGGCAGATGCTGCGGTGGCAGATCAGATGCAACGTGCTATTATAGAGGCTCGCAGCAAGGGCGATTCATTAGGTGGTGTGGTTGCTTGCGTCGTGCGGCAGGCGCCAGCTGGATTGGGTGACCCTGTATTTGACAAATTGGAAGCTACGCTCGGCCACGCCATGCTCAGCATCCCAGCGTGCAAGGGGTTCGAGGTGGGCAGCGGCTTTCGTGCGGCTTTGATTCCGGGTTCTCGTCACAATGATGCGTTTTACATGAGCGGTGGGCGAGTGCGTACGCGCAGTAACAATTCAGGCGGTATTCAGGGCGGCATCAGCAATGGCGAGGACATTCTGATGCGCCTTGCTTTCAAACCCACCGCCACTATCGCCCTAGAACAGGAAACGGTGACGGATGAACACCATGCCGCTACCTTGCGCGGTAAAGGACGGCACGATCCCTGTGTACTGCCCCGCGCGGTCCCAATTGTGGAAGCAATGGCGCGACTCGTGCTTGTGGATCACGTGCTGCGCCAGCGTGCGCAGTGTGGTATTGTTTGTTGAGTGAGGCTCAGACTTCCCCAACAGAGTATCGCACGGATGAATCGGAGCAGTCGCATTGCTGCACGAGCTGCTCCTGCACAGCAAACAGATCTGCGCGTTCGGCCGGTGTGGCATCTAGGTACCCATGTAGGTGGGTAAGCCCGTGCACCATGTAGCGCAGTAATTCTTGTGGCGCTGGAATGCAGTGCTGAGCGGCGTAACGGACAGCGGTTTCATAACTCACAATGACTTCGCCGTACGGAAAGGTGATGACATCCGTGGCAGTGGGGTCATGCAGGAACTCGGCGTGCACCCGCGCGATGGTTGCATCATCCACCAATGAAATCTCAATCTCATGCAGTTGGGAGAGCACGTGCTGCGGCCCGGGCGGAGTACCCATCAGCTCCGCCAGGAGTTGCTGCAAAGTGTGCTCGCAGTCCATCACCCATTCCATTGAGGGCCATGTCGGCGAGCCGTGCAGAAAAAGATGAAGACGCGGGAGCATGGTGGATTATTCGGAAGGGCCCTGCTTTTGCAGCGCGCGTGCTTGGCGAAAAAAATTGCGAAATTGCTCGCCGCATTCCTCCGCCAGAACACCCCCTTCCACAGGACATCGATGATTGAGCGGTGGGTTGCTGTCCAGAAGGTTAATCCAACCACCGCAGGCCCCGCCCCTCGGGTCGGCCATGCCGAACACCACCCGTGAGGGTCGACAATGAACCAGCGCGCCGGCACACATGGGGCAGGGCTCTTTGGTCACATATACCGCACATCCCTCCAGTCTCCAATCACCCACGGCAGCCTCGGCGGCAGTGAGAGCTATCATTTCTGCATGCGCCGTCGCATCCTTGAGCGTTTCTACCTGGTTCCATCCGCGTGCAATGACCTTCCCTTCCTTAACGATCACGCAGCCGCAGGGCACCTCTCCCGCGCGCCCGGCCTTGGCAGCCTCCAAAAGCGCCTGCTGCATGAATCGTTCGTCCTCGGTCATGTGGAGAGAAGTCAGTGCAGGGTGATGCGTGGATCGTTGTCCAGCGCATCCTTCAACTCAGCCCAGCCTTCAGGAGTCTGATTCTGGAACATGTGCAGGTAAAGAGAGACAGTGCCGGCAGGATATTTTGCAAAGAGATCGTCTATACCCTTTTTCAGTTTGTCACGGTCGAGAGAGTCAGGCAGCTGATCTACCACGCCTTGGCCATTATGCGCAATCCCAAGCGTGTCCAGAAAGGCCACGAGCATATCTGTGTGCTTGCGCACAAGCCATACCTGCAAAAGGTGGTCGCCTATGGATTCCGCCGGTTTCCAAGCAAGCATCTTCTTCAGCCACGCAAATTGCTCGGCAACCGGTTTCTGGCGTACGTAGATGGGACGCAGCTTCTTCAACGCAGCCAGCTCGGCAACTGCCGCTCGGTATACATTGCGTTCCTGGTTACGCATCCATTCTAGAAAGACGTTCAATGTCTCTTCATCAATCTTCTCAAAGATGGTGTATGACTTCATGGTGTGAACGGGTGCTAATAAAACACAAATTGAGGCGCATAGCAAGAAAAAACACTCGTCATCCGCGCTGAATCACACAGAATCATCATGTTCATGGCCTTCCATGTAGCAGGCACTATTTGCTGCAGAACGGGGAGAGTTGAACGCCTCCCGCGTGCGTGAACCCCCGCTTATTCCCGCATCTTCAGTCGTCTTCTCCCAGTAGGCAGAGGCGCTCCTGTCAGTGGGCGTGCAGCGCGGCGTTGATTTTGACCATGGACTCCACAATGCGGTCGTTCACACTATGGCGCAGCATGCCTTCCGCCATGCGGCAGGCATTCAAAATGGCTTTGGCATTCGCAGAACCGTGGGCGATGATGGATACGCCGTTCACCCCCATGAGTGGGCACCCCCCCACGCTGTCTGCGCTCATGCTCTCGGCAATGCGGTGGAATACGGAGCGCATTGCCAGCGCTCCCAGCATGGCCACGGGACTTTGCTTGATTCCGGCCTTAAGCCAGTGGGAGAATGCTTTAGCCGTGGCCTCCACGCTCTTGAGCAGAATATTCCCGGTAAAACCATCCGTGAGCGCTACATCAAGCTCTGTCTCAAAGAGGTCGTGTCCTTCGCAGTTTCCGGTAAATCGGAAAGGAAGCAGCTCTCGCTCTGCAAGGATTTGCAGCAGATGGTGCGTCTCTTTTGAGAATCCGCTGCCCTTACTATCCTCCGCTCCATTGCTCATTACTGCCACATTTGGCATGGGGCGGTCGTATATGTAGCGCGCCATCATGGCTGACATCACCGCGTAGCCGACTAGGTGGCTTGGCTTGGCATCCGGGTTAGCCCCAGTGTCACTCACTAGCACGTAGCCATGCACACTTGGCATAGGCGAGACGATGCCGGCACGTTCAATTCCCTCCAGTAGACGCAGTTTAATGGTACTCGCCGCTACGGCAGCACCCGTATTGCCTGCTGATACTACGGCGTTGCATTGCCCGCTCTTCACAAGGTCTACTGCCGTGCTCATCGAGGAGTTCTTTTTTTGCCGCACCGCCGCCAAACCACTTTCCTCCATCGTCACGACTTCGGGAGCATGCACGATCTCAAGCTTTGGATTTGCCCCAATGGATGCTGAGTCGCAGGCGCGGCGCAGGGATGCCTCGTCACCCACTAGGTACAGCTTTTCCAACGAACCAAGTTGCTCGAACATCAGCCGGGCGCCGTCAATGTTGATCTGCGGTGCACGATCTCCCCCCATGGCATCCAATGCGACTTTCATGATTGCGCTAGGCTGTTATACTCTTGAGCGTACTCTACCATGCTCCGTCGAAATGTCAATGAAAAAGACATTCCCCGCATTGCCTCAAAAATAAAGTCACCGAAGGGTCGTCAGAAACGAAGAAAAAGAATTTTGCGAAAGCTTGATGCCTC
>CANQBZ010000064.1 GCA_947589295.1 uncultured Akkermansia sp.
GAGGTAGAAGCGATAAGAATCAAAAAAACGAAGAAATTTTCATTTTTTTATGGAACGAATTTACTTGATATCGAACCGGAAGTAGGATGGAATCGACAGCGCAAACGGAGGAAATACCATGAAAGAAAATAACAAGAAAACAGAGAAAACAGGGATCGCGAAGCTTCTGGAAACGTCCGTCATGCTTTCCTGGGAGTTTGTGCTGGAGAATAACCGGGACAAGCTGCGAGGCGGACCCGGTCTGACACAAGAGACAGCTTGGGAGATCCTGGAAACGAGCAGCCCGGAAGCTGTCGAGTTGGAGTACGACGTGATGCGAGAGTTGTCACTGCCCAGAGCGCATGGGCAAAAACTGGTCTCAGGAGAGGACGGACGCACTTACGACGTGCATGAGTTTTGCGGGGAAGGAAAAGGGGAATCCGACAAGCTGCAGATGTGGTTTGACATAACCGCTTATTGGGAAAACTTGGGGAAAAAGAAGACGCAAACCAAAAGAGAGAGAAAGAGAGAGAGGAAGGAGAAAGTACGCCGCATAAAAGGCTTAACGGACGAGGGCAATCGTGGTATTTTGGAGACGTGAAAAACGTCGCCACGATTCTAAAGCTCCTCATCCACAGGATGACAGGACGCATGAGACATGCTGAGCAGATGCCTAAGGAAGTTCACCCTAAAGAGAAGAATCTGAAAAAGGGTTCACGCACGAAGCGGGAGAAGTCCCCCGAAGAGTCGATGGCTAAGCCCGGGCGGGTCAACAAAGAGCCCTCGAAGAGAAAGACGCCGCGCAAGGCGAAAGAATATCCCCCGGATGACACCTTTCGCGCGGTCATGCGTTTGATCAGGCAGGGACGCAACCTGTTCATCACCGGAGGCGCGGGCGTCGGGAAATCCTACTTGCTGCACCAAATCAAGAAGGAGTTGGGCGAGACCTTGCACGTGACGAGCACAACGGGGATATCGGCGCTCAACGTGGGCGGGCAAACTCTGCACTCCTGGTCCTATATCGGCATTGCCAACAGGAGCGTTGAAAGTGTGGTGAGCGGCATCATGGCGAACCCGATCAGGAAGAGACGCCTCACCGAATGCGAGATTGTGGCCATTGATGAGATATCGATGCTCGACGACTTCACGCTTGATTACATCAACGCGGTACTCAAGAAAGTCCGAAACAATAAGATGCCCTTTGGCGGCATTCAGGTGTTGATCTTTGGGGATTTCTTTCAATTACCGCCGGTCAAGATGAAGCAGAATGGACGCGAGTATTGTTTCCGGAGCGCAACATGGCAGGAGTTGGAGCTCTACCCGATTGTTCTGACGGAGGTGAAGCGGCAGACGGACGCAGCAATGGCTGAGGCCCTGAATCATTTCCGTACCGGGGACATCAGGGAAGAGGACGTGCGGCTCCTTCAGAGTCGGGAGATGCCTCCCTCGGAGAAATTACCGGACGATATCCTGCAGATATTTGGAGCCAATCGTGACGCTGATGCACTGAACCAGAGAAAATTGTACGCTCTGGAGACGGAATCTGTCTTTTTCCATGCAAAGGACGAATTTTATCGGTATCAGCGGGATGGTCGTCGAGAGACGATTCGTATAACACGGGATGGAACGGATGATTTGAGTACGGAGGAGCGAAAAATATGGGAAGATTTCGACAGAGATTGCAAGGCCCCCAGCGTGCTTGAGCTTCGGTTAGGTTGTCGTGTCATGCTGTTGATTAACATTGATGTAAGGGGAGGACTTGTGAACGGCACGTGCGGCACGGTGACGAAGCTGAGTACGAGTCACATCGAGGTGCTGTTTGACGGGCAAGCCACTCCCTGGTCTCTCGAGAGAGAAAAGTTCGACTGCATGCGCGGCGAACAAGTGATCACGGAGCGCGAGCAATATCCACTCCGCCTTGCCTACGGCATCACAATCCATAAATCGCAGGGAATGACCTTTGATCGGTTGGTTGTCCACATGAATAAGATATTCGACTTCGGGCAGGCTTACGTGGCGCTCAGCCGCACGCGCACTCTCGAGGGCCTCTTCATCCGTTCGTTTTCACGCCGCTTGATCGCCGCAGATCCATGTGTCATCCGGTTTTACGAGGAACTCAAGAATGAACAGCTCACAAGGGATTTTGAATTGGCGCATCCCGAACAGGCGCCCAAGGCTCATGTGTATTGAGACAAGGACCATAATATGTTCCTCCAAATCCATAGAAATGAAGGAGGTAAGGAGGGGTATTTCAAGCTTTATAATCACCGGGATATCCAACAAGCAAACAAAGTAGCCAGGATTCATTTCAAAAACCCAACGTATGAGGAGCATATCAATTGGGAGGACAAAAAGGAATGGGCCCTGAATGTCCGTTATTCTCTACCTGACTGATCAGGACAAGGGATTGTAGATGCCTTTTCTTGTTAGTTATCAGTAAATTGAAAAGAAAATTGATCTTCTGAAACACAGAATTAGCGAATGTCTTAAATAGAGAAATCTTTGAGATATAAAATATGTCAATGTATTTATAATCAGCAATTAAAGAAGATTGCCCTTCTAGCAGTTATGTAAGTTTTTCATTGTAGCAAATGAAATAAAATATGTCAAGACAAATTTTATACGACTCTGTTTATAAATAATTTACGAAAGAACGGAAAATCGAATTTTTTGAAAATTTTTCTTTACTTTTGAAGAGAATTGTGATATACAGGAACCGTCGGCAGTCAAGAAAGACTCGGTTAGAGTACGATGTTCGTAACAATGAGTATGAAATTCCGAAAATCTGTTCCATAGAGTGAGACTCAAGAAGACATTTCGGTATCTTTCATATATAAAATAAAGATATTAAAGAAAATAACACGGATGAGCTACCAAAATTATTTTCATGAATAAACAATAAATCAAATAAGAAATAATTATGAAAATCATTCACACAGCAGATTGGCATTTAGGGAATCGACTCATGGATCGCAGTCGGGCGAAAGAACAAGGAGAATTCTTGCAGTGGCTGTTAGAGTTAACCGCGAAGGAGAGGCCTGATGCATTGATCATCAGTGGAGACGTATTTGATACGGGGACGCCCGGGGAAGGGACGCGAGAGATGTACTACAAATTTTTAAGTCAAGCAGATGAGAACGGGTGTCGTCAGGTGGTGGTGACAGCCGGGAATCACGACAGTGTCGCACAGATGGAAAGCGCGAGGCCATTTCTGGGACGTTTTCACTGTCATCTTGTTACAAGGATAGCAGCAGGGGAGGAAGAGAAAGGACTCATCGAGGTTCATGGGGAAGACAGCGAGGTGAAAGGGTTAATATGCGCCATACCGTATTTACGACCTGCCGAGGTAGCTGTACCGACAGAAGAGCGGGATGAGGAGGGGAATAGCTTATCATATCGGTTAGGTGTTAGTCGTTTAGTTGGTAAAATTGGCCAGTTGGCCGCGTGTTGGAAGGAGGCGCATCCCGGGAAACCGGTGGTTGCCATGGGGCATTTGCCGGTTCTTGGGGTCGAGCGTACGAGATCCACACGCGACCAACTTGGCACCATCGAAGTTGTAAGCGGCTCTCTTTTCTCACAGTCTTTCGATTATGTAGCCTTAGGGCATATCCACAAGGCGTCGGATCCTGGGAGCGGGAGAATTCTGTACAGCGGGAGTCCGCTGGCAATGGGGGTCGATGAGGCGCAATACAAGCACTATGTTTTTGTTGTGGAAGTGGGAGAGAAGCTAGACGTACGGGCGGTGGAGGTGCCGAAATTCACAAATTTTGAACAGAGAAGGTGCATGAATCGTGAGGAGTTGGACGAGATGTTGGGCGAAATGCTCCGCAAAACCGGGGAGCAAACGACGCCCATTTGGTTGTCGGTTCAGTATTACGGTGGAGATTTGACCCCGAACGAATTAAACGCCATCGTGCGCCGGAAGTTGCCCGAGGAGAGCGTGCCGTGCATCATCACGAAGCGGGCGCTTGAGGAAGCTATCCCGGCAACGCAAGATTCGGAGGCAAGTGACTCGCTGTCAAACTATACGCCTGAGACACTGTTTGAACGACGCATGGGGGAGTACATCGCCGAGCATCCGGGGATGGAGGGGCGACAGGAAAAGCTGAGGAGATTGTTCAGTGAGGCACTGAGCGAAGCAAGATCTTAACAAATAAACCATCAACGGAATCATGAAGATACTAAAAATTGAATGGAGCAACATCAACTCGCTCGTCGGCGAGTTCAGCATCGATTTCACTCATCCCTCCATTGCCCAAGGAGAGTTGTTTAGCATCAGCGGGCCGACCGGATCCGGAAAATCAAGCATACTGGACGCCATTTTTTTTGCGTTGTACGCGACAACTCCACGGCAGGAAAGCAGCAACGGCATCTCAACCTCGTGCAACGAAATTATGAGCGTGGGGTGTCGGGAATGCTGGGCGAGGTTGACCTTTGAGTCGAAAGGAAAACGCTATGAGGTGAGTACGCGACAGCATCGCACGAAACCGCACCGCTCCAAAAAAGAGCAGGCAGACCCGTCGATGGACAAGAAACGTCCGATCTTCAATCAGCCGGAGCGTGAGTTATGCCTCCTGGAATACGTCAACAGCCGGTGGCGTTCAACAACGATGGCGAACAAGACCAAGGAGGTGAAGCGGCTGGTGGAAGAGGTTACAGGGCTTAATTTTGAAAATGCGCGCGGCAGCTTTATTCTTTCACAAGGAGAATTTGCCCGCTTCCTGCAAGCGAATGACAAGATGCGAGCGGATATACTTTCCACCATAACCGGGACGCAAATTTACGAGAAGATCGGGGCGGTTGTGGCAGGGAGGCGCAGCAAGCTGGAGGCGCAGAGAGCCAGCTTGCAGCAAAGAGACATCCTGACAACAGAGGATAGGAAGGCGAAAAAGCAAGAACTGGATGAACGACAGGGGCAACAAAAGGCCAAAGCCCAGGAGGCAACTCGCTGCAAGGAAGGCTTACAGTGGTTGGAGTCGGTGGCGGCAGCGCAAGAGAAACTCCGCCAGGCAGAAGAGCGGGACACGGTGGCAAAGAATCAATGCCAAGCGTTTGTCGCGGAAGGATGGGAAGCAAAGCTGCAACAAGGGCAAGCAGCCAAGGAGATCCAGCCTGCGTACCAACTCTTGCAGGATCGTCGGAAAGAACATGGCAAGTTACAGGAGGATTTGACAGCGTCTCAAAAAAAATTGGAGCAGGCACGACAAGGCGCGGAACGGGCTCAAGAGAAGCTGGAGACTGTCAAAAAACGCTATGACAGCGAAATGCCGACGTACAAAAAACAGCGTGACACGATTCTTCAGCGCCTCCTGCCCCTTGAGGAGAAGTTGAAACAAGCGCAGGAGACCCTTGAGGAAAAGCAGAAGGAGACAACGTCGGCGCTGGAGACTGCTCGCGCCGGAGGCGTGGACGTCAAAGCGTCTGACGAGGAGATTGAGCGGCTACGCAAGGAATATGAAAAAACGTCTGCCCGACGGAAAGAACTTGTCGCTTATGAGGGGGTCTCGAGCGCCTTGCCTCTCGTAAAAAATCATCTGGCAGAGCTCGTCAAAGCCGCCGAGCGTGCGCAGGTTGAACCGCAGGGTGAGGCGATCTCGGACATCCCGACAACGGAGGAGGTGCGAAAGCAAAAAGAGCATTGGGAGCAGAGAAAAAAGCAACTGGAGGCGTCCGGCGCCATGGAGGAGTTGGAGAAGCGACTCGCGCTTCTGCGCGACGTGAGGCAGGCTGCCGGGCGGTATGAAAATGCGCAGAAGGCGCATCAAGAGGCGGAGAGTTTGCTCAAGACCTCACGCGAGAAATTGCAAGTGCTTCCGGACCTTGCGGACGTCGAGAAAGAAGTGCAAGCCGCCGAAAATGAGTTTGCTCGCATGAAGCAGCTGCATGGTCTCAAGCTGCAGTTGGCGGATTTGTACGATCGCTTCCGGAATCATGAGTTTGAATGCTGTCCGTGCTGCGGCGCGAAAGAGCCCGGTGAACGTCCGACCTCTGTGGAGGACGATATGCTGAAGGCTGTGCAAAAACGATACAAAGACCTCGGTAAGAAAAGTGCCGAGATCAAGAAGCAACGGGATGAGGCACGCGCGGAGGAAGCCCGTGCCCAAGGAGCGGAGCAAGCCGCAGCCAAGCAAGCGAAGGAAGCGAGCCGAGAGCTGGAGGAAGCCCTGACCGCTGCACAGATGAAAGAGGTCCCGAGTCATCCGGAAAACATGGAGAGAGAAATTGCGGGAACGATAGCAGCGTGGAAGAACCATGCGACAGTCGGCGAGGCGCTGGTCAAGCTGGGTGAGTGTGCGGAGAGATACGAGGAATTGCTCAACACGCTGTCCCCTTTCTGCAAGATTGAGACGCGTCGCTTGGGTGATGCGCAGAAAGCGGTGGATGAGCTGGAGAAGGCGGCTACGGAGTTCGTCCGTTTGCAGCAGACCATGCAAGCGCAGGAAAAAGACCTGGCCGACGCCGAAAAACTCAACTTGCAGAAAAAGTCAGAACTCAAACGCCTGGAAGCCCTAGC
This sequence comes from uncultured Akkermansia sp., assembly GCA_947589295.1. Lineage (GTDB taxonomy): Bacteria > Verrucomicrobiota > Verrucomicrobiia > Verrucomicrobiales > Akkermansiaceae > Akkermansia. The sequence continues at coordinate 6,494 of CANQBZ010000064.1, forward strand.
CAAGCTCGCGGAGGAAAGTCTGAACAAGGCGGAGGAGACCGCCGCACATCTTTCGCGGGAACGATCGGCTCTGTGGGACCTCGGAGAAAACGGTCAGGCGGCGAGAACTCGCGTGGAGCATTTAATAAGCGCCTTGGAGCAGCAGGTCGCCACGTCCGCTAAAGCGCTGAATGACGCCGAAGGAGAAGAAGCCCGATATGAGGAACGCTGTAAATTGCTGACCGAAAGTACAGCTGCTTCAGAAAAAGCTGTATCTGACGCCGAGCAAGAACTGAACTCCGCTATCCGGAAAAGTCACCTGCGTGATTTGGCAGAATTTCTGTCGGCCAGGGGATGGATGCCCATGTATGATGAGCTCGTTGCGAGAAGGACCGATCTTGATAAAAAACGCGTTGACTCCGCGGCTCAGCTCAGTGTTTATAAGAAGGAGGTCGAAGAACTGCGTCAACAGGCCCTCACGATCAAGTCAGCCGAACAGTTGCGCTCAGAGCTCGATTCGGCCGAACAAGCCATCGCTTCCCAAGAGGAAGAAATACGCAACCTCATCGCCGTATTGAAAAACGATGATGAAGCCCGTGCCTACAACACGTCTCTGGATGCTCAGGCGGCAGATCTAGATGCCCAGGTGGAGGCTTGGAAACAGTTGGCTGACGTGATCGGCACAACCCGTTCTCAAGAGGGTTTCAAGCAGTATGCCCAGCAAATATCGTTCGATGTCCTTATCGCGGCGGCTAATCAGCACCTGCAAAATTTGTCCGGACGCTACACGCTTCGGCAGAAGAGAGACGGGAAGTTCAGCCTAGAGGTGATTGATCACATGGTGGACGATGTGGCCGGACGGGATTCATCCAACTTGTCGGGCGGTGAAAGCTTTGTCGTGAGCCTCGCCCTTGCGTTGGGTCTGTCGCACCTGACCGGCGCGGACACGAGTTTTGACACCTTGTTCCTCGATGAAGGATTTGGGACGTTGGACAGCGAAACGTTGGAGCAGGTCCTCACTTGTCTCGATGCATTGCGGGCAGAAGGCAAAACGATAGGGATTATATCGCATGTCCAGGCGCTGCATGATCGCATGCCCGCCTCGGGACGTCTTGAGGTGGAGACCATCCCCGGAACAGGGAGATCGGTGATCAAACCTCATCCCGCAGTGACCTGCCATGCTGCCTGATCCATTTTCTAACGAGATTATGCCCAATAATAATTCACTAAAAATCAACACCATGATAAAACAAAACCGAACAAGAGCAAAGAAAAAATACGAAAACCATTTAGACATTGTTAACGCGGCGCTTGAATTAGTCGGACACGAGAAAATTCAAGGCTTGAATACAGTCGCTGAAAGTTATCGGAACGCCATTTGGAGAGAATTTCATGCAACAAGAATGCGCCTTCTATCAAAGAAAAATTGGGAGTTTGCCATTCGTGAGGAAGATTTGGTTAAGAAACCTAACAAGAATGTGTTTCAACCTACTTATCCCCCGGTTAAGCTACTTGACAAATCTGAAAATGTCCAAACTATAAGGCACGGGTACGATCCAAAAACTAACAAAAATCTTTTTGTGGTTGCAGGCGAGGAATGTCCCAACAAAATCCATGTGAAATACATCGAGGACGTAGCATGTGTCGAGAATATGTCTCCTGAGTTTTTGAAGAAATTTGTTGTTGAACTCGCCAAGAGATTCCGCTCCGTTCTGAAAACAGGAAGAAAATAGACCAGCGCAAAATAATCCAATGGTTTTGCCTCATTCGTGATCGGACAAAAATAGAGCAGCGAAGAGTTCAGCGATGTTTGACCGTCACAGTTTTTGATATCCTCAGGAAGCGTCTGCAAATGCTCCCCCCTATGGAACAGGATGACGTGCTTACGACTGTACTTGGATATCTTTGTTCCTCTCGTGATAAAAGCAGTGCGCTCCTCGCGAGTACGTGTAGCATCCTGTATTTATTGCAGGTCTCTGTGATATTCGCAATACCTTCTTATCCTTTGTCTGTGTTTGCTATACAGATATGATGGTACACTATTTTTGTCCAGACGATAAATCTCTTGCCCCCTTTTTCCCCGTTCGATGCTCTCATTTTTGTCCGATTGCGACATCTTGATCGGTTGACTTTGGATACATACAAAGTCTATGCTCTGTATTTTACAGAGATAGAATCTGACTATGCATCGCCGCAGATTTATACATGGATGCTCTGAAAATTGGCTTGTCCGTTCTGGAAAAGCAAGCGAGTGGGTACATCCATCCCAAATAAAGCCACGTTGAAAAAAGTTGAATTTTGTGTCAAATTTGCCCCAAATTCAACGCAAATTCGAAAGGGTGTTTTTATTAAAATCTCATATTCAATCTTTTGGGACATACGAAATCCTGCTTGAATTCGCACCTCCAGTGAGCACAGGAGCTGTGCTCACCATAAGTTCGTGGAGAAGGAGATCAGATACGGATCTCCGGCAAATTCGCTGAGACAGACACTGAAGGGATAAGATAAAAAATCAGCGCTTTAACCTTGCATTCCCTGCAACACTCATTGCAGAATAGTGTCTCCGTTCTGAGGGTAAAACATCGGCAAAGACGTATCGTCTACCAAACAACGTGTTCCCTTAGGCAAATTAAAGCAAGCTATTTTGGATATTTGCTTTGATCGATGGACATCCAGTTCTGAAATGGGCAGACTCTTGAATCGGAAATTGCGGTCGTTGCACACAGCGCTCAAAGTTCCAGAAGCGACAAAACAGCTTGAGTTACTACACCCGAATGAGCCTAACCATCCACAACAAGCCTACCGCGCTGCGGTGAAGGTGGGAACTCCGCGGTAAGAGGCAGGAACTCCGCAGTAAGGTTCGCGGTAAGAGGGAAACTTCGCAAGTTGTTTTGCAAGTATTCAC
>CANQBZ010000065.1 GCA_947589295.1 uncultured Akkermansia sp.
ACACTATTTTTGTCCAAACGATAAATCTCTTGCCCTCTTTTTCCCCGTTCGGTGCACTTATTTTTGTCCGATTGCGAAAAGCTTTTTACGCAGAGAATTATCTTGCTATAGCCGAGGCAATTTGGTAGATTGGAACAAGAGGGGATGGAGAAAATACTAATCATCAAGCACGGAGCATTGGGGGATGTCGTGTTGGCTATGGGGACGCTGCAAGCATTGCATCGTGCGAATCCGGATGCAGAGTTGTGGCTGCTCACGGCTAGGTGTTTTTTCCCGATTGCACAGGCCATGGGGATTTTCACCGGCTTTTTGGAAGACAATCGGGGAGGCAAGATGGAGACGCTGCGTGTGTTGCGTGGCATTGCGCGGGGTGGGTTCACCAACATTTATGATTTTCAGCAATCACAGCGTGCGCGCTTCTACAGGCGACTGCTTCGCTTCCTTTGGCCGCGTGGGGTGTACCGCTGGGTAGATACCAAAACCCAGAAACTCATCACCATTACCAAAAAACGCAGTTGCGGCGTGGGCCGGGCGCAGGTGCGGCCCGCCCATATCCCATGGGAAAAGACGAATTTAAGTGCCATGCGTGCTGAGGGCAAGCATTTTAACCTCCTGCCACAGCGTTACGTGCTCTTCATTCCAGGCTGTTCTGCCAAGCACCCCTACAAACGCTGGCCTGTAGAGAGATATGGCGAATTGGCTGATCGTCTGGGTCATTTAGGGTTTTCCGTAGTGGTGCTGGGCACGCGAGATGAGGCAGCCGAGGGCGAGGCTCTAGCCCGTGGACGCGATTGGGTGGTGAATATGGTTGGACTGACCGCGATCAACGATGTGCCTCAGGTGGCGCTGCGCTCGCTTGCCGTGGTGGGCAACGATACCGGACCATCCCACATGGCTGCCATGACTGGTCGCTTTACCATTGGTCTTTTTGACCGCCGCAACGCGCGCAGCATACTCAGGGGGGATCATGTGGCCAACATTGTTTCTTCTGGCGGGGTGGAGCGCATCGGTGTTGACGAGGTGTGGATGAGGTTGCTGCCGGAGGTGCAACGCGCCTGAGAGCACCCTATTCTGTTGGCGCTGTGGTGAGTCTGTCGATTTTCTCGCTCAGCTCGGCCCAGCGAGTGAACAGCGATTCGCTTTCGCTCTCTAGTTGCGCGTATTCTTCGGTGAGGGTGCGCAGCAGCTCGGCATCGGAGCTCACATCCGGGTTGCTAAGCTGTTCGGTGATTTCAAACTTTCGTGCATCACGCGCGGCGATGTCCTCTTCTGTCTTTTTGAGTTCATTTTGAAGAGGTTTGATAATACGAGCGATACGCTCGCGTTCCTGAGCGCGTTCACGGCGCAACACTTGGCGGCTTTTCTCGGCAGAACGAAGGACTTTAGTGGCACTTTTGTCCGAAAAATCGGAGTTATGTGCTGCATCAGCCTCAACCTTCTCAAGATATTGGCTTACATTCCCATAGAAGAGACGTGGATTAGATCCTGGTCGAAACTCTAACACCTTGTTGACCAGCGGGTCCAAGAAGCTCCTGTTGTGCGAAACGATGCAAAAAGATCCGGGGTATTCCGCCAATGCCTGCTTCAGGACATCTTGGCTCTCAAAGTCCAAGTGGTTGGTTGGCTCATCCATAATCAAGAAGTTAGCCGGATGCAGCAGCATGCACACCAGCGCGACGCGCGATTTCTCTCCGCCGGAGAGCACCCCGATACGCTTAAAAACGTCATCCCCGCGAAACAAAAAGCAGCCTAATATGTTCCGAACGATAGGGAGCGTTTCCCGCGAGGCGGCTCTTTCCACACATTCAAGCACCGTCTGGGTGGGATCCAATACATCTGCGTGCGTCTGTGAGAAAAAAGCGACGCGGGTATGGTGACCAAACTTAACCTCGCCTTCATCAGGAGCTTCCGTCATGGAAATTAAACGAGAAAAAGTAGATTTACCGGCGCCGTTCACGCCAACGATGGCGATGCGGTCGCCCTTTTCCATGCGAAAATCAAAATCCTTCAGTAGGCAGATGTCACCGTAGGCTTTCCAGACCTTTTGCATTTCTACCACCGTGGCGCCACCCGCCGGCGAAGGGGGAAAATGAAAGGTCATAACATCTTCCTCATTTTCTTCTTCAATCAATTCAATTTTTTCGAGCTGTTTGAGGCGGCTTTGAGCTTGGGCGGCTTTACTGGCTTTGTAGCGGAAGCGATCGATGAAGGCGCGTGTTTTTTCGATCTGTTTGCGTTGATTTTTCGCGGCTTTCCTGCGGGCTTCTCGTCGGGCAGCGCTCTCTTTCAGGTAATATGAGAAATTACCGGCGTATTCTTCAGCTCGCCCATGGTGCAGGGCAATTGTGCGCGACACCAAGGAATCCAGCAACGCCACATCGTGCGAAATCATGCAAATTGCCCCACGGTAGCCGCGTAGATAATGTTCCATCCATCGCTGGCTCTGCAAATCTAAGTGATTGGTGGGTTCATCGAGCAGCAGGATTTCCGGCTCTTGAAGCAGTAGCTTTGCCAGTGCAATGCGCATTTGCCAACCTCCGGAAAACTCGCCGCAGTCACGTGTAAAATCTTCCTCGCTAAAGCCAAGTCCTCGCAAGATCGTTTCGGCTCTCGGTCGTAGAGAGTGGGCATCATGATCCTGTAAAACGAGTTCCAGCCGCCCCAGTTCTTCCACGGTGTCGCTGTAAGCTGGATTATCCGGTTTCATTCTCTTAAGTTCAGCGGATAATATATTAATCTGTCGGCTTATTTCGGCAATACTTCCCACGGAGTTGAGCAGTTCTTGCAGCAAGGGTGTGCCGGAAAGGTGGATACCTTCTTGCGGCAGATAGCCCACGTGCGTACGGCGCGGCAGAATGACACGTCCAGCATCCGGTTGGATGCTACCAATAATGCACTTCATGAGCGTGGACTTTCCGGCGCCGTTGTGTCCGGCGAAAGCCACCCGCTCCCCTCGTTCCACCACAAAGGAAAGCTCATCAAACAGAACCCGTGCGCCGTAGGCTACACGAAGTCCCTGGACAGCAAACTCCATGCCCTATTTGGCATCCAGCGTGGCGTTCCAGCGGCTGATGTTCTTTTCCTGCTCGGCAAAGAGATCAGTGCAGTCATCGTGAATTTCAATGGCGATGATCTTGTCTCCCTGAGACACCGCATTCACCACAGCTTGATCTTGGGAACCCTCCACCTCGCCGAAGATAGTATGCTTGCCATTGAGCCATTCGGCAGGCACGTGGGTAATGAAGAATTGGGAGCCATTGGTGCCGTGTCCCATCCAATCCAAACCGGCGTTGGCCATGGCCAGCAGCCCGGGCTTGGTGAACTTGAGCGTAGGAATGCACTCATCATCAAATTTGTACCCCGGACCACCGCGTCCAGTCCCCTCCGGGTCGCCGCCCTGGATCATGAAGTCCGCGATCACCCGGTGAAAGGTTAGGCCATCGTAAAAGCCACGCTTTGCCAAGTTCAAAAAGCTTGCGGCTGTCACCGGCGTCTTGGATGCAAATACCGTGAGCCGGATATCTCCCTTGCTCGTCTTCAGCGTGATGTGTTTGTCCGTTGCCATGCCCACAGCATACCATTTGGACGTTCGCTTGACAAGTCAAAACTCAATCGGTCAGGCCAAACTACCTCGCGTTGCCCGCTCGCCTCTCCTTCCAAGGCGCTTATCTCTTTTCAAAAACGATGTCCAGCTCTTTTTTCATTATCTGGAGAAAAATTTTCAGAGATTCTCATCGTCGGGCCAGAAGAGGGAGGAGATCATAGACAGTCTGACACCCAATCTCTTAGCCCGTAAGGAAAGCGTGTCTCTCTTTTCAAAAGAGATACGCTGTTCGGGACGCCAAGGACCTTGAAAATGCGTGTATGACATACAGGAAACGCTACTTTGCTTCTTTTGAAAAAAGACGCATTGAAAGGAATAAACATTCTTATCATCAACAATTTAAAGGCTCATAACATGTATATCTCTTTTGAAAAGAGATATACATCTGTTTTGCTACACTGATTGTTCGCTATGAAACTTCATTTACCTCTCGGATTACGTCGCGTTTTGATGGCTTGTCTTACGGCCGTTTCCTTGACCGTTGCCTCCTCTTCAGGTTGGGCCTCCTTACTCTTCCTCTCCGCCCCCATGGTCGAACTTGCTCAGGCAGACTGGCCTTCTGGGAATTATGGCACCGCTACGCAGGTTAATTGCTCTTCTGGTGGCTCTTACGCGGTCCAGTCTGGAAATCATGCAATCGAGTTAAATGGACTTGTAACTGGAACGAAAAAGCTTACCCTCACTGATGGACGTGCCGACGCACACCTTAAGTTTGTCGGTGAGAGGTTCGGAGTGGGGGGTAGCGGAGAGGCATACCATCTTGAGGCGAATTCTGATGTAGAGATTGGTTCTGTATGGATTGATGCGACAGAAGGTAGCGGCGCTGCGTTTCGCTTGAAGTTGACTAGTGAAAGTGGGGAACTACACAACCATGTTCATGTGCACGATTTTTATGTTGGGGGGACGTCGGGACAGGTTGGGCAATTGTGGTTGAAGGAATATGTGGGGAATGGGGCGTGGAACTTGCATTTAGGCGGTAGTGCGCATAATGAGAGTCGACAACATTTCGACGGTGCTGCGTTGCGTGTGGACGGGAAGGATAGTGGTGAATCTGTCGCGACGCAGACGAGTGGGTTTATTGAAACGTTAGCGGATGCAAAGATTGTAGGGGCATCAAATGCGAAGCTAAGCGTTGGTGGGCTTCGGGGAGACCACAAGCTCTCCCTGGACGGTAATGATGTCCTGACGCTCACCATTACGGGGAATAATGAAACGAACGAAGACTTCAAGGGAATTCTTGAATTTTTGCAACCAGGTGGCACTGGCCATGTCACACTCGATGTGCAAGCCAACGCAGTACAAACTGTCGGAGGCCTGAGTAGCGCAACGGGCGGCACCACGACCAACAACAAAGTCACAGGAAACGGGAAGCTGATCTTGGTGGGGAGTCAGTCTAGCGCTTTCAAGGGAGGTTATGGATCATCCAGTGCATGTGGTCCGACCTTGGCGACAAGTGGAGATTACACAGGGACGCAGACTTTCGAGGCGGTGGTGTACGCGAAGTCACTTGATATTAAGGGAGGGAAGATCAATGTGGCCGTTACACCAAGCGGCGGCAGCGTGGTTGTCTTTGAGACACAGGAGGGTGGCGCCATAAGCGGTGGTGAAGTGATCGTGGGGAAGAGTGGTAATACCGTGCCGAGTGCAGCCCGAACTTCGGACACCTTGCACAGCGAAGGAGACATGACTGTGAGCAACGGTGGTAGGCTGACTGTTTACGGTGCATTCGGATTGGGCGATGGTACCAACAACAAGAAAAGTCTCACGGTGAGTGGCGCCGGTACTACTGTGGCCATTGATGGTCGCTTGAGCAGCTATGGCAATGGGGGTTTCACCGGGGATGTCACGGTGAATGGTGGCGGCCACCTTGAGGTGGGAAAGCGAGGAACGCTCAGCGGTGCATCTGGCAGCAACAACATGGATGCTTGGACGGGTGTTGTGACGGTAAGCGGATCAGACAGCAGCATGAAGGTAGCCGGCAGCTTGGGAACGAGCGGCAGTGCTATTACAGTGAGCGAGAGCGGCACGCTGGAAATTGGTCATGCGATTTGCAACGGCGATAGTCACAACTCCTGCACAGGAGCGCTGACCATTTCGAGAGGGGGCAAAGTCACCGTGGGTAAGGAAGGGATGGTAGGGACGCCCACCCATGTCGGGAATGCCTATGTAGCGAGCCTCACCATGAGCGATGAGGGGAGCGCGTTGACGGTGTACAAGAATCTGCAGGTTGGGTCGTCATCCAATGGTGCCATCGCCATCAACGGGGGGACGGCTAGTGTGGGGGGAACGCTGCAAGCGGGAAGCCTGACTGTGAGTGGGAACGCAACCACCGTCACCGTTACCGGTTTGACGACCGCGAATGGCGATGTTGGAGTGCAGAGCGGCACGGTTACCTTGACAGGAGGGCTGACCGCTACAAACCATGCCGTGAGTGTGACGGGCGGCAGTTTCTCCGTTGGAGCAGCGGCCACGGCAGGCAGTCTGACCGTGAGCGGGGACACAACCAACGTCACCGTCACTGGTGCATCCAATGTGAGTAGCGCTGTCAGTGTAACAGGTGGTGAAGTTACTTTTGGGTCGACAGTGACAGCAGGCAGTTTGAGTGTAAATGGAGGCACAACCTCCGTCACTGGTTTGACGACCGTGAGTGGCAATGTCAGTGTAACGAGCGGCACAGTCGACTTGACAGGAGGGTTGACTGTCCAGAACGGTGCGGTCAGTGTGAACGGCGGTAAAGTCACGGTGTCAGGAACCATCAATGTAACTCCCGGCACAAGTGGAAACCACGTCACGATTGACAAGGGCGGAACACTCAAGCTGAGCGGTGACTCCACCGTTCAGAGTGCGCAAAACTGGACTCTGGGGAATGGGGGCACACTCGATGCCACTGAAGCAGAAAGTTTGACTGTGGCAGGTGACGGCAGTAAGCTGACCATCACCGTTTCTGCATCGACTTCGGAGATGCGCGGCGTTCACCACGTCGGCAACCTGAAACTGAAGAGCGAATTGCTGACGAACTTGTCGAAGGACAGCTTCGGTTTGACCTTGGAGGGCGTGACGGACGGGATGTTGTGGGTCGAAGGAGGCTGGACTTGCGACTTGCTGGCGGGGAGCGAGGGTTTAGCAGACACCGCTGCATACGAGAGCTTCCTGAAAGGGGCTCTGCAGGGCTTGTCTGACCGCACGGAAGTGACCGTTTCCGACAATGGCAACGTGACTCTCGCGCTTCATACGAGAAATCTCTCTTGGAACAGCGGGGTAACGAGAGACTGGAAAGAAAAGGATGGCAACAAGTGGACGTGGAACAACGGAAGTGAATCCACGAGTGATTTCAGGAAGGGGGACAGCGTGACGTTCTTAGACGAAAAGACTCCTGAAACGAACTACGACATCCATGTCAGCGGTACGGTGGGGCCGGGTAGTGTTACGGTTAAGCAAGGGACGTGGACCTTCAGCCCGTCAACGACAGCGGGCGGCAGCGCCACGGTGAAAACGGGTGCGATCACTATCACCGGCGAGGATGGGGAGGCGCATCTGACGCTGTCCGGCGCGCTGGATGTGGAAGCGAGCGGTGGTGTCTCTGTTGAAAAGGGAGGCCTGCTGACCGTGAAATCCACAGGTACCAAGCATTTTGAAGTGACTGTAGGCGAGGGCTCCACCATGGAGGTCACCACGGATCAGAACTGGGACGGCGCCACCGTGTCCGGAGAGGGCGCCCTTGTGCTCAAGGATATAGGCGAGGTATATACGTGGAAAGAAGAGTCTGGCAAGACGGGCTTCTTGCGCCAGATGCTGGAGGTTAAAAGTACCGGCATCGGGACGCTTGAACTTGGCAGTGGCGCCAAGCTGAGCGTGAGCGATGCAGGGGATGCGGCTGTTTTCGAGAAGGTCAATAAGGAACTGGTTGTCGATAGCGGCGCCACGTTGGACGTCTCCGTGGACGACTGCTTCACGGACACGACCGGGGGGAAGACCCTGCGCTTGGCGGGCGCGGGGATCGGTGATTCCGGAGCTGCGCTGGCCCTGTCAAATGGAGCCGGGATCGGCTGGAATGTCGTTCTGGATGAGGACACCACCGTCAGCGTCAGCGGCACGTCATCCACGCTCACCGGCTCGTTGAACTTCGGGGAGGATGCCGCGCACACCCTCACCAAGAAGGGCGCTGGAACCTTGACGCTTGCCGGCGGTGCATCGGGCGAGGGCACGCTGGACATTCAGGAAGGCGGCGTGACCTTGCAGGCGCAGGGGCTCGACCTAGGAGGGGTTGACGTCAAGACGGCTTCTTCCACCACCTTAACCGTCGAGACGAGCGCCACCATCAAATCTCTGAGCGGTGGCGGGGAAGTCACTGTGAACAATGGGGAACTCATCATCGTTGGAAAGGAGGAGCCGTCCGCTTTCACAGGCACGCTCAAGAAGGGGTCAGGTTCTGTGACCGTTAACAGCGGAGCCACCCTGAAACTGGGAAGTGGTGCAACGCAAGAGGCGGAATCCAAGTTGCGCGTGCTCGGCACCCTTGATGTGAACGCCGGAGAAAGTGCTAATGTTACCCTCGCAGGAATTGTCACGGGTTCGAGCGCCCCCGACGGTGGCGGCGCCCTGAAGGTGACATCGGGCAACCTGACCCTGAGCGGCGTCGTGAACGTCAGCAATATCCAGCTGGAGAACGGGAGCAAGACCACCATCTCCGGCGAAGAGGCCTTGGGAAGCACGGGCACCACCCTGACCCTGAATGGCGGCAGCCTGACCGCTGACGGCAGCAGCGCCACGGCCGGCGCCGGGATCGTGGAGGTGGAAGCCGATACAACACTCGGTGGGACCCTCACCCTCACCGGGACCGTGTCGGGAAACGGCGCGTTGAACTTGGACAATGCGGGCAATGCCAGCGTTACTCTCAAAGGAGATATCGCGGGCTATACGGGCACGCTAAACACGGGCAGTAGCGATGCGAACAGCTTCACCCTGACGAGTACCGCCTTGGGGAAGAGCGCCATCACCAATGCAGTGGCTGGAAGCGGCAGCATCAACTTTGCCGGGAGCGCCGTCTTCAGCGGGCGAGTGGACGGCAACGTGACGCTGAATGAAACGGGTGACGGAGAGCTGACCATCACCTCTCAAACCACGTCCGAAAGCGCCAAACTGGGGCAGGGGAAGATCACTCTGGGATCAATCGATGGAGCAGCTCAGTGGAAGGGGACGAGTCTGGGAGATGCCACGGAAGAGTCAGTGATCACCCTCGCCAACGTCACCCTGGGAACGACCGGAACGGATTACACCCCCACCAAGAACGGCAGCACCAAGCTGTATGTCGACACCGCCAAGGGAGCGAAGAAAACGAGCCCGGGCGGTATCGTGAACGTCAATGGAATGGCTGCTGACAAGCTGGATGGCATCACCGTCAACCTCCATGGCAAGCTCACCAACCTCACGGGCACGTACGCGGTTGGGGAGAATAAAGAGCTGGAGCTGCATTTCAGCGACGACAACTGGAAACGATATTCGGAGTCGAGAAGCTCCATTTCGTTGACGTCTGTTGCGGATGGCAAAACCGTCGCCCTGGTTGAGGGGAAAGAGGGCAGCGGTGACGACACGCTCATCCAGAGAGATACTGATGGAAAGAATACCCACCTGGTCTTCCGGTCAACGGACCTGATCGGAGCACTCGATGATGCGGGGGCGGACGGGCTGGAAGTCACCGCGCTCGCAAACGGAAAATGGGCTACGAGTGACTTGATACA
>CANQBZ010000066.1 GCA_947589295.1 uncultured Akkermansia sp.
TTCGTCTTGATCAGGTTGAACATATCGGAGTAGCGAGGTCCACCCTGCTTGTCGGTTTCCACCCGAGCCTGAGCGATGTCCTTTTCAATCACCACCGAGGAAATCACGGCAGCCTGGTCGCCGGCGCCCGGGGCACTGTCAATGACATCGAAAAGGATTTGAATCGGACCGCCCTTCAATTCCCCGTTTTCCGTCCAATACATGGTGGCACCATCGTGGAAGGCGGGCTTCATGATGGAACTTTTTCCCTGGGCACAGCCCTCGAGATAGAGTCCTATTGTGTGGCGAATAGCCTCATAATCAGAGATTTCAGCGTAACATGTCGTATTCATGGTTGTATGATTGGTTGGGAGTTCCCCCGCCGCCAACATGGCAGCGGAACAGATGATGGTGAGCAAAAGAGATTTGCACATAATGCTTACTTTATCTCTTCATGAACTTTTTGTAAAGTATGCACAATTTAGTAATATTCTATATAAAATCATATTTACTATGGAAAAAGAAAGTAAGATAACTCCGCATCGCACTTGACTTTTCTCCTCCTCTGAATACAATTTTCTTATGCGGAAAAATAAATTTGCGAAGTTTCATTGCACGCTGGAAGCGACACAAGCGATCATTGCAGGCAAGTACAAGGCGCTCATCATTTGGCACCTCAATGATTCCGGCGTTATGCGCTTCAGCGAACTCCAGCGCGAGCTCCCACAGGCAACGGCTAAAATGCTCACCATGCAATTGCGCGAAATGGAGGAGGACGGCATTATTCACCGCAAATTGTACCCTGTCGTCCCTCCCAAAACAGAATACCGCCTCACCCAGCTCGGGAAAAGCATTGTCCCCATCATCCTCTCCATGTGCGAATGGGGCGAAAAATATTTCCGCCATCTGGGCATTCCTTCCCCGGATGAGCGGTAATGGGTGTTTCCGCGGGGATGTTTGCTCCGTGCGTAACGGAGATCGATTATCTTCATCGTAGGTCTATTCATCATGGTCGACATTTGTCTGATGTCAGTCTCCATTTTTAAATCTCATTGACAAAAAGACTGTTCTATCATATAAAGTTACAGAGATGAAAGCGTATTTGAAAGCAGCACTCGTACTATTAGGAGGACTGAGTACGGCGTTAGGAGCCGTCGAGGAAAAGGCTCCGGTTCAACAGCAGGAGCAAAACCCTGCCCAGCCACAGGAACAAGCGCAAGAATCGATGCAAAACAAAACTGAAGGACAAGGCCAGGATCAACAAGAACAAAAGCAACTGGAGAAAGAGCAAGCGCGAGCAGTAGCGACGCAATCGGAAGCGACGAAAGAGGAGAAATTAAAGGCATGGTGGGAGTGCGAAACAAAAAATACAGCACAAAAGATTCAGCGAGGGGAAATAACACCTCTCTATACCCTAGTTCACAAACCGGAAGCCCTCGATCCGGTGATATTGAGCAAAGCCCGGGAACTCATTGCTGAGGTGCTAGCGGAGCGCGAGAAGTTGATAGACATGCTCAGTACCATTACCAATGCTGACCAGGTTCAAGCAGTCACTCCGGAACTAGCCAAACGTGCACGCGGGCTCAACACGTTACGCGTTAAGGTTGCGCTTGATTTGAAGTTGATGGGCATCCGTTTTGATTCAGCAAGGAGCGTCTACTCATTTGGGGAAGAGGAGGATCGGGCACGTGCCATCTATGTGAGTTTGATTAAAGAGAAAAAGAGATTGGCAAGAGAGTCTTTTTTCAAGGATGCAGCACTGCTGGCGCTCCTACTCTATGAATTCCCGACAAAAGATATCTGGCGCGAAGCACCTCCTACTGCCAGTTTTTCTGGCGGAGAAGGTCATGAAATCAGAAAACTGATGGAAGAAAATAACGAACTTATCAAACGCTGCACCGGCGCAATCGGCGGGCCAGGTCTCACCCGAGATACGGCGTGGATTATACCCATCACAGATGGCAAGAATTACAAGGAACAGCTTAAAGAATTGGAGGAAAAGATACGGCTCATCTGTCTTTTAGTCGGCTCCAACCAGCCTTATTTCGAACTGGCCGGGTGGAATTTTGGACACCGGCTTTATTTAAAAACATCGGTCGTCATAGCCGAACAACTACGCCACTTTAATTTATGGTTCAAAACTTCGCCGGAAATTGGTCTGCCCGTCATTTATGGTAGCATTAGCAACACCGACGAAAGACGAGGTTTCAGACATCTCCATGATTTGTTCCCCATGGTAGAATAGCCCCCATTTCGATCTCCTCGGAGAACGAACGCCAACAAAGGTCCCCACCTCACGCCCCATCGGTTCGAATACCTAGCTGATCCTATCACGTTTGTTCGTCCTATGATGGCACTTCCTCAGAGATGCAGTCTCTTAAGAGCCTCTTGCACCTCCGAATGCCCTTGCTCCGCTGCCGCACGCCACCACTTCACAGCCTTCTTCTGATCTCTGCTCACTCCCCAACCATTAGCATAGCACACGCCAAGGTTACACTGCGCCTGCGCAAGCCCCTGCTCCGCCGCCTTGCGACACCACTTCACTGCCTCCGTCGCGTCCTTGCTCACCCCATAGCCTTCGTCATAGCACAACCCAAGGTTAAACTGCGCACTCGCGTTCCCCTGTTCCGCCGCCTTGCGGCACCACTTCACCGCCTCTGTCATATCCTTGCTCACTCCATCGCCGTTGTAATAGCACACGCCAAGGTCACACTGCGCGCCCGCATTCCCATGCTCCGCTGCCTCGCGCAGGCGCTCCATCGCCTCGCTCTTCTTCCCTTCTTTAGTCAACCTCTGATACGCAACGTACGGATCCTCCCGCAGCACATAGTACGCCCCCACGCCTCCGCCTATCATGACCACCAACCCTGCAGCCACAGCCACCCACAACTTGCGCCGTCCTCCCTTCTTCGGCTGCGGCGCCACTGCCGGAGTCTGTGCCACCGGTGCCGGTGTCGGACTTTGAGCCGGCTCCGCCGTGGTTGGAACGGGATCAGAAGCCAGCGAAGGTGATGCTGCCGTGGCTGCCGAGCCCCTGCTCTTCAGCTCCGCTGCCTTGCGAAACCACGCCAGTGCCTTCTCTTCATGCTTCTCCACACCCTCGCCCTTCATATAAGCGTCATAGCTGCTTCTGCGTCTCCCTGATCTGCAGCTCGCCGGATAAAAGGAATGATTTTTTCGTCCATGGCGTGATAATAAATAAAGTTTTTTCTCTTAGAATCGCTGTATTTTCAAGATATCCTGCCGCAGGATACAGCACAATAAGAATCGTGTCAATTGTGAAAAACAGCAGTTCCAATTCCTGTGGATTGCAAAATTAAATGCGCCAGCTTCTTGGCACAAAAAAGAGCATCCTATCCGTCTCTCCCGTGGCACGGGCTGATTTTGTGTGTCGAGAGGAAACCGAAACGACATGTTCTCGGAATTCACTTATCTGGTGTTTTTGTAAAAACTGTTGCACTTTTGGGGAATAGAAGTGAGATTTTTCTCGCTATCAACGGATCTATTTAGTAAAATTCGCCTATCGTGGATTAATCAACGGACAACGAGAGACGAAGAGCACGAATTCTATGAAGATAAAAGTCATCGAACAACTCTGTGAAGAGGGTGTGTTGCAGCGAAAACAACTGGATCGCATCCGCATGGAAGCAGAGAAAGAAACTCCTGCCACGCGCCGATGGCTGGCGACGTGTTTAGCCCTGCTTGCGGCGGCTTTGGTGGCAGCCGGCGGATGGTGGTTACTGATGGAAAGATACTTGTACCTGCTGTCTCCGACAGTGCGCTGCATAGGCGGCATGCTGATGATGACTGCAGCTTGGATCGGCTGGTATGTGCAGCGGGAAAAACGCCCTCAGGTAGCGCAAGGTTTGGCACTTCTTGGTGCTTTCTTGTGGATGGGCAATATCGCGCTCATTTCAACTCTGTACAAACTTAATGGCGAGCCACCGGATTTCCTGGCAGTTTCGCTCCTTGGTCTAATTTTCATCCCGTTCCTCACACGGCAGGTGCTGCTGATCGGTCTAGTGGCGGGTCTTTCGGCCTTTTTCTGGATGAGCATGATCGAATGTCAGGGTGACACTCCCTTGTCGATACACGACTTCGCACAGAAGCACGGAATTGTCTGTTACTACATCAGCGTTATTCTCTGGCTGGTCTGGTGGCTGGCCGGGGAAAACTGGCGCAACAGCCGTGGCCTCTATCGTGGATACGGATGGATCGGTGTTGTTGCATTGGGCTATTATTTGCCCTGCACTCTGCATTACCTCATCACCGCCCGCCAAAATGAAAGCTTACCCTATCTCGGGACAATATCGCTGGCTGTGCCCGTGTTGTGCGCCCTTTTCAAGCCCCGTGGAACGGCGTGGGGACCATGGATGCTCTTCGGGATCACCACGGGGATCTTTGCCACATCGTGGGCACTCAATCAACTTCCCTTGGAAGAGAACGTGCGGCACGGACTTATCCTGCTTATCGGCGCCGTGGAAGCCGCGGTATTGATGGGCACGGGAGTGGTGTTGCAACGAAGTTCCTGGGTCATTATCGGTGCATGTTTTACTGCATTTCTCGTACTCGTCATGGTGATTAAGAAAATATTCCCGACGCAAGAGATGACCGGTGAGGTTTTGATAGGGCTCGCGGTGTTACTTGTGTCCGCAGCATTCCTCATCAGTCGGGCTCGGCGCAGGGGAATTCAAGCGAAGGAAGCATCCGATACCAACAGCTTCGTATGAAAAAGAGAATTGCTACCTCCCTTGTTTTTCTCGTGCTGCTGGCTCAGCTCGCCTACCTCGTCTTCGCCCTCTGCAAGGCAAATCACGATCTGGCGATGGCCCCGCATATCATCGTGCACACCGGCCTCTCCTATCTCTTCTTTAAAAGTGACGAAATTCCCCTGAATAAAGCGGACGAAACACGTCTCGGACGTTCCCTCTGGTGGAACAGTAAACCTTGGATCACCGCTTACAAAAAAGCGCACAAAAATCATGACGACACAGAACCTCCCAACTGTGTGTCGCGTCCGGCCCCCGACGAAAAGGAAGTACAGGGAAGCATTGAATTGAGACCGGACTCGAGGAGCATCGAACTGTCTGTCATCTGGCGACGCGGAGAGAATGGTCTGTGGAACTACCGTCTGGAGGTCCCAGGAAGCTCGGAAGATGTGCTGCGCGAAGGGGAACTGCGCTCACCGAAGGTGCGATGGTATCCTAATTCCTGGAGGTGCACTATCAACGTTCGCGCACTTGATTGCGAGTACATGATAACTAAAAACGATCGAAATATTATAGAGACATGGGAAGCGAATTACGAGCGGGAAGCGGAAACTCTGCAACGAAATGGCGTGACAATTGAAGTGGCGCTGAGGGAGAAAGCCCAACCGATGATCACACAATTATTCCTGAATGGAATACCGCTGCAGAAGGCACTGGAAATGATGAAGAACGACACCTTCCCGAGCGTAAACTCTGAAAATAATCCCCACTGAACACAACGATGAAAATCGGACAAGACAAACTGGAGCAACTCTGCACGGAGGGCGTTATCAGCTCAGAACAACTGGAACGCATCGTGCAGCGCGAACGGGATGCAAAGCGCTCCTTTCTGCAGCGAGTGCTCATACTGAGCCTCTCCTTACTATCCTCAGGCTGCTTTGTTTGGGGAATATGCCTGTTGCTTGAACAATACTGGGAGCAACTGGAGCGCCTCGGACAAATCGGCGCCCTGGTAGCTTCACTCCTGCTGGCATGGGTCGGCTTTTTCCTACTGCATAAGAGGCAACCTGTGATTGCTCAAGGATTTGCCCTCGCTGGCGGAGGACTCTGGTGCGCATGCGTATTATTCATCGATGAGCGCTACATGCTGAATTGGCAAAGTTCGGAGTTCATTCTCCCCATCTTCGCAGGACTGGCGCTCATCCCATTCGTATCACGGCAAATCCTGATGATCGGCGTTGTCGCTGCTCTCTCGTTCATGTTGGTCACAGACTCTTTCGACGACAACTATATCCCCTTTTATGGCGCGGTACAAATGGGCAAAGAATTAGCATTCCTTGTCCCCATGCTTGTGGCGTTGCTCTGGTGGCTGCTGGCGGAGCATTGGCGTGAGAGTAACAGTTGCTTTCGAAGCTACGCATGGATCGGTGTGCCGGCCTTCTTGGTCTTCCTCGCCAAGGCGCAGTACTATGCCCTCTACGACAACCACGCAAACGCCGATTTCTCCATGTTCCCGTACTGCATCGTCGCCGCAGTCGGCGTAGCCATCCTGTTTGCCTTTCTTCGTCCTTCTTCGGCTTCGACAAAAGCGTGGCGACTTCTCGCCGTTAGCACGGGGTTGATGCTCTGGGTGTGGTACCTTGGCTTCGGTCCCGATGCAGCGACCCGAGCATTATCCCACTGCATGAGCGTCGTGGTATGCGCAATATATGCCGCTGTACTGATGTACTGCGGCGTCACGGGAGGACGCCGCTCGTGGGTGAACTACGGAGTGGTCATGGCAGTAGCCGCCATGATTGGACTAATGGACAATGTGCTAGGATCGCTGGTGGAATCCGGCGCCGTCATGCTGCTCATAGGTCTCGCACTTTTGCCAGTGGTAGGGCTTCTGGAAAAAGGTCGCCGAACATTGGTGAAAGCTGCCGTCATAAATCAACAGGAACAATCAGCCCCTCAACAGTAAGATGTCCAATAAACCCGTGCACAGGCACATGATTCTTGCGTTCATCGTCATAGCGCAAGTATTCTTCATCGCCCTCCTCACCCTGCAATACGAGCGGGAAATTGCCTCAGCCCCGCACATTGAAACGCTCGGGGAGATATCGATATCGAATTCCGGCATTTTTCTTCCCTATCAATTTCACACAGATGAACATGCCTCGCACCTAGGGCGCTCTATCTGGTGGAACGCTATAACCGATGACGACAACCGGGAAGGCTCCTCTCGTCCACGCCCGGATGAAGCCACGTTACCTAACTCCATCAACCTCGCCGACTTCACTAACGACAAAGTGATTCACCTCTGCGCCATCTGGACCCGCAGAGAAGATGGAATCTGGGACTATCGACTGGAAGCGCCGAACGCCGTAGAAGCGCAGCTGCGTGAGGGAGAATGGCGTTCCCCTGCCCTACTTGAAGTGCAACGACAAGCTCGCCGGAGGACCTATCAACCGATCATCGTCAAACATCCCTCTGCTGCACCGGCAGCGCGCCGTGATGATCCCGAGAAGCTAGAATACCTCCTCAAAGTTGATCCCCTCGCTCGTATCAATACGACCACTCAGTACTTTTCTTACGACACCAACCGTCATTCTTTCGTCCTGAGTAAGGACGATGCAGATACGATCTCTAAGTGGAAGAAACAACACTCCATCGATGACGAGCAACTTCCCTGCACCATCATTTTTTCCCTGCGTGAAGGCAAATCACCCATCGCTGTTACGGCAAAAATCAACGGCATACCGATTGGGGAAGCCATCCGTCGCATGCGTGAAGATTCTTTCCCCATCCACGCTTCCACCAAGTAAGGCATCATAGGCAATTTCTCTGCCTCATTTTTCTGTTTTCTGCATCAAATCATGTAAAATGATGCAGAACTTCGACTACATATGCAAGTCGGACTCCTTTTAACGTGCATCTACGAATTGAAGCAGTGCGTGAGTCGAGCGTGAGTCATCAGCCAAAGGCTGCTCCGGTCATTTTCCCCCTATTAGAGTACTCAACGTCGACTATAGTTTTCCCCATCATGTATGTGGCGAAATTGTCACCCACGCAAACTTGTTTAGCGGACGTAAAGGTGGTACAGGGGAAGCGTATGAATGAAGAAGATGATATGTTCCCGGCACTCAGCCGGAGGGTGATTGAACTGGTAAGCCGCATCCGCCTGTGTTTGTTCGAGATTGACGCCGCTACGGCACTGCGACTGCGCGCAGAGTGTCATTCTTTGCTCAACGCCACACGAAAAGCCGAGGGAGAAAGCCGAAGCTCTCTGCTTGTCGGCATTTGCACGCCGGAGGAGCGCTTGCATTTTGTACGCGCGGCTCAACGCTTCAGTCGTCTCGGTCGCATCGTGCATCAAGCTGAGCAAATCGTAAGCAGCATCCCGGAAATTGCCGGAAAAGTTGACGTGCAGGATATCGAGTCCTTCAAGCCCATCTACATGATGGCTGAGGTGGAGCTGCGTGATGCCGTTCTCTCGATCCTGCGGGACGACGCGCAACTCGCTTACGGGGTAGCAAAAAAGGACGAGGATTTGGACGCTCTGTACGCTGCAGAGATCAAACGCATTTTCCAAAGCGCCTCGACCGCTCTGTTCTACGACTTCCGAGTGGGGACAAACCTGCTGTTTATTCTGCGCGCCATCGAACGCATCGGCGACCATGCCAAGACGCTCGCCGTCCCCTCTTTTTACCTGCTCACTGCGCAGAAAATGGGGTGCATTTCTGAAACAGTCTGCTAAACTACATCCATGGAAATCCTGATTGTTGAGGACGATACTGACATTGCTGAGTTAGTGGCGTACAATTTGGAACGACAAGGCTGGCACGCCTCCCTCTGCCACCACGGCAGTGAGGGTCTGGAACTCATCCGACGCACCCATCCGGATCTCGTCATTCTGGACATCATGTTGCCGGGCATGGATGGTCTGGAAATTTTTCGCCGCATGAAGGAGGATGAATCCACGCGGGAAATCCCGGCTCTTTTTCTGACCGCCCGAGCTCAGCTGGACAATCGCCTCACGGGGCTCAAGCTGGGAGCGGATGATTACATCACCAAACCGTTCAGCCCGAAGGAACTCGTCCTGCGGGTTCGCAACATCCTGCAACGTGTCAATCGCTCGGCAGCGCGCCTCATCGTGCATAGCGGCCCTCTTTGCTTGAACAAGAATACGATGATTGCCTCCCTGAACGGAGAGAATCTGAACCTCACGCCCATTGAATTCAAGCTGCTCGCCTACCTGGCAGAACGCCCCGGGAAAATACAAGACCGTTACGAACTGCAGCACATCCTGCTCGGCTACGCAGATGCCTCACTCTCCCGCACGCTCGACACGCACGTGAAACGCCTGCGCCAAAAACTTGGCGACCACGCCACCTGCATTGTCACTGAGCGGGGCATCGGCTATTCCTTCAAACCGCTACCCCCGTCGGAAGTGTGATGAATTCCGTGTTTCGGTCAATCTATGGGATACCA
>CANQBZ010000067.1 GCA_947589295.1 uncultured Akkermansia sp.
AATCTGGATGCCATTTCCCGAGCCGGTCGAGTGGCTCGGCTCGGTGTGCAGCAACAGGATGTGACG
This sequence comes from uncultured Akkermansia sp., assembly GCA_947589295.1. Lineage (GTDB taxonomy): Bacteria > Verrucomicrobiota > Verrucomicrobiia > Verrucomicrobiales > Akkermansiaceae > Akkermansia. The sequence goes on from CANQBZ010000067.1 coordinate 67, forward strand.
GCTCTCTCTGTCGCGGTGCAAATGAGCTACCGTGCTCAACTTGACGAAGGGATGAAGCCGTTGGAAGAGATAGGGCGCTCGCTGGCGCATAAATACTGCGGCGGTGGACATGGCGGGTACGCCCTTTACATGTACGCAACGCCGGAAGAACGCGAGGAGGCGCTGGCCGCATGCGAAAATCTGTACCCGGTGGAGCCGTACTGCCGCACGTTCGGGCGCGATGAGGCAGTGCCGTGGGAACCTGCTTATTTAGAGCGCTTGCACCGCAGCCGATCTCAGAAATAAGGATGACGATGAGCTTAGAGGCGAACACTCTCCGCGTGATGGTTTCCGGTTGCTTTGATGTGCTTCACAGCGGTCATATTGCTTTCTTGGAGGAAGCGGCCAGTTATGGAGATGTGTACGTGTCGCTCGGTTCAGACAGCACGGTGATGCAGCTCAAACACCGCGCAACCCTGTACAATGAACGTGAGCGTAAATACATGCTAGAGGCGTTGCGCTGTGTGAAAAAAGTGTACATTGGCCCCGGATCCGGCAAGCTGGACTTCGCGCCGTTGCTCGATGTGATAAAGCCGGATATTTTTTTTGTGAACAGTGATGGCTCTGATGACGAGAAACGAGCTTTCATCGAATCGCGTGGCATTCGCTACGTCGTTAGTTCGCGCGTTCCGCACGGTAACTTGCCCGCGCGCTCCACAACCGCCATACGTCGTCAGCTAGGCACGTGAAGAAACGCACTTCACAGTTCAGGGTGTGTGCGCAGCATGCTCTGCAACGAATCCTGCCAATGTGGGATGCTCAGGCCAAAGGTGCGATGCAGACTGGTCGTATCCAGCGCAGAATAGGATGGACGCGATGCTTTGGTAGGGTACTCAGCGGTGGTGCACGGCAGCACTCGGCATTGATGGCTCAGTCCGGCGTACTTGAGGATGGCTTGTGCAAAGTCGTACCAAGAGCATTCGCCGGTGTTGCAGTAGTGATACGTGCCAAGCTTGTCATCCGTTGGCTCCTCCCGCAGAATATGCACAATAGCCGCCGCAAGGTCTCTCGCGTATGTCGGCGAGCCGATTTGGTCATTCACCACGCGAATTTCCGAACGCTCGCGCATGAGCCGCAGCATGGTCTTCACGAAGTTGTATCCATGAGAAGAATAAAGCCACGAGGTACGCAGAATGATGTGTCGGCAGCCACTATCGCGTATGGCCTGCTCCCCTGCGAGCTTGGTGAAACCATAAACGCCCATGGGGTTCGGCGCAATCTGCTCCGTGATAGGTGTGTGGGAGACTCCCGCGCCGAATACATAATCCGTAGACACGTGGAGTAACAAGGCCCCTATCTTTTTTGCCGTTGACGCCAAGTAGGCACTTCCGCGATGGTTCACGGCATCGGCGCGCTCTGGTTCGTCCTCCGCACGGTCCACCTGGGTGTAAGCTGCGCAATTGATGATAGCTTGAGGCTTCAAGCGTTGCATCATTTCCAGTACAGCAGAACGGTCGGTGATATCCAGCTGCTCGGAAGAAGTGAAAACGTACTCACCGGAAGGGTCGATTTCATTTGTGAGAGCAGCCAATTCGCAGCCGAGTTGACCACGGGCACCTGTTACAAGGGTTTTCATCAGTAGAACTTGGTGTTGATGTCAAAATCCACCGGGGCATTGGCAAGGGTGCTGCGGTGGCAGTCCTTTTCGGACAGGATAACATCAGCCGCAGGCAGACGCCAGTCGATGCCCAGGGCAGGGTCATCCCAGGCAATGCCTCCTTCACTTTCAGGAGCATAATAATTATCGCACTTGTACTGAAAGACGGCTCGCTCGCTGAGTACGGCAAACCCATGGGCAAATCCTCGCGGAATAAAAAGACGCCGGTGATTTTCGCCGCTGAGCTCCACGGCCACATGCTTGCCGTAGGTGGGCGAACCGTGGCGGATGTCGACCGCCACGTCCAGCACAAGTCCGCTTACCACACTCACCAGCTTGCCTTGCGAGTGTGGCGCTCTTTGGTAGTGCAGCCCGCGCACGACTCCGTAAGTGGACATACTTTCGTTATCCTGAACAAAGGTTGTGTGCAGTACAGACTGCTCGAATTCCCGTGCAGAAAAACTCTCGTAAAAATAGCCACGTTCGTCCCCATAAACATGCGGTTCAATGAGGAACACACCCGGGATAGCTGTGGGAATCGTTTTCATGCCTTTATTTTTGTTCAGTGAGGGACAGCAGGTAACGACCATAGTCATTATTCAGCATGGGCTCCGCAAGTTTACGGAGACGAGCAGAGTCGATCCATCCGTTTTCCCAAGCAATTTCCTCCAGACAAGCGATTTTGTTGCCGGTCCGTTTTTCTATGACTTCCACGAAAGTAGAGGCTTCAGAAAGCGAGTCATATGTTCCTGTGTCGAGCCAGGCATATCCTCGCCCCATGGCTTGTATTTTTAACTTTCCGGATTGCAGGTACACTTGGTTGACAGAAGTGATTTCCAACTCACCTCGAGCAGAGGGCTTGATGCTGGTGGCGATTTGCACAACATCATTCGGGTAAAAATACAGCCCGACCACGGCATAATTGGATTTGGGAGACTTCGGCTTCTCCTCTAGGGAAAGGCAATTGCCTGCGTCGTCCAATTCCGCCACGCCGTAGCGCTCCGGATCCGCCACACGGTAGCCGAAGATGCTCGCGTTGCCTGTTCTCGTTTGTTTGACGGCCCGGCGCAGCAATTCGGAGAAACCCACGCCGTGGAAAAGATTATCGCCGAGAACCATGCATACGGAGTCATCCCCAATAAAGTCGCGTCCAATGATGAAAGCCTGCGCGAGTCCTTCTGGGCGTGGCTGCACAGCGTAGGAGAAACAAACGCCCCATTCCTTGCCATCGCCGAGCAAACGTTGAAAGCTGGGCAAATCCTCCGGAGTAGAGATAATAAGAATCTCGCGGATGCCTGCCAGCATGAGCGTTGAAATAGGGTAATAAACCATCGGTTTGTCGAAAACCGGCAAGAGTTGCTTACTGACCCCCTTGGTGATTGGGTAGAGGCGTGTGCCGGAGCCTCCTGCTAATACAATGCCTTTCATATTGTCTGTGTCTTCATTATAGGTAAAAGGGATTGAAAAACAAGAAAAAAGCTATCGGTTGCTCAGATAACGTATAGCTCCCTCCCCGATGGCACGGGCAAACTGGCGGGCCTTTACAGGAGAGTTGAGGAAGCGAACGTGCTGAGGGTTGGAGAGGAATGCAATCTCTGTGATAATAGCCGGCACCCAGGAATCATTGCAGGTATTGAGCCAGTCGCCGCCGCCTTTGTGGCCATCGGTGCGGATGATGACACCGCAGGGGAATCCTCCGTTGGGCATAGTACGGTTGAAGATGGTTTGATTCATATGCTCTGCCATTGTTATAGCCATAGGCTCACCTGTCTTATTGCAGTAGAAAGCGCCCTTGTAGGAAGTGTGCCATGTATCAGAGTCACTGTTGAGGTGCAAGAAAATAACAGCTGCTGGTTTCCAATCCAAGGCATAGTCGGCACTGAGAATCCCCACGGCCATCCGTTCAGGGTGATGGCGCGACAGGTAAACGGCTGTTGGCTGCGGAGTCTTCACATGGAGGACGCCTGTTTTTCTCGCACAGGCTGCGAGCGATGGGTCTGTGGGCATATCGCCGCGGTTGATTACTACGCATTTGTAGCCGGCCTGTTCGATAACATCCTTCACTTCTCCAGCATATTTATACCAAAATTCGCATTCTTCCAGCGAACCTCCCTGAGAGGCATCCGGCGTGCGCGCTCCTTGTCCGCCCCGACCGGAAGCGTAGTAATGGCCAATATCTAGTACTACTGTGCGCGATTCGAGGACTTGCCGTTGCATTTGCTGTTGCGCACACTGCGTGATCGTCAGGCATGCAAGGGCTCCTATTATCAACTGCAATGTATTTTTCATGTCGAGAGTGATGGAGCGGGGGTTAGAGCAGCAATTCGCCTTGGCCTGCCCGTTCCATGGACACCCCCAGTTTCGCGTAGGCGGCTGGCATGGCTTCGCGTCCGCGAGGTGTGCGCTTGATGTAGCCTTGCATAATGAGGAAGGGCTCGTGCACGTCTTCTAATGTGGAGGCGTCTTCTCCAAGTGCCACCGCTAACGAGGAGAGTCCAACCGGCCCGCCTCCAAATTTGTATATCAGGGTCTCCAGGATGCGTTTATCCATTTCATCCAGTCCATCGGTGTCAATATCAATCATTTCCAGCGCACCTTCAGCTACGCCAGCAGTTATATCGCCATTGGAGCGCACTTGCGCATAGTCTCGAACCCAACGTAGCAGAGCATTGGCCACCCGCGGAGTTCCACGAGAACGGCGTGCAATAGCCTCCGCTCCCTCCGGGGTGATAGAGATATTTAGCAGCCCCGCAGATCGGGTGAGAATGCGGCAGATTTCGATCATGGTGTAGTAATCCAAGCGATTGGCTATGCCAAAGCGTGAGCGCAGTGGACCGGTGAGCATACCGCTGCGGGTTGTTGCCCCGATGAGAGTAAATGGCTTGAGGCGCATATTTACCGAGCGAGCTGCGGGGCCTTGGTCAATCATAATGTCTAGCCGGAAATCTTCCATAGCAGGGTAAAGGTATTCCTCCACCGCTGGATTGAGTCGATGAATCTCATCGATGAAGAGCACATCCCCTTCTTCTAAACGCGTGAGCAGACCTGCTAAGTCGCGCGCTTTCTCAATCTGCGGGCCGGAGGCGATATACAGATTGCGTCCAACAGCGTGTGCAATGATGTAGGCAAGCGTTGTTTTACCCAAACCTGGCGGCCCGCTGAGTAATACGTGGTCAAGTACATCACCTCGTTGTTTGGCCGCCGCCACCATGAGCATGAGTCGTTCCTTTACTTTTTCTTGACCGCAGAATTCGCCAAAATCGGGTGGGCGCAGGTTGGTTTCCTGTTCACCAACGGGATTTTCGGAAAGGCGGGAATAGAGGGACGGAGCAGGTTCAGGCATATGGGCAAAGGGGTGTCAGGCGTAAACGATGTAATCGGCCTTGCGTGGTTTAGCGTGGGTTATACCGCCCTCGGCGGGATGCCCTAGGATGCAGATACCCAATCCCTCATAGCGAGCGGGGTCAATTCTCCAGCGCTCCAAGATGACACGGCCTTCCGGCAGCTCAAACATCTCCTTGCCGCGGTTAATCCAACAGGAACCTAGGCCGACCGCCTGCGCTGCAAGCATGAGATTGCCCATCACCAAGCAGGCATCTTGAAATCCAGTGGGTGCCGTCCTATCAGCCAAAACAAACACCGCCACCGGCGCCCCATAAAAAGGGTCTATCGGTTTACCCCACACTCGCCCATTGAGGGAGGAAAGCTCCCGAAGCTGGGTCTCATCGGTCACTATAACCATTCGGGGCGATTGGGTGCCATGTCCCGTTGGAGCATACGTGCCCGCTTCCAACACTTTTTCTAAATCTGCATGCTCAACAGGCTTTGTTGAGTATTTCCTGCAGCTACGCCGTTCCTTGATATCAACGAGTGTTTCCTTCATACCATGCGCCAGCATTCTACACCATTTCTTGTGCAGAGGCAATCTTTTCTCTGCATCCTCTTGCGTTCCCGCATTTCGACCGCATTGCGTCAAAAAATGGAGTCATCAAGGATTCGCCTGGCAAGGGGAGAGAGGACGATGAAAAATATTTTTCCTGGACGGATGTGAGCCTCTCCTCATCGTATTGCAGAAAAACACATCCGAGAGACGCCCTGCTTTCTATTTGCCAGCAGAGTGTGAGTGTGATATAAGGAAATAGCAAGTGATGAGATTATGGTACATAATGGCCGCATTAGTGGCTGGGGGAGCGTGCGCTGCGGGACCCTCTGCGCGTGCCATGCTCAGCGGGGTGCGCTGCATCTATTCTCCCCCGCATGACGAAAGCGGACGACGCATGGAATTGCAAGTTGTGGTGACACCCACAGAGCCGGGTTGGCGAGTGAACGAGGCAGGATCACGTGCTTTAAGCATCTGCGGTACTGATCAAAATGGCAATATTCTGCGTAGTTCCCCCTGCACATGGGGAGAACTTGCTGAGAACCCTGAAGCTCGATCTGTCGTGTTCATCTTTCCGCTACCAGGACGGGTAGATTATTTGGATGTGGATGAGGTGTTACAGGTGCAAATAACCCGTGATACTCAGATTGTAAATAATTTAAATATCAATTTGCTGAAACCTGCGGAACTTCAGTTGCCCGGGGAGAAGGGAGCTATTCGTTCTATTCCTGCTGAATCTAATAGCATTGCCGAAAATCGAGATGTAGACGGTACTCTCTTGCGTGCGGACCTCACGTTTATCTGCCCCGCTGGGGTGAGCATTTCGCGAGTGGTGCGCGTGTGGAGTTCGCCAGGAGACGCCATCAATCATGCCCAAGATTTGGAGGTGCGGCATTTTACTACCGCCAGAGGCGAGGGCGGTACTCGCATCGTTCTCTGGAACGTCGAGGAAAGTGAACGCATGCAGTTGGAGCTCTGCACAGGGCAAAGCACCGTACGTGTACCGGTGCGTTTTCGTGCTACTCTTGGCAAGAGTGCGACACACGCTACTCAGACTGAGCTATGAGATGTCTCGCTCTCATTTTCCTGTTGTTTAGCGGGTTTGCTGCTTTATTGCCTGCCTCAGAGCAGCCGGAAGTGCGGGTGCAGAGTATTGAGTGCAATTATGGTGTGCCAGAAGGACGGGTTTGTTGCACGTTACGGCTGCATGTCCAGTTGCCGACAGACGCTGCTTTCGTGCCGCCCCCGCTGAGTAGGGAAGCCTCCTCTCCGCTCATAGGGGTGGATGCTGAGGGCAGAGTACTACTTGGCAGATTTCGATTTGTGGAGCCCTGTATGGATCATTGTCGCACGTTAGTTTACGATTTTTGTACACTCCCGCACGGTGGGTGGGTTGAGTTCAACACCTCCGTAGAACTTCTCTTTTCCTCATCTCGTTTCCAAGTTAGAACACAACCTTTTGATCCTAAACAATTAGGTTCGCTGCATGCCTTTAATCACACTTTTTTCGTGAGTCCATTGCCTCCGACACGGGAGATACCAGAGTCCGTTCTTTTTCGTCTTGATTACACAATCACTCCCTTAATTGCGGCCATTTCATTCTGCAATTCGGATGGCTCTGTAGGCCATACTCACCTCATCAAGGGCTCCTATAGCAAGGAGGCAAGCATGACTAGTGCAACGTATCTTCTTTCTCCTGCGGTAAACAAAAAATTAGTTATGAGGCTTTCTTTTTTCCATTCGCCGGTGCCGCACAACATCCCAGTGCGTTTTCGCATACACCCTGGGCTTGTCGCAGAGCCGTTCCATGAGAACTAAAACTGCCTTAGAAGCAAACAGCGATTGGACTTGACTTATCTACCCAAGAGCGATACCCTAACCGTAACTCCCATGTGGGGGAAACAATCAGAAACGATATAACTATGTCACGAACACCGATTATTGCCGCTAACTGGAAAATGAACATCGGACCCTCGGAGGCCCGTGCATTTTTGGCTGCTTTCAAGGAGGAAAAACTTTGCGATTGTAAAGGAGTGGAGAAAGTAATAGTACCGCCCTTCGTCACGATACCGGCGGTGGTTGAGACCCTGAATGGGTGCGACTGCTTGGGCGTGGGGGCACAGGATGTGAGTGACCACGATAACGGCGCTTTCACCGGTGAAGTTTCTACCGCGATGCTCGTGGAGCTTGGTTGCCGCTACGTGGTGCTCGGTCATAGCGAGCGCCGTCAGTACCACGGCGAAACTAACGCTTACATCAATAAAAAAATCCACAAGGCGCTGTCTGCCGGCCTCGTCCCGATCTATTGCATCGGCGAAACGCTAGAGCAGCGTGAGGGTGGCCAGTTGGAGCAGGTACTCCGCACTCAGGTGACGGACGGTCTTGCGGGACTGACGCCGGAGCAGGTGGCAGGTCTGGTCATTGCCTATGAGCCGGTGTGGGCTATCGGCACGGGCAAGACCGCGTCCGCCGCCGATGCACAGGCAGCCCATGCTTTCATTCGCAGTGTGGTGGTGGAGATATTCGGCGCAGATGCCGCCGCAAAGGTGCGCATCCAGTACGGTGGCTCTGTGAAGCCGACTAATGCTGCCGAGCTGATGAGTCAGCCGGATATAGATGGTGCGCTGGTGGGCGGCGCCGCATTGAAAGCTGATTCCTTTGCCGCTATCATCCGCGCTGCTGCGGTGTAAACTTACATTTATTGTCCATTCGGCGACCCCCGCTCCCCTGAAGGAGCGGGGGGATTTTCCTCTCTCCCCTGCGATTCATTGTTGCAGGTAGGAATTCCGTCAAGGGGAAGATAGTGGTGAGGTGGCGCAGAAAGCGCGTTTGAATTGTCTACGCTGGGGAGAGGAAAGCGCTATCAGGTCGATGGCCTGTTGCGAGGGTGTTTTGTATGACGCTTCCCGTTACTGTAAATTGCTCATCATTAATTATTAGAAAAGGTTGCCATCCGCCGGCGGCTTTTTGTGACTCCAAAAAACTGATGGTAACGTTGCTCAAACCATCGGAGATCGCATCCGTCCCCGCTGAAAAGAGACCTCCCCAAAAACTCCCGGCGCTTTTCCCATACTCCTCTTTGTATTCGTCAAAATGGTCAAAGGTCTTGTCAAAAGTCTTGCTGAGAGTCTCAAATCCGGCGGTGGCTGCGGCAGCGGCTGCACCAGCAACAGGGCCGAA
>CANQBZ010000068.1 GCA_947589295.1 uncultured Akkermansia sp.
GGCATCAAGCATTCAGGAAATTCTCTTTTCCCGTTTTTGGCGACCCTTCGGTGACTTTATTTTTGAGGAAATGCGATTTGCGCTGCATGCCGCGCGATGGGCTTGCAAAGACGACATAGCAAGAGTATAATGCGGCGCGCGGTAGGCGCGAGGTGACAAGCACAGAGCAAATGAGAAAATGATCAAGTGGATACTCAATAAGATCGTGGGGTCAAAAAACCAGCGCGAGGTACGCCGGTTGCAGCCGGTGGTCAAGAAAATCTTGGAACAAGAAAAGGTTTGGCAGGAGAAAGGTGCCGATTTTCTGCGTGCAAAAACACGCGAATGGCAACAATACCTGCACCGCTTTAAGCCGCTGGATATGCCGCCGCGCGGCATTATCATGGCCGCCGATGAAGAAGCCTTGCAGGAGTACGCCGCCCGACTCAACAAACGCTTCGAGGAGCTGCGCGACCTTTTCCCGAAACTCCCTCAAGTTGAGGCCACGGCGGAGGCCATTGAGAACGGGAAAAAGGCTTTCCTGGACATCGAGCCGAAGTTTGACAAATTACGGGCCAAGTATTTGGAGACCATTCTGCCAGAGGCTTTCGCAGCCGTGAAATTGGGAGCGCGCCAGCTGTGCGGCAGGACGATTAATGTGTGCGGCACTGCTACGGAGTGGAACATGGTGCATTTTGACGTGCAGCTGCTGGGCGGCGTAGCCCTGCACCGAGGATTCATTGCCGAAATGGCAACGGGCGAGGGCAAGACGCTGGTGGCGACCCTGCCGGTGTACCTGAACGCGCTCACGGGACTGGGGGTGCACGTGGTAACGGTCAATGATTACCTGGCGAGGAGAGATTCCATGTGGATGGGTGCGCTGTTCAACCACTTGGGGCTGACGGTAGGTTGCATTCAGAGTCTGATGCCGAATGACCTGCGCCGTGATCAATATGCCTGTGACATCACATACGGCACCAATGCAGAGTTCGGCTTTGACTACTTGCGCGACAACGGCATGGCCTCCACCCGCGAAGCCCAGGTGCAACGCGGTCACTATTTTGCCATCATCGACGAGGTGGATTCGATTCTGATTGATGAAGCACGCACTCCGCTGATTATCTCCGGTCCCGCCGTGGTTGAAGTCGAGCAGCAATACGATGCGCTGAAGCCTATCGTTGAGAAAGTGGTGAAAGCGCAGGTGGAGCTGTGCAACCGACTCATGACGGAAGCCATGGAGCACGCGCAAGCTGGCAATGCGGACGCGGCCGGTCGCTGTCTCTACAAGGTGAAGATGGGGATGCCGCGCAACCGGGCCTTCATGCGCAGCCAGCAGAACCCGGAGTACCGGCGGATGGTGGAAAAATACGAGATGTTTTTACTGCAGGATCCCCGCAAACTTGAACAGTACAAACTCAAGGAAGAACTCTACTTCTGCGTGGATGAAAAGACGCACGACGCCGACCTCATGGAACAAGGGCGACAACTCATCAGCCCCGGACATCCGGAGGAATTCGTGCTCCCGGATATCGGCACCGAATTTGTCAATATCGATGAGGATGAGCGATTGAGCGAGCGTGAGAAGGAGCTGCGCAAACAAGAACTCACTCGCAAACTGGAGGAAACCGGCATTCGCCTGCATACCACCAGCCAGCTACTCAAAGCCTACACCATCTACGAGCGCGACAAGGAGTATGTTGTGAAGGAAGGCAAAATCATCATCATCGACCAGAACACTGGGCGAGAAATGCCTGGTCGCCGCTGGAGTGAAGGACTGCACCAAGCGGTAGAAGCCAAGGAGGGCGTGACTGTGGAGGAGGAGAATATGACCTACGCCACTATCACCATTCAAAACTACTTTCGCCTGTATAGCCGACTCGCGGGCATGACCGGCACCGCCGAGACTGAAGCGGCGGAGTTCCACGATATTTACCGGCTGGACGTATTGCCCATCCCCACCAATAAGCCCTGCATTCGTGAGGACTTTAACGACCTCATCTTCAAAAGTCGCCGCGAGAAGTTCAATGCAGTGGTCGCCAAGATCGTAGAACTGCATAAGAAGGGACAGCCCGTGTTGGTAGGCACCGCAAGCGTGGACGCGTCTGAGACCCTCTCGCGCATGCTCAAGATGGCCAAAATTCCGCATGAGGTGCTGAATGCGAAAAACCACCAACGCGAAGCCGAAATTATTGCCCTTGCCGGTCAGCGCGGCGCCGTCACCGTGTCCACCAACATGGCGGGTCGAGGCACGGATATTAAGCTTGGAGAGGGCGTGGCCGAGTTAGGCGGGCTCTTTGTACTGGGCACAGAGCGCTATGAGGCTCGGCGAATTGATCGTCAGCTGCGTGGACGCTGCTCGCGCCAAGGGGACCCGGGAGCCTCACAGTTTTTCCTTTCCTTTGAGGATGACCTGATGCGCAACTTTGGCGGCAGCGAGCGCATGACGCGCATCATGGATCGCTTTGGCATGGAAGAAGGCGAAGCCGTAGAAAACCGGCTCATGAACAAGGTGATTGAGGGCGCTCAGAAACGGGTGGAGCAGCGCAATTACATGTGGCGCAAGCACGTGCTGGATTACGATGATGTCATGAATCAGCAACGCTCCATCGTGTACGCCATGCGCAATGATGCCCTGCTCTGTGAGGAACCGCGCATTATGCTTTATGAAAACTTGGAGGAAGCTCTCGCTTTCAAATGCGAAAGCTATGTGAGTGATGAACACGATGGATCAGTGCACGCTGAAAGTCTCAACCAGTGGCTCAACACGGTTTTCCCCATCGGTACTGCAAGCGATACCTCATGGCTGGGTCACCTGAACTGGCAGGATGCCCAAAAGCTGATTGCTGCACGCATCAAAGAACTCTACGAGAAAAAAGTGAGCGGCGAGCGTCCAGACTACGTGGATCGAATGGAACGCAGCATCATGCTGCAAGCTATTGATAAGATGTGGCAACGTCACATTAACGATATGGATGCCCTTCGAGAAGGCGTACGGCTGCGTGCCCAAGGACAGCGTGACCCGCTCGTGGAGTACAAGCGCGAGGCGTATGGCCTATTTGAGGCACTCATGCAGGACATTCAGTTGGATATGGTTGCCCGCATGTTCCGCAGTACGACCAACCTCAGCGCCTTTGAGGACTTTCTCGCCTCACTTCCATCGGATATTAGTGCACCGGGGATGACAACAAGTGGAATGGAGGGCGACCTCTTGGCGAGCTTGCGTGAGCAACTCCAGCAGCTTCACGAACGCGAGCAAACGGAAAGTGAGCCGGCTTCCGGAGCTCTGCCCGATGGGGTGACAACTTCCCAAGAGAAAAAAATACATCTTCCCAATCGAAAAAAACGTCTCGTGAACATTAAGCGAGAAAAGTCTTCTTCCAGCGGCGAGAAGTCGACCTACGACCCAGAGATACCTCACCCCACTCTTTGACGCGGCATGGCTGTCAATATACGCTCTGTACTGGAGTACGTGCCCTACTTTCGGGGAAAGCTCGTGGTGGTGCACATAGCGCGTACGTTACTTGAGGCGGATGAACTTGTCGATGCCCTCTTAGACACCGACGCTCTGCATGAAATCGGTGTGCGCCTTGTACTGGTGGCCGAGGGAGACGATGCCTCAGTTTTGCAGCATCGCGCCGACAAATGTGAAATTCATGCCGCCTCTGTTCACACCCCGCTCAGCTCCGGTCAGGCCTCCATGCAGCGAGTGAGTGAGATTATCGAACGCCGCCAGGTCGCCATTGTCGCATCGGGCACATGCGGACGCTTTGATGAGGGAAGCGTAAATCTAGCTGTACAGCTTGGCGCTTCCAAATACATCTGTCTGCAAACGGACGAGATTCCTTCGCGCGCAGGGCAACCCATTTTTGCCATTCCCGAAAGCGAAGTGGCAGATACCGTAAGCTGCCCATGTTTGCACCCGGAAGAGTTGTTGGCAGCTGCAAAAGTATGTCGCCGCGGGGTAGCTCGCGTGCACTTGTTGAATGGTAAGCAACGCGGCGTATTGCTCGATGAGCTTTTCTCTGAAGAAGGTGTGGGCTCCATGGTACACGCGGACTCCTATCGTGAAATTCGCCCACTGCATGAGGAGGATATACCCGAACTACTCTCCATGATCGCCCGCTGTGTGGCGGATGCCAAACTCGTGCAACGCACCTACGAGAGCATACGTGACAACCTGAGCAGCTACTACGTGTACACGCTGGACGATACCATTGTGGGCTGTGTGGCGCTCTACCCTTATCCGGAAGAACAATGCGCCGAGCTTGGTTGCCTCTTTATCAAAAAAAGCTACGAGGGACACGGCTATGGGCGAGCCATGTGTCACTTTGTGGAGCAAAAAGCGCGCAAGCTGGGGTTTGTGAGAATCTTTGCCGTATCGCAAAGTGCGGTTGACTACTTTCGCACCCGACTGAACTACGCCCAGCTGCCACGCACCGATTTGCCGACTTCCCGTTTACAAGCGCTGGAGGAAAGCGGACGTCAATCGGAAGTTTTCGGCAGGACGCTCTAGAGGCGCCGAAGCCGCAGAGAGCTACCACTCGCAAAAGAGAGCGCGCTTGCAGCAGCAAACGCGCCCCTGTGATAAAAGGTTTGAGTCTGTCAAGTATCAGGCTTCCGGGGTGAGTACCAAGTGGTTTGGCGCAGTTTGGCGACCACGCTTGGTTTCCGGGAAGATGTCCTTACCCTCCTTCAGGACGCCAATGGTCTCGTTGTCCTCGGTCTCTTCGATGTTGCTTTCCTGGTCACTGACTGATCCATCGCAGAAGAGTACGAAGAAGTGACCACGGAAGGACGTCATGTCAATCTGCAACTTATCGCCGGCGTATGGCGTGGCCGACGGATAGACGGAACACATGGAAAGAGGGGTATTGCTCTTGTCGACGGCCATTTTCACGGTGTCGTCCTGCGGGTCACGGCGCATCACGTAGGACATGGCGTTCTCGCCCGGAGCAAGAGCTTTACCGCCCGCGAGCTTTTCATCGCCTTCCTTCTGGATATTGAGACCGGGGGCAGCCAATTTCGCGAAGAAAGGTTTTTCAGACTCCACACCGCTCTTGAAGAAAAGTTGGCGGAAGTATGCGTTGGAATGGTCACCCTTTAGGTCGCCAAAGTCGCGGTCAGAGTTCTCCTCCTGCAGGCGTTCGCCAGTGTCATCGCAGGGGAAGCTGCCATTATCCATCCTGAACTGCTGGAGCAGGGTGAAGACGCTCTTAAGATTTGTATTGGCCTTTTGACGATCGCCATCGTTCATGTGGTCAAGGATCGGGCCGTAGCCGATGGAAGCGAGTGTGGCAAGAATGGCTATCACAACCATCAACTCAATGAGGGTAAATCCGCTTTTGTAAGTTTTCTTAAGGATAGGGGTTTTCATAAAGCTGTCTGAACTTCTGGGACAAGTTAGCATGCCGGGGGGAGGAATGCAAGAAAGAAATTACAATAGCACGCAAAAAACTGCACAAGCGCTCAGGATGAAAGGGCTCCGAGCACGCTGCGGATTCCGGACGCGTAAAGTTCGGGTTCCAGGAGGAAAGAATCGTGTCCCTTGAGAGAGTGGATACGGAGGTAACGCGAACTCACTCCGGCCATGAGCAAACGGCGGTGGAACTGCGAAATGACACGCGGTGTGAAACAGCAGTCTGTGTCGATTGAGTAGATGAGGAAAGGTATTGCGTGCTGCGCGTATTTAGCAAAGGCAGCGGCAACGGATGGTTCGCCGGTGAGAGTTGACAAATCAAAGGACGCCCACATATTCACAATTCGGATGTAAGCGTTGGCATCAAAGCGCTTGGCAAACTTGCAGCCTTGGTGAATCATGTAACTCTCCGTGTTGCGGGTGGGGCGAAACCAGACGAGCAAATCATTAGGTCCGCCAACGCCGCGGCGGGCACGTTTTTCGAGGCCTTCTTGATACACAAAAAGCTTGTGGCAGATGATGCGCGCGAGAGCAAGCCCGCGGCTCGGGGGGTCTGCCAAAGGGTAGCGTCCTGCGCGGTACTTGGCATCGAGCTCGATGGCAGCTATTTGTTCAAAGACCGAGAGCTTGTGCTCAATGGGCGGTGCATCAGAAACGCCGATGAGAATTACACTTTTGACGCGCCGAGGATTCATGTGCGCCACAGCCAGAGAAAGCATGCCACCCACGCTGGGACCCACCACGGCAAAACGCTCAATGCCCAGTGAGTCGAGAAGGAGCATTTGCGCGCGCACTTGGTCGTTCGCTGTGACCATGGGGAAACGGCTGCCCCACGGTTCGCCATCCGGCGCCAAACTCGCGGGCCCCGAGCTGCCGTAGCAACTGCCCAAGAAATTGGCGCAGACGATAAAATAGCGTTCGGTATCCAAAGGTCTGCCCGGGCCTATCATGCGATCCCACCAGCCATCATAATTCTCCGGCTGCCAGAAAGAGCCAGCCTCGGGCAGGCATTCATTGTGACCGTGCGCATGGTGACTGCCGGTGAGCGCGTGAAAAAGCAAGACAGCGTTGCTAGCATCCGGCGCCAAGGTGCCATACGTTTCGTACGCCAGTTGCATGTTGGGCAGAGCCTGCCCGCTCTCAAAGCGGAATTCGCCAAGAGGAAAAATGCGACTGGTGACCGTGCTGGACATAGCTTACACTCGGTACGAAAAGAGGCCGGCGAAGTTCCACCGACCTCGGCACATCAAGAGAGAAAGGCAACTCGGGGTTACTTGACACCCCTTTTGCTGAGGCGAGTGCCAGCGGTGGCGCCCTGGCGGGCTTTGAACTTGGGATTGCTCTTGCAGATGACGTAGAGCGTACCCTTGCGCTTCACGATTTGGCAGTCTGCGTGGCGGCGCTTCATGGAAGCAAGTGAGGAAAGGACTTTCATGGTATCGAGGTACGGGCTGTAATTGATTCGGAAAGCAGAGCCGCAGTGCGAACTCGTGCTGACGGGAGAAAGCATTATAGGCGGATTGAGCCATTTGTAAAGACAAATTTTTGCAGAAAGAGAGATTTTTTGGAAAAGGCTCGCATTCGAGTTGCACGCGCTTGGCGTTAGAGCTATACTACGAGCGACGTCAACCCTCATGAAAACTCTGCGCTACACCCCTATCCCGTCATGCTTTTACGAATCTGCCCGCAATGCACTTGCAGGCCGCCTTCCGGAGGGTGCTCTCGTTGTGCTGCATGCCAATGATGTGTACCCCACGAATGCCGACGGCACCATGCAGCACCATCAAAATGCCGATTTGCACTACCTAACCGGCATTGACCAGGAGGAAACCACGCTCATGATGCTCATCGGCAAAAACGGGCAGCACACTGACACCCTGTTGCTGCGCGAGACGAATGAACGCATTGTGATTTGGGAAGGCGCGCGCCTCACTAAGGAAGAGGCGAGAGAGATATCGGGCGTACGGGACGTGCGCTGGACTCAGGAATACCAGACGTTGCTTGCTCAAGCGATCGCATCTGCCAAATATGTGTACTGGGAACGCGACGCCCACCCGCGACGCTACACCGACGTGCAAACGCGCAATGAGCGCATGTTTGCGGCTTTTCACGCGAATTACCCGAATGCCGAGGTACGCAGCTTGTACCCCCTGCTCTCCCGCATGCGCTTGGTGAAAGGGGAACCAGAGCTTGCGCAGATGCGCGAGGCTTGCAGGATCACCGGAGAGGGGTTTGCCGCCATTCTCCCGCTCATCAAGCCCGGCATGGGTGAGTGGGAGATGGAGGCGCTGTTGGGCAGCGAGTACACCCGCCGCCGATCCCGCAAGTTTTCCTTTCTCCCCATCATCGCATCGGGGGCGGACACCTGTGTGTTGCATTACATCAGCAACCACAAGGTCTGCAAAAATGGTGATCTCATTCTCTTTGATGTGGGTGCAGAGTACGGAGGCTATGCCGGTGACATGAGCCGCACGGTGCCTGCCAATGGAAAATTCAGTCCACGTCAAAAAGCCGTGTACGAAGCCGTGCTGGCCGTGCACCGCTACGCTGCCTCTATCATGCTGCCTGGCGTGCGCAAAACCGACTATGAGCGGCGCGTACGCGCGCGCATGGCACAGGAGCTGGTGAATCTAGGACTGCTCAGTGTACAGCAAGTACAGCGCGAGGCTAACGATCCCTCCTGTGTACGCAAATACTACATGCACAGCGTATCGCACTCCCTGGGGCTAGATGTGCACGATGTGTGTCCCAAGGACCCTGTCTTTGCCGTTGGTCAGGTGTGGACCATTGAACCGGGCATTTACATTCCTGAGGAAAATTTGGGTGTACGTATCGAAACGGATGTCCTCATTCACCCGGACGGCGTGGAGGATCTCATTCCCGGCGCGCCATTGGAGGTGTCAGACATCGAACGTCTCATGCGCGGCGAATAGAATAAAAGATTGTGCGGAGAGTTCGGTAAACGAAGTCGTCTATTGAACGTTCGAAAAAATTGAAAAGAGAACAAGCATTGCGTAACTCGTCTCTGCGTAATGCCTCAAAAATAAAAGTCACCGAAGCCCGATGCCTCAAAATAAACGGTCACCCAACAGCATAGCATTTT
>CANQBZ010000069.1 GCA_947589295.1 uncultured Akkermansia sp.
ATAACCCTACTCGAACATTCTTATTTAGAGACTTGTTCATGCTCATGTTTTTTCAACACTGTGGTAGGACAGAGCCTTTTCATTAAGGATAATACTTAAATTCATTTACTTGTTTTTGCAAGTCACGGTTGACTGTTTTTTCAAAAACTTTGCATGTCTTTCATTTGTTTTCCTAAGCGTCGTTTTTTTTGAGCGTAGTGTTTCCCCAATCTGCCGTGCAAAAGGTGAGAAGCTAAGCGAATCCTTTGATAGTCAATCCAACGAGCGATGGTTATCATAAGATTCTTGTCTTTCTTTAATTCTTGACAATCACTCAACGTATTGCAAGGAAGAGGTAGACTCTTTTTGTTTGCATGAAAGAGAATATAAGAGGTTAATGCCTGCTTCATCACAGGTATATTCCCAAAAATTGCCATCTCATTCGATGGTTGTTCCGTTATTTTGGGGGGTAAAATGGACCTATTGAAAACTGGTATCTTGTATACAGAAATGCCATTTGTGTGGTAAATTCGTACGTAGTCAACTACATTTTCGTCACGCATAAAATACAAAAAATCACATATTTTTGTAGGATAAAGCTGGCGGATCGTACGCGAATAGTGCACAAGTTCATCTGTTGAATATGAAAACTCACATGTCGCATGAACAAATAAGATTCTTTCACTCCTTTGAATGTACGTGAGAGTTCTTCTCTTGAGTCGTTCCAAAATAGGATAATAGCGGTGCAAGGATTCATCGAAGGGGAAAGAACATTTGAAGAGATGATTTATACGAGCATTATTCGTTTTGTCAATTATCCAATAGCAAGAGGCATCGTTTCCACCTTCCCAAATAAGATTTTCTAAAAGAAGGAAATTATTAAAATCGCTTGATAAACATTCACAGACGATTGGCATTGATATCCCTCCCAGTGAACCAAAAAGTAAAGATTCACACTGAAAAAAATCTTTCAATGCCGCATACGTGTGACATCTTTCTCCAACGGGCAGTACGAGATCATATTCCATAAATGCTTTTGCGGTAAATCTGGTAAACTTAAATAATTTGGACAATAGGCATACTTTTAGCCGCTCGAAAGATCCATGATCATGTCAGCGACATGATCAAATGTGAACAAGTCTCTGTTTTTATAGATGTTGTCACGGTAGCGTTGAATTGCTTGATTGGGCATGTTTAGCACGTTTTTCACATCCCATGGATTCTTGATGAGAATTGCCATTTCTCTTTTAATCATTTCACGATAAACGTTATGCTCCATGTGAGAGATAAGAGGAATGATCCCATTCATCAAATAGCATACATCTTTATTCACATTGTTACAGAATGGATAATATGCTTCGTAACAAGAACAAACGTTATGGGGGAAGTTTTGGCCAAAGATAGAAAAGTAAAAATCTTTATGACGTCTATAATCTTCAACACTCCCCGAGAAGGTATCATACATGTGAGATAATCCAAAGGCACAGGTAGATTCAAAGCGATAGAATAACTCTCTGGCACGCAGCAACGCGTCCATGTTGTCAGTTGCACCGGCCATTTGGTACCCCCTTTTGCGTCCTTTTATTCTGTCAATTAGATTCAAATGCTTGAGAGGATATTTTTTTATTGGAAGTTGCTTAAAATTTGTGATATAAGACGGAGTCGAGCAAAGGAATCTACCTAGACAGCATATCTGCTTGTTGATAGATCTGTTATTATGATTAACAAATCGTTCTAGGGGTGTTTCAATCCAACCAATTAAAGTGTTCTTGTCCCTAGCTGAAGGGATATTAGTCAGCACAAATTCTCTTAATTGATCATTATCAAAAATTAAAGTGTCAACATATTGAATTTTATTAGAAAATAATTCAATATTTTCCGGAGTTCCAAAGCCTGTATCTCCATTAAACCACCGGATACATTTTGCCCCGCTGTGGTATTCAGAATTAAACTTTGAAATCCTGTATAGTATATCTAATTGTTCATGTGCGTACTCCATTATGCCGGGATTAACGTACTCCTTCGAAATATTCATAAAGTTTCCGCCCCCGATAACAACTGTTTCATTGTCCAAGGCTAGTTCTGAAACGATACCAGAATTCCAGTCGACCACCTTAGCGAAACTTTCAAATAGTTTATAATGTTTTGCCCACCCATATTTTTGAGAGCTTCGAATAACAGTAATTTGCACTCCTCGTTCGCAAAAAATTTTGAGTGAATCAGGAAACCAGCAACCCTCCCCTATCCAAATGAGCTTTTTCATAATATTCGATTGATTCACACTGCGTATTTGTTTCGTAGTTTTTTAAATTTCGGTACAAGTCCCATTGTTAATTTTGTTAAAAGCTTGTATTTTTCATATTTTCGCAATCTGTTGGCATATGCTAAGGATTGCTCCTTAGAATTGGTATATCCTAAGTCATATAACCCACCAACCTGCATATCTTGAAATGATATCTTTTCACTCTCAAAGAATGGAGTCTTCTGCATATAATACCAAAACTCCTTAAATCCAGGAATTTCAATCCATCTCCCAATTGGACTGTAATAATACATACGATTCCTCCACGGTTTAACATGTGGCATTGCAAAATGGATAAAGATGAAATCATTGAGTTTGTATTCTTTTGTTAGCTTAAAATGTTCTTCAATAACCTTCATATGTGCGTATGGCTTCCCCTGCTGATAGTAGGAAATGTGTGATACAGCCATATTAAACTTGGGATCGATAATCTTGTAGTTATTTACTTCTAAAGTAAGATTTAATAGAAGTTCGTCCCAATTATGGTATTTTTGAGTATCAAAGTTTATCTTAATTTTTGAAATTTGTTCGCACATATTTTTTTCTCGCCACTGCTTGCAATCAAGCACGACTGTTCCCATATTAAGATAGTAATGTGAAGGATTTAGTCCTACTTCTCTGACTGCCTCATAGATAGAATTTATATCCATGAAACAGTAAACCGGGACAGCCCCTAAAAGTTTTCCCTCCAAATCCGTATCCCACAATGTCTTAATGTCTCCCATGGCTATCATATCCACATCAAGGACAATCGCTCGATCCAACTCTGGCTTCATGTAAGGAATTAAAAATCTATCCGATGAAGCACGTGTAATATGACCAGAGGGAGAAGCAGGCATTGGGAAATAGTGACGATACTTCTCAGCATCTATAAACTCTAAAGAGAAATTGTATTTTTTTTGTATGTTTTTGATTATCTGCTTGGTTAAATTACTTAGACCAGCATCTATAATATAGAAATTTATTTTCGATTCCGTGTTCTCCATAATGCTGATCATCAAGGTGACCATGTACGGAGCATAATTGTTATCGGCGGATAAAAAGACGGGAATTGATTCTGTTGTTTTCATAGTTTGTTTAAGAATTTGTTGATTATATTTTCACCCTCTTCTCTTAAATGGGGAAGGTAATTCCATAGAAGTTCTGTTCCTGCATATTTTTTAGAAATAACGTCTAAATCCGGATTCAGGGGATCAAACCCCCATTTTTCCCTCCAATATGCATAGTCATGTCGTAAAATCCGTGCCCTCCATGATGAAGTTCTTTTTCGGAAGAGACGTTTGTACCACTTCTTTTTCCATGCATCCGGATTTCGTTTCCCCCGTAGAGTAAAACGATGACAGGCGAAAATGTCAGGAAGATAAAAAACCTTCCTCCCGTGCAACCGGAAAGACAGATAGAAGTCGTCATCTTCAATCCAGATGGGGTATTTGGGATCAAATCCCCCTATATCCCACGCTGTCTTTTTTTCACAAAAAGTTAACACACCGAGAGCAGTATCAACTTCAGACACTTTGTTCATTACACGAGCGATATCATCGATAGGTACCGTTTTGTAATCCCAAACTCTCTTTCCTACGGGCTCCTCAGGTACTTTCCCTCGATCTAGAAGTCCTTCTTGGGAAATGACGGATCGTCCCAAGGCGTGTAACCAACCTTCATCTGAAATTACTTTAGAAGTAATTACGCCTATTTTATCCGGCGCTACAAAATAGAAATCTAAAAACTTTTCGACAAAACCTTGAGTTTCTACGGTTGCATCTCCGTCACAGCGAATAATGAATTCCCCTTTTGCTGCGAAGAGAGCTTTATTCAATGCGTGAACAATCCCTTTATGAGATTCTTGAAAAATCGTCATTTCCCGGATCTGACCACTTTGCTGCCACTTTTTAAGAACCTCCATGCCACGATCTTCTGATCCATCATCTGTGACAATAAATTCGTAATTTTCATATGTATTGTATCTGAGAAACTTAGCGAAGAATAAGTCCAGAACATGTTCATTGTTGTAATTGGGGAGAATAAAAGATACGAGGGGGGTATGTTCCATATTATTGTTGGAGAAGTTGAGTGAACAAACATAATGCACGATCAATACATTGATCCATGTTATAGTATTTATAATCGCCGAGACGCCCGAGGAAGTAGACACTGGCAAGTTTTTTAGCTTTTAGTAGGTATTTTTCATAGAGAGCATTATTGTCTGGATTAGCGATTGGATAGTAAGGTTCATTTTTCCCCAATGAAAAAGCTTGGGGATACTCACGCATTAACACAGTGTGATCTGTTTGTTCATCCAAAAAGTATTTTGGTTCACAGACACGAGTCCATTCATAATTGCACGGGTAGTTTAAATTGGCCGTTGGTTGCTCATAAGGATGATTTAATTCCTGTTTCTTGAAGAATAAGCTGCGATACGGTAAAACCCCTTCTGAATAACCAAAAAATTCATCTATTGACCCAGTGTAAAAGAGACGTTCATAAGAGATGGTATCTTTCACTTGTGACCAAGCGGTATTCAACCGAACATCAATGAGCGGATGCTCCAACATCTTTTCAGCCATGGTTGTGTAGCCATGCAGTGGGATGCCTTGGTATTTATCTTGGAAATAGCGGTCATCCCGCCCGACAAATATTGGAACACGTGCGGTCACCGTGGGATCAATTTCCTCTGGCTTGAGACCCCACTGCTTGAGAGTGTAACCCTCAAAGACATTTTTATAAACGAAGTCTGCCAGGAATGCCAAATCTGCATCGTTTTCCTTTCTCAGTTCCAATATGGGTACTTTTACATCGTATCCAAAACGAGTAATGAGTTTTTGTTGAATTTTTTCCGCTAGGAATTGCGGAAACAGCCGTTCCATAGAATTGAAATTGAAAGGAACAGGAACCGCTTGTCCATCTATCCATGCACTTACACGCAGCTGAAAGGAGTAAAAATCGGAAAATTGCTGTATGTAATCCCACACATGTTTTATGTTCGTGTGGAAGGCATGGGGACCGTATTGGTGGATGGTGATCCCATTTTCCTTGTAGTCGTAGATATTGCCGCCGATGTGAGCGCGTTTGTCGATGATAAGCACGGGCTCACCGAGTTGGGAAGCGATACGTTCCGCCACGACCATGCCGGATAGACCGCAGCCTACCACAAGATTCTTCACGTATCTTAATTGATGTGTATTCATTGTCTGATTAAAAGCGTCTGTGTTGCTCCCACTGCCAGGCGGTGGAGAGGATCGAACGGATATCGGTATGGCGCGGCTGCCAGCCGAGGATGGAGCGCGCGGCGGCATTGTTCGCGTAGAGCCGCGCAGGATCCCCGGGACGTCTCTCCGCCAGTTCCACGGGGCAGGACTTACCGCATACCTCCTCAGCGGCGTGGATGAGCTCCAGCACGCTCGTGCCGCAACCCGTGCCGAGGTTGATGCAACCGGAGTAGTCTTCCAGCTTTTCCAGCGCGAGGCGATGCGCCTCCGCCAGGTCCTCCACGTGGATGTAGTCGCGGATGCAGGAACCGTCCGGCGTGTCGTAGTCGGTGCCGAACACGCGGATGCAGTCCCGCTTGCCGGCAATCGCTTGCAGCACCAGCGGGATCAGGTGCGTCTCCGGGTCGTGCGCCTCACCGATGCTGCCGTCCTCTGCGGCTCCGGCGGCGTTGAAGTAGCGCAGGGCGATGTGTTGCAGACCGTAGGCGCGTTCGTAGTCCGAAAAAATCTGCTCCACCATGAGCTTGCTGCGCCCATAGGGGTTGATGGGATTCTGCGCGTGTTTCTCATCGATGGGCGTGTAGCGCGGTTCACCATAGGTGGCGCAGGTGGAAGAGAAGACAATCTTCTTCACACCGTGCTCCAGCATCGCATCCAGCAAGTTGAGCGTGCCGACCACGTTGTTGCGGTAGTACTTGGCGGGCTTGGTGACGCTCTCTCCCACGTAGGCAAAGGCGGCAAAGTGGACCACGGCGCCGATGTCGTACTTTTCAAAGAGAGCCTTCAGGCTCTCCGGCTCCAGCAGGTCGGCCTTCTCAAACGCCGCGCGGGAGTCCACCGCCTCGCGGTGACCATAGATCAGGTTGTCGGCCACTACCACGCGGTAGTCACGATCCAGCAAATGCCGCACCGTGTGCGAGCCGATGTAGCCCGCTCCTCCCATTACGAGAATCTGCTTATTCTTCTCCATCATCGTTTCTTAAAGAAGCGGAAGTCTAAGATATGGCGCGAGCGCAGCCCGCTCGCCACTCGTTTCCAATCCGCCGCATCAAACTGCGGCCATTCCGTGAGGATGACCAGCACATCGGCTCCTTGCGCCGCACTGTACATGTCCGGCGCGTATTGAACGGTGTCGCCCAGGATGCGCCGCGCCGTCGTCATGGCTTGCGGGTCGTACACGCACACGTCCACGTGGTGGTGTGCCAGGCACTGCACAATTTCCACGGCGGGACTTTCCCGACAATCATCCGTCCCTTCCTTGAAGGCAAGTCCCCAGATGGCAATCTTTGGCGAGGGCACGTCTTCGACTTCCTTCAGAATGCGCTGCGCCATAGTCTCACGGCGTTTCTTGTTTCCCTTGATGGCGGCACGGATGAGCGAGAGGTCTACCCCCAGTTTGCGCGCCATGTGCTCAATGGCTTTCGTATCCTTCGGGAAGCAGGAGCCGCCGTAGCCAGGGCCGGGTTTGAGGAAGGCCGGCCCAATGCGTGAATCCAGCCCCATGCCCTGCGCCACCTCGTGGATGTTGGCTCCCGCCGCCTCGCAGAAGTCTGCCATTTCATTGATGTAGTGAATCTTCACCGCGAGGAAAGCGTTGGAGGCGTATTTGATGGCCTCCGAGGAACGTCGCGCCACGAAGAGGAATCTCGGCACGTTGGGCAGGTTGGCGTAGAGTTCCCGGATCAGTTCACGGGCTCTTGCTGATTCGGCGCCCACGACGATACGCACGGGGTGGAAGAAGTCGTGCACGGCGTAGCCCTCTCTCAGAAACTCCGGCAGAGAAATGACATCGACCCGAGCTTTCGGGTTGGTTTTGCGAATCCGGGTTTCGACCTCATCCCCTGTGCCGACAGGTACCGTGGATTTGACAGCCACAACGGCCCCGGATGGCAGGAAGGGAGCGACCTCTTTCACCGCCCCGAACAGGTAGCGCAAGTCGGCCTGACCGGTTCGACGATCCGGGGGAGTCCCGACTGCCAGCAGGATGAGCTGAGCGTCGCGCACGCCTCCCTTCATGGAGTCGGTGAAGGAGAGACGGCCGGACTCCAGACCGGACTTGAGAAGCTCCTCGAGTCCCTCCTCGAAGAGCGTCACCTGACCGGCGCGCAATTTCTCCACCTTTTCGCGGTCGCAGTCGATGCAAGTGACATCGTGTCCGAGACTCGCCAGACCCGCTCCCGTGGGAAGTCCCACATACCCTGTTCCGATAATGGCAATCCTCATGCTTGATTGATTTGAGTTTTGAAGTACTTAATCGTGGCATCCAGCCCCTGCGTCAGGGGAATCTGTGGGCTCCACTTCAACACGCTTTGCGCAAGAGAAATATCCGGTCTCCTCTGCGTGGGGTCATCCGACGGCAGCTCGCGATGCACGAGCTTGGAGCTGCCCCCTACCTTTTCCAACACTATATCCGCCAGCTCCCGGATGGTGAACTCTCCGGGGTTGCCCAGGTTCACGGGCCCGGTAAATGTCTCATCCTCTATCGCCATCACTCGCACCATCCCCTCGATGAGGTCATCCACGTAGCAGAAAGAACGCGTTTGGCTTCCATCGCCGTAGATGGTGATGTCCTCTCCCCGCAATGCCTGGCAGATGAAGTTGGACACAACCCGCCCATCCTTCGGGTCCATCTTCGGGCCGTAGGTGTTGAAGATGCGGATGACGCGGATGGAGACGCCTTCGTGGCGGTGATAGTCGAAGAAGAGGCTCTCGGCGCAACGTTTGCCCTCATCGTAGCAGGAGCGAATGCCGATGGGGTTCACATTGCCGCGGTAGGTTTCTTTCTGTGGGTGCTCCAGCGGCTCGCCATACACCTCCGAGGTGCTGGCTTGCAGGATGCGCGCTCCATGCTCCTTGGCCAACTCCAGCATGTTGAGAGCTCCCAACACGCAGGCGCGGGTGGTAGCGATGGAGTGGCGCCCCTGATACGCAGGGGGCGAGGCGGGGCAGGCAAGGTTGTAGATTTCGTCCA
>CANQBZ010000070.1 GCA_947589295.1 uncultured Akkermansia sp.
CGGTCTGCCTGTACCGCAGCAATATAGCTCGATTCATTCGGGATGAACATGAGTACACTTTCCACACTGTCACGCAGCATCCCCTCCTTGCGCAACGTAGAATAATCTTTCTGTGCCAATTCATCGACATGTTTGCGCACAGAGCGCACATGTGCCTCCAAGTATTCCTTTTTCTTCGCCTCATCATCCTCACCAATATAATTACTGTAAGCCGTTAATGAAACTTTTGAGTCGATAATCATGCCGCGTTCATGAGGAAACAGAACGATGGCATCCGGACGATAGGTACTGCCGCTTTCGGAATCCCGCAGGGTCTCCTGCAGACGGTAGTGCACATCTCGCTGCAAACCGCTGCTTTCCAGCATCTTCTCCAGAATCATCTCTCCCCAGTTACCCTGCGTTTTAGATTCGCCTTTCAGCGCCTTGGTCAGATTGACGGCATCTCTACCTATCTGTTGGGTTTGAGAAAGCAGTTCACGCACCACCGTCTCCATACGCTCAGTATGACGTACCCCATTCTTATCCAGCTCCTTAAGATTAAACGCTAATTTTTGAAGTTCAATGTGTAGAGGAGCGAGCAAGTTTCCCATGCTTTCGCGATTGTCGCTTTTGAGCTGTTTGCTGCGCTCCTGGAGTGTTTCCGCAGCCAGGTTTTTGAATTCCTCCACAAGAGCCTTGCGGCTATCGGTCCAGTGCCGCTCCATATCCGCCTTGCGCAGCTCAAAGTCGTGACGCAAGTCGGCCAGCTCATCGGCATGCGCACGCTTGAGCTGCTGCAGTTCATCCTCCTGCCGCCTTTGTTCGCGATGGAAGTATTCTTTTTCCAGCTCCAAAGCGGCTTTCTGCCCGCGCAGTTTCCCCAACCGCACCAAGGCAGCTACCCACAGCAGTAGCATAAGGAGCATGAGTACACCCCCTATCGCCCCGCAAAGCACCACCAGCACGCGGCCTGCATGTAGCATAAGGGGCATGAGTACACCCCCTATCGCCCCCATCATCATTATTTCATTCATACCGTTGCTTCCATATTACGGACAGTCGCCTTGCATGTCAAGCCGAATTATTTACTCGTGCTGCGTGCGCTTCGCGCAGCTTGACATGACTGCCCGGTGTGATAGAATGCGCAAGAAATGGGGAGCTTGCAGCACAGCGCTCGAATTGGTTGGCGAGGCCTGCGCCAATTCGTTCGCCGTGGTCCCTTTGACCTCTTTCCCGTGCGACACGCTTTTGCCGGCTACACCTGGGACAAAGCCGGGCATGATCTGAAAGCGGCCATGGACGTGGCGCTTGTCGGCCTGCCTCAGGGCATGGCATTTGCCGCCATGGCCGGACTGGACAGCATTTACGGCATTATGGCAGCCACGGTGGGTACTTTCCTCGCGCCCCTCTTCACGCGTTGTTCACTCACAGTAAGCGGGCCGAGCAATGCCACGGCTTTCATGCTGGCGAGTTTCATGATGGCGGCGTCACCGGCCATCCAAGCTAGTCCGCACATCTACGTGCCGCTCATCGTGTTCATGGCAGGAGTGCTGTGTGTGGTGGGAGCTTTTGTGAAAGCCACAGAATTGCTGCAATTTGTCAGTCGCAGTGTGTTGGTGGGCTATATTACAGGTGCGGCCACGCTCATCATCGCCTCCCAGCTGCGCTACGTGATGGGCATTCACGATGTGGATGCCGGAAGCTCGTTTTTCTCCATGAGTTGCGCCATATGGGAAAACATCGACAAAGCGCAATGGCAACCGATGGTGCTCGGCGCACTTTCCTTCCTGCTCTTCATTCCCTTGCGACGCTACATGAAGTGGTTGCCGGCCTTTGCCACGATCTTGGTGGTGATGGGCGTGGTGAACTGGGCGCTCTCCAGGCCTGAACTCGGCAGCGCCTTCGCGAACGTGCGCATGCTCCGCGACTTTACCATGAGCGACCTCGTGTGCACCCCTCCATCCATCAGCGCTGCTGCCCAAAATCTTGCAGAACTCTTGCCCATTGCCATCGGTGTGGCCTTTCTCTCGACGCTGGAGCAGACTGTCATGAGCAAAACGATCTCCGCCAAGACCGGTGAGCCGCTCAACCTGAACCAGGACACCTTCGCCGTGGGCATGGCCAACATCGGCTCTGCTTTCACCACATCCCTGCCCTGCTCAGCCTCGCTCACGCGCTCCATGCTCAACTACAAATCCGGCGCTGCAACGCGCTTTTCGGGCGTCTATTGCGGGCTCATCTGCCTGGGCATCACCTTTGTGCTGGCGAATGTGCCGCTTATCTCCCGCATACCGCACAGCGTGCTGGCGGCGCTGGTGTTGGCAAATGCCGTCTCGTTGTTCGATCGCAAATTGCTGCGCATCTGTTTCCGCTCCACGCCGGGGGATGCCGTGGCTCTCGTCGTCACCTTCATCGCCGCGCTCATGCTGCCGCTGCACCTAGCCATCTTTATCGGCGTTGTCATCTCCGTATCGCTTTTCCTGCGCAAGGCAGCCAAGCCCGAACTCGTGGAGTACACCATGGATGACCGGGGCGCCTTGCTGCAAGTGAGCGATACCGCCCAACGACTTCCCCAAATTTCCATCGTGCATGTCGAGGGCGACCTCTTCTTCGGCGCCGCTGATCTCTTCCGCAAACAGGTAGTTCGCATCGCAGAAGATCCCTCGCTCGCCGTCATTATCCTGCGCATGCGCAACGCCCGCAATTTGGATGCGACCTCCGTATGCGCTCTCGAAGAGCTGCTGCGCTTCACGCGCGAAAAGGGACGCCACCTCATCCTCTCCGGCGCCAGCCGAGAAGTGTACCGCGTCCTGCGCAAGAGCGGGCTGCTTGATCTGCTGCAGGAAAATGTGCCGACAGGCGAGAGCAACTTCTTTCTCCTCGAGCCCAAGAACCCCAATATGTCTACCCGCCGCGCTCTGATGCGCGCGCAACAGCTGCTGGGCCGCAGCGATGCAGATATCTCCATCTACACGACCAGCACGAGCCATGAAAACAGCTGACTTCTGTCGGGACTTCGCGCAAACCCTTGTGAACTGGTTCCTGCAATATGGCCGCGATTACCCATGGCGACGCACCACAGACCCTTGGGCCATTCTGGTGAGCGAGGTCATGCTGCAACAAACCACCATCCCAACCGTGCTGGCTCGTTACGAAGCATGGATGCAGCGTTACCCCACCCCTTCGCACCTGGCCCAGGCAAGCGAGCAAGACGCGCTTCTTTCCTGGGAGGGACTGGGCTACTACCGGCGCGTGCGCGCGCTGCAGGCGGCGGCTCGCGCCGTATGTGAGCAATACGCCGGCGTTTTTCCTCAGTCAGAATCAAAGCTGCGTGCCCTGCCGGGCATAGGTGATTACACAGCTGCCGCCGTGCTCAGCTTTGCTTACAACAAACCGGCTCCGCTCGTGGATGCCAATGTAGCGCGCGTACTCGCCCGCATTTACAATGACCCGACCCCCATTGACTCCACTGCCGGACGTAAAAACATGGCACAGCGTGCGGCCGTTCTCGTGCATCGCTCCAATCCGCGAGCGTACAACTCCGCCCTCATGGAGCTCGGTCAAAGCATCTGTATCCCCGGCAGACCCAACTGCCTCATCTGCCCGGTACGTCCATTCTGCCACGCGCAACACCCCGAGATTTTGCCCGTGAAAGCTGCCAAGCGCCAAATCACCACGATGGAACATTGGGACATCTGGCAGCTCACCCCACATGGGTTGCTCATGGAGCAGCAGCCGACCACCGCTCGGCACGCCGGCATGTACAGACTCCCGCGACGTCCGCGTGAACTCGCGCAATCTTTGCCCCACATCTGCGATCAGACCTACGCCATCACTCGCTACAAAGTGACGCGTCATCTGCACCGCGCCAGGGGTGACATGTCACCTCAAAACGCCGAGCAATACATACCCATTGACCGCTTGGAGAGCATACCGATGGCTTCGCCGGACCGCAAGCTCGTGCTCAAACTTCTGACTGAGCTTCCAGAGCAAACGCATTTGGATGAAGCGAAAAAGCAGAAAAAACTCTCCGGCCGGTAGATCATCGTCAATCGTCAAGGAGCAGCCCGAGCAGTTCCTGCTTGCTCTTCCCGCCGCTTTGTCGTCACCTCCGCGCATGGTTTTACGACATCCCCCCCCCCCCGCTCTCGCTCCGCAACCCCGCGCCGCAAACCGCGAACTTTGTAAATTGTCATTCGCCTACCGCAAATAGCAAACGCATTTCCTAACGCGTTTGCGCTGGCTGCTGCGTCTCCGAAAACTCGACGCCGAGCAGGCAAATGTCATCATCCTGCTCGTCCGTCTTCGTAAAGTCTCGCATGCCAACCAAAATGTCAATCATCATCTCCGCCACATGGGCAGGATGACGGGCGGCGAGACGATCCATCACACGCTGAACGCCGTATTCATCACCGGCGGCGTTGCGCGCCTCAGTCAACCCATCCGTGTAAAGCACCACCCTCATGCCATCCTCCAAGCGCAACTCGCTCTCGCGGTACATGGCATTTTCCATGAGTCCCAACGCAGGGGAACGCGGGAGCGGAGGCAACACAGGCTGTCCCTCACGCGGCATGACAATAGGGGCCGGATGCCCCGCGCCGGAAAGAGTGAGCCGCCTCTTTTGCAGGTCAAGATACAAGTAGCACGCCGTAGCAAACATCGTGATATTGGCCTTGCTGAAAATGCCACACAACTGACGGTTGAGAGAGGAGAGCAACAGCGCCGGCGTATCCGCCAAGCCCGCCACTTGCTCCATGAGTCCACGCAACATTGAGGTAATGAGCGCCGCACGCACACCATGCCCCATCACATCACAGATAAGCATGCCCACCGCTGATTCACCCACGGGGAACACGTGGAAACAATCCCCGGCCACCCCCACGCTGGGACGATACACATGATAGAACTGAGCGCGACGCTTCACACCTTCTTTTTCCCATTCTCGAGGCGGGATTCGTTCCGGCTGCAAAGCTTGTTGTATTTCACGCGCCAGGCTGATTTCTTTTTCGAGGGCTTTATTGCGCTCATCAAGTTGCTCCGCCATACGCCGAAAGCGGTGCTGCGTTTCGACCAGCTCTGTCACATCCGATGAGATGCCGACAATGCCTTTGATACTGCCGTCGGACGCATACCAAGGGAACTTGGAGAGCCTGCACCATGAATTTTCTCCGCCCTTCCATTTTTCACGGTGCACACGGTTTGTAATGGGCAATCCCGTGCGCATAATTTCCAACTCCTCGCGTCGTGCAATTTCCGTGGTCTCGTCCGAAAAAAAGTTTGTATCGCGGCACCCAATTAAATCCGACGGTGTGGGCACACCCATCTTGCGCGCCGTCGCTTCATTGGCCATGATAAACCGTGATTCCTTGTTCTTAAAATAAATATTGTCCGGCAGGTAATTGATGAGCGTGCGGAAGAGATCCCGGTCCTCCATCGCGTGCATATCGGCCATCTTGCGGCGTGTGATGTCCACCCACACTCCCACCAACCGCAAAGGCATCTTCTTTTCATCACGCTCCAGCAACCCATTCACACGTATCCACTTCCACCCGCGCGTCCTGAGCCGTCTGAGTCGCACCTCCACCCGCAATGGCGCCGTCCCCGAGTTTTCCATGTATTTTTGCACGGCTGCCTGAAAAAAAGCGCAGTCCTCCTCGTGAATCATAGCTGCCGTGTCCGTAAAGATATTGGGAGCGAGCTCATTCACCGGGCTGCCCATCATGCGCAAACATTGCTCGGTGTAGTAGATTTGTCCTTCCTGAATATCCCAACAATAGACCCCTTCCTCTGCAGCTCGTAACGCCTGACGCACCATCTCCCACCGAAATACGTTGGGCACCTTTTGCCCCACGCCATCCGCTTTCTCCTCATGATTGCTCATTTGCTCCATTTTCGCATCTTCTGCCGGATATGCAAGCAGAAATCTCATCCTCCCTTCGCTTTTATTCTCGCTCGATGCAGTTTATGAAGCGCCGCAACACGCCCACGCGACAAAGCGAGGCAGCCCATGCCACCGGCAGACCACCGACCAATTGAGGAGTCGGAGCGCGTTCCCGGACGATGCTCTACTTGCCGGATCAGGGGATGCACTTCAGGAACTCCTCCGGACCGAGGATATAGGCACAGAGATAGACGAGCTGGATTGAGCGAATGTACGAGGCCTCATACTGTGCTATCTCGTTATATGAATGAGTATTGCCTTGAGAGTCGGTAAAGATGGCGCTATCACGCATCACAGATGGATGGGACACGGATATCTGCCGAGAACCCGCTTCCATGACGATGGTTGTGTTGCCCTGAACAGGAGATGAGCCCTTTTCCGTTTTCAACTTACCGGTAAGTTCAGCCACGAGCGCATCACGCAGCAACGCCGGCATGCCCTTCAGTCGATCCGCCAACATATGCTTCGCCATCTGTTGAACCGGTTCCTTGTACTCCGCAATCAGCGCATCCAGCGGCACATTTTGCAGCATCAACCGCGTAGGTTTGGTGGAGCCTATGCCCTTATACCCATTCATACGCCGTCCATCTGGCAAGAACATCGTAGCGGCGGGCTCCAGTCCATTCCAACCATGGTTATACCCGCCCTGCGACTCCGTCTTGTAATGGAGTCCCACTGCTTCAGCAATAAAGCAGTTCTTCAGATCCGGAGAAACTTTCTGCGTCTGCATCATCTGGTTGGCGCCATCCAATATGGCCTTGCTTTTCTCTGCGCTCATGGCTTCCCCTGTTGCGGCAGGCATCGCGAGTGACTTGCCCGTGGCAGAAGAGGGCGTCTGTTGAACCGACGCGGGCTCATTGGTGGTGCTGCCCATAGCCGTTTTTCGCGGAGTTCCAGACTTCTCAGTCGGCGCCGGGATCGGTTCATTGGTGGTGCTGCCCATAGCGGATTTTTGCGGAGTTTGAGGCAGTTCTTCCTTCTCTTCTTCTCCGCCCTGCGGTATACACTTGGCAATCTCTTCCGGACCGAGAATCAATGCGCAGAGATGTGCCAGCTGCACCGAGCGGGTGTATTGTGACAGGTATGATTTAATCGAGCTATATGGCAGAGTTATACCCCGGGACGTGGTGAAGCGGGCTTTATCAGCATTCACTTTAGCGCAGGGTATCGGCACTTTTGTGAGTACCGGGCCGAGCACATACAAATCCATCGTTGTCTCACCATCTACCGCAGGAGAACCGTCAGCAGTAGTCAGCTTGCCGGTAAGCTCACAGCGCAGCGCATCCCTCAGAATCCCGGGCATATTCTGGAAACGATCCTTCGCCATGTATCTCGCCATCTTTTTCAGCGGTTCCGCATAACGTTCCAAAATCACGCTGTGAGGCACCTTGCGCAGAAGTTCACGCACTACCGGGGCATCCCCATCATTGCACGGTCCGTACACCTTGCTTCCATTCCCCAGGTAAAGCGCACCCCTTCTCAAAATAGTGCCAGTTTTCCAATCGATCCCGCCCCACCCATAATTTTCCGGATCATAGCACATCCCCGCTGCCTCGGCAATGAGGCGTTCCTGTGCGTCAGAAGGCAGCGTCTGAAGCATGGCGTCCGCTTGTTTTATCGCTTCGTTCGCAATGGCATCCTGCTGTTCTTTCATCTGCGCCTGCTTCTGTTTGTAGTGCTTGCGCATCGCTTTCACCTCTTCCGGGAAGAGGACGAGAATATCTCGTGCACCGATGAGGTTTTCGCAGCGTCTCACGGTATCGCGCCAACGTTTCTTTTTAGCATCCGCAGCAAAAGCCTCCTGCAGAGAGCATTCCTTCCCCGTCGGATCCATGAAGGAGTATCCATCGCTTGGATTTCCATTATAGTCCACATCAAACCCGCTGCCGGTTCTGACTTTTGCGCTGTAACCCGAGGCGGGCAGGGTTGTCCCATCCGCCTTGTAGAGCATTCTGCCGATGGAGGCGAGCATGGCGTATCTGGTGATGTCCGGCATTTCCTTCAGCAAGTATTTCGCCGTGTTGTGCACTATACTGTCTACATTCTTCTCAAAAAAACTGAGAACGGCTCCCGGCTTAAATTGGTGTGCTTCATCCCAGCTTTTCCCCCATTGCCCTCCGGCAGAATTTACAGCGTCCCGCCAAGCGGAGAGACGTCCAGCTTTATTCACAAATTTTGCCTTGTCGTGATCTGAGGTGCCAGGATACCCGTGAGAGATACAACCGGCTTCTCTACCATCCATGTGGAAACAAAGCCCCAGCTGCTCGCAAACATAACAATCCTTCGCCGGCGCCGGCATTTTGTTGACACCCCGCACTGCTTCCATCAGTTGTTTTCGTTGCTCACCCTTGATGTCAGAGACATCGACCGGCTTGTACTTCGCCCATGCGGTATGCACGGAGCACACCAAGGCAAGTGTGCTCAATATCACAACTCGTATCAATTTACCTATAAAAACAGCCTCACCAGGCTTGCACAGGAATCTCAACGCACTGAGACT
>CANQBZ010000071.1 GCA_947589295.1 uncultured Akkermansia sp.
AGGCATCAAGCATTCAGGAAATTCTCTTTTCCCGTTTTTGGCGACCCTTCGGTGACTTTATTTTTGAGGCAATGCGGTTGTTTAAGAACGAGACGTTATGACACGGTAAAAACTGTTCAAGGACGAGACGTTATGACACAATAAAATTCGCGGCACGAGGGCAGCATGAGTGATGTTTAATGTTTTAATAATAAAGAGCATAAATCTCTTTCCAGATGATAAGAAAAGAAGAGCGCAGGAGATGGCAAAGCCAGGGGAGTGCGTTTGCCGGAGAAGAGGCGAAGCAAATAACCAAGCACGATTCATGCGATCACCCCATGCCGGAGTTGAGGCGACGCGCGCGAGCGTGCCAAGGGAGGCCGCGGTGTTCCTACGATGTGGCGATTGATTGCTAAATGCGCGGAGGCAGGGATAGCGGAGTGGGTGTGCTGCCCTGGGGAGTTAAATATGCCGATTTTGGAGGCGCTGGCGGGGAGCCGAAATGTGCACTGCTGGTGGCTGCAAGATGAACGCTCGGCGGGATTTTTTGCCCTGGGACGGATGCAAGCGACAGGACGGGGGGTGGGGGTGGTGCTGGGGAGCGGAGCGAATGCATCCGGGGCCATGCCGGCGGTGATGGAAGCTTTTTACGAACGGAGGCCTCTGGTGGCGGTGACGATGGATGAGCTGGAGCCGGCCGAAGCAGCCGGAACATTTGGGCGTATTGAGCAAGAGGGCTTATTTGGGCTGTACGCACCGACCATCACCCTGCACATGCCCTGCACGAGCGAAGCACTGCCGGATATGGTTGACGTGGGACGAGACGGGTTCCCGGTGCACCTGAGGCTCTGCTGCGCGCAGGATATGCCGAGCCTCCTGGCGATGAAAGAGGCGCAGGAGGCGGGCGAGGTGAGGGTGGCGGAGGCGCCGTTGCGTCCGCGCTTTCGGGGGTCGCTGGCGGAGATATCGCGAATGCTGCGGTTTGAGGCGCAGCGGGAGAGTTTGGCGCTGATGCTGGGCGGGCTGGACCCTGACGAGCAGGAATCTGCCCTGTGGCTGGCGCAGGCGTTGCGAGTGCCGGTGGTGGCGGACGCGACGAGCGGGCTGCGCGAGAAGTTGGGGAATCTGCTGCTGGGAGGGGGGAGCGACGTGCTGACGGATACGCCACCGAGGCATGTGCTGCGGGTAGGCGCGGTGCCGAGCTTTCCATTCTGGCACGCGCTGGAGGATATGCCCGATACGCGCGTGTATTCCATCACGCGGGCGGGGTTTTCGGGGTTGAAACGTCCCAGTGTGACGATTGAGGGGGAGCCGGAGCAGGTTGTGCGCGCGCTGGACGATGTGCCGCATGTGGGGGACCACGCGGGGTACCTCAGCCAAGGGAAACGATATACGGCGAGGGTGGAGGAGCTGCTGCTCAGCTACCCGGAGAGCGATGCAGCGCTGGTGCGCGCGTATTCGCAGTACGCGTGCCTGGCCGATGTGCTTTACCTAGGCAGCCCAAGCGCCATGCAACTGTGGAACAATTACGCGCAGTTGCGCGTGCCGATTTTGGATGTACGAAGCGGCCTGCTGGCCGGGTGCGCCGACGGGACACTGTCCGCCTTTTTGGGGAATTGTGTGGACACGCGCTTTGCCTGTGCGCTCATCGGGGACATCGCCCTGTTGCGCGATGCAGCGGCTGCGGAGTTGCTGCCCCAGCTTGCGCCCGGAAAACGTGTGGTGGCGGCGCTAAACAACGGAGGAGCGGGGGCCGTCTCCCCCTGTCAGCATGCGGTGCTGCAGAGGCTGGCAACCCAGCCCGTGCAGAGCAAAGCGAGCGATGTTGCGCGGCTGCTGGGGGCGGAGTACTACCTCATCCGCTGCGAGGCAGATTTGCAAATCATGGAAGAAGTCGGAGAGGACGCGCTGGCTGTGCTGGAGATTGTGCCAGACGCGGAGCAATCGGCCGAGCTGAGAAGGAGACTGCCCTGAGCGCGCGGGGCGAGAGGAGCGGCATCAGGAGTTCCCCGACTGGCGGACGGCGGGCTGCTGGTTGTAGATGCTGACATCTCCCCAGCGCCCGCGGCGGATGTGATTCATGAAGAAGCGGACGTTGGCCGCCCACGGGCTACGCGTTTGGCAATAGATGCGGCCGATCTGGGAGACAGTGACGCGCCCGCGGGCTTTGTATTTGGCCAAGATGGAGCCAAGGTGGCGAACACAGTCCTCTTTGCTTGCGTAGGAACGCTGGCCGCGGCGGCCCATGATGCCGGCCAAGTTGTTTTTGGAGCGCGCGGCATGGGAAGTGGCATTGGCGGACTCATGGCGGATGATGGCCTCCATGAGTACAGGATCGATCCCGTGCTGAAGCGCGGCATCGCGGATGGTTGGGCGTAGATCGCTCACGACGTCAGCCCCGGCTACCATGGCCACGAGGAGCGCCGTCGCAAGACC
The DNA here is from genome assembly GCA_947589295.1 of uncultured Akkermansia sp. Taxonomy (GTDB): domain Bacteria; phylum Verrucomicrobiota; class Verrucomicrobiia; order Verrucomicrobiales; family Akkermansiaceae; genus Akkermansia. The sequence continues at coordinate 2,416 of CANQBZ010000071.1, forward strand.
TGCCAAAACTGTTCTCATGCCGGCTATTCTACCAGATGCTACCCGTTTTGTCAAGAGGGGACAAAAAGCAAGGGCAAGCGCATGAAGCCATGCGCCTGCCCCTGCGGCAAATCCATGGAAAACAAGAGCCCGTTCGTCAAGCAGAGGCCTGATCGGAACTGGTCGCCGGAGCAGCCAGGGTCTCAGTCGTGGCGGTCGAGGTGTCGGGGGAGGGGACGGCGGACGTCTCGCGCGGGAGATCAATGATTTCGATGAGCGCCATGGGGGCGCTATCTGTTTGACGCTGGCCGAGTTTGACGATGCGAGTGTAACCTCCGTTGCGCTCCTTGACGGCGTCGGCCACCTCAGTAAAGAGCTTCTTGACAGAAGCGGGCTGAGGCAGTTCGGCAAGGGCGAGGCGGCGAGCATGCAACGAGCCGTCTTTGCCGAGAGTGATCAGCTTTTCCACGTAGGGGCGCAAGGCCTTGGCCTTGGCGAGCGTGGTGGTAATGCGTCCGTGGTTAATGAGGCTGCAAGCCTGGTTGGCCAGCAAAGCATGGCGATGCGATGCCGAGCGCTGCAGTTTAGCCTTTTTTACTCCGTGTCTCATAATGTGTGTATATAGGTAACAGGGTCAATTATTCGCCGAGATCATCTTCATCTTCCAGACCGAAGGCCTCGATGTTGTGGGTAATAAGCTCCTGCAGGTCGGTGCCGTGGGTTTCCTCGGCGGCCTCGCGGGCTCGCACCTGGGCGGGCGAGGGCAAGGTGAGCAGGCTGGGTTCGAAGGTCATACCGAGCGACAGACCGTACTGAACGAGCTTCTCCTTGATTTCGTTGAGGGACTTCTTACCGAAGTTGCGGTACTTGAGCATCTCGCTTTCCGTCTTCATGGCGAGCTCGCCGACTGTAGTGATGTTAGCATTGTTGAGACAGTTGGCAGCGCGGACGGAAAGTTCGATTTCATTGACGCTCATGGCAAGGAGCTTGCGCAGCTGAGCGGTGTTGGCATCGGTCTCGCCGTTGTTGGCCTGATCAAAAGCAACGCTGCGGGAATCACTTTCCACAAACACATCCAAATGGTGGCGCAGGATGCTGGCGGCTTGAAGCATGGCATCCGATGGGGAGAGGCGCCCATCTGTCCAGACGTCGAGGATGAGCTTATCGAACTCGGTCATCTGGCCCACGCGGGCGTTGTCGACAGAGTACTTAACGCGAGTGACGGGCGAGAAGATGGAATCGATGGGAATGACGCCGATGGGGCGATCCTTCTCGTTGTTGTCATCCGCCGTGTAGAAACCGCGGCCCACATTAACCTCGAAGTCGCAATCGAAGATGGTGTTTTGATCGAGGTGGCAAATGATCTGGTCCTTGTTGACGACGGAGTAGATGTGGTCGTCCTGAATGTCGCCCGCAGTGACGATGCCTTGCTTGGTGGCGTGCAGGGAAAGGGTTCGAGGCTCTTTGCCGTGGTGGGAAAATTTGATCTTTTTGAGATTGAGGATGATTTCAGTGACATCCTCGACCACGCCCGGAAGGGAGGTGAACTCGTGCTGAGCGCCGGCGATGCGCACGCTGGTGATGGCGGCCCCCTCCAGCGAGCTGAGCAGAACGCGGCGCAGGGAGTTGCCCAAGGTGTGACCGAAGCCCGTTTCAATAGGCTCAGCAATGAACGTGACGTGGTTGGGGTCATCGGGGTCCTCAACACGCTTCAGGGTGTCAGGAATTTCAAAATGGGCCAGTTGGATGACCTCTTTCTCTTCGGTGTTTTCGGTATCTGACATAGGTGGATGCGGTTGGCCGGGTTTCCCCTCATGCGAGTACAGCTTTCAATGAAAATGAAGGACCGACGGCCGATTGACGAACTCGCGCGGCGTTAGGATACACGCACCAGGCAATTTTGGCAAGCCTTTTTCGCAGGTATGCCAAATCTTTGGGCCTCGGTCAATTTCGCTGGGGGAACAGGAAAAAGATTTGATGTGTTTTTAAGAACAGATAGTCAATGTTATAGATGACGAAGTGTTTGCTTTGTATACGTTTGATACCTGCATGAAAGGATTCTATTTTGGCTGAGTTAATTTTGTAACGGATGCCGTTGATAACCCCGTTAAATACTCCGCGTTCATATAGTCGGATAGCGCCCATAACTGCCGAATGATTTTCACATCCTCCTCTTTCAACTTCCTGGGCGCTCCTCTCTTCCCTCTACGCTCCTTCTTACGCTTCCCTAGCAGCATGGTGACGTACTTGCGACTGTACTTGAATATCCTTGCTACTTTCGTGATAAAAGCAGTTCGCTCCTTGCGAGTGCGCAGCATCCTGTACTTATCTTATTGCGAGCTTCAATGATGTTCGCAATACCCTCTTGGCCTTTGTCTGTGTTTACTATACAGACATGATGGTACACTATTTTTGTCCAGACGATAAATCTCCTGCCCTCTTTTTCCCCGTTCGGTACACTCATTTTTGTCCGATTGCGGAGAAAGGAACTTGACAGCGCGACGCGCGAGGCGTAGGATCAACCATTATGCCAGCGCGAGGCTCCCTCATTCCCGGAATTTTGCTGTTGCTGCCGCTCTGCGGAGGGCAGGAGCCGCAGGGGGCGGCGTGTGGAGAAGCGGAGGCGGCGGAGAGCGCGGCGCCCAGTGGGGAGAGGTTGCGCGAGCTCGGCAAGCAGATTTTGGCGGAGGCGCGTGAGGTGCTGCGACTGCTGGGCGAGGTGACAGACCGAGTCACGGCGGACAGCACGATTGAACCTCTGCGCGCGAGGTTGAAAGCGATGGACGCCGCGCTGCACCAGCTGAAGGACGTCCCCTATACCGATGAGCAGGACGCGCTGGCCATCCGCGGTGACATGACGGAATTGACGCACCTGTCGCAAGCGGTGTTGGAGGTGGCGATACGGCTTGAGGAAGTGGGGGCGTACGGCAGTCAGGGGCTCTTGGAGGTTTTTGAGCAATATAAATTGGGGAAGGGCGACACACCGGGACTGCGGGCGGAAGACCTGCCGCACAGCCAACTGTGCAACCAACTAGCGGACGAGATCGAGGACGCCCTCTACACACTGCGCAAGATACACGGTGAAGCGGAAGCACGGGACACCGCCAACACGGTGGAAGACCTGCTCGTTTCCATTGAGCGCACACGCAACATGCTTGCCCAGCTCGCCCCGCCGCGTACCAACGAACAACGCGAAGCGCTGGAGCCCTCGCGCGAGCGCCTGCAACGCACAGTGGAGGAGCTGCGCAAGGTGAACGCGACCCTGCAAGAGCAGCAATACTGGGGAGAACCACAACTGGGTCTCCTGCTGGAGCGGCTTCTGCGCGCGGCTATGCCGTGAAGCCCGATCAAGGGGCGGATTCATTGGGCATACCGTATTCTAGGACGATGGCGGCCTCGGATTCGATAGACTTTTTCTCTTGCTCCAATAGTTCGCGGCGCATGCCGTAGATGCCCTTGGCACGTTCGATATACTCCTCAGCGGTCGTGATTTTTTTGGCGTTGAGGTAGTCAATATGCTTGAGCATGAAATTGCGCCAATGATGGTATTCATCCATGCTGGAGCGTATTTTTTGGATGCGGGCGCGATGGTCGATCATCTCATCAACAAGCTTTAGCTTTTCGCGCTCGTAGCGGTCCTTACTCTGTTTGTAGTTGTACCAGTTGTATAGTTTGGTATCGACCGTGTAACTGATGCTGAGGTTGATGCGGGTATCGTCCATATCCAAGAAAGCGCCCTGGTAAATGCCGCCGGAAGAGGAGAAGAGGGAGGGGCTGTAGATGCTGGTGTTGATGGTAGGCAGGTAGTTGAGCGCGACATTGTACTGGGCCATGCGAGCCTGCTCAAGGCGCATGGCATATTGGCAAGCGACGAGTTCGCTGAGGCGATCGAGGCGATTTTGGTACTGCTGCCAGACGATGTGGGGCATGCTTTCAGGGAGAATATTCCAGCGGGCGTCGGAGCGACCAAGTTGTTTGGCGATCCCGCGCCAATACTGCTCATCCTGATCCCGCTGCATGACGCCGCCGAAGCGGTCCGAATTTTTCATCTCCTCGGGAGTCTTTTGCTCAAGAGCACGCAGCCGGGTATCTACCTCACGCTCACGTACCAACTTATACAGGCGCGAAATGGCTTCCCTGCACCGACCCTCCTTCGCTTTCATGGCGGAAATCGTGCGCACCTTGGCCGAATAGAGGCGGTAGGGAATTTGGGTGAGCGCGGGCATGCCGAAAGTCACATTGACGGAATGGTTCATCTCGTCGGCATTGACAGGAGTAGTCAGCTTGGAAAGTGAGCGGGTGATGTAGCTGTAGTAGGAAAGGCCGGGCACCATTTCCGTGTAGACGCTGAGAGAATCGCGCTCGGCCTGCCGAATTTGGTCCTCCACTTCCAGCACGCTCACATTGTGGCGCATGAGGATGCTCACCGCTTGGTCCCAAGTGATGGAGCGCACGGGCACGCGATCCCAATTTTCCGTCTGGGCGTACATGCCCTCCACCCGTGCTTCGGCGCGCGTGAGATGACGCTTGACGCTGCACGAGCAGCAAATGCATGCCAGGCCAAGTCCTATAAAAAAGATGCGCCTCATCGCGGCGTATTCTATCACAAGGCGCGAGTGCGAGCAAGCATGATTTGCAAGCAGGGCAAACACCGTGATCGGACATAAATAGAGCACCGAAAAAAGAAAAGTGTTCGGACATAATTAGTGCACCGAAGTGTAGCGGAGTCGCCCCTTTTGCAAATGGCACCGCCAGGGGGGTAGGATGCTCTCATCGATTGCACCTAACTTTCTTTCTCCTAATCGTATATGTTCTCTCGCCTCGCCAATCGCTCGTAAAATTTATCGAGCATTACTTTGAGCTTCACAGAGATTTTTACTAAGTTACACTCCTCCGCTGTTGCCTTGATGCTCTGCTTGTTTTCCTCGTTTACTTCCGGGCTTGCCAGCAGTCTTTCAGCGGGTGTCTTTGGCCTGTCATCCTTGTTCTCCAGATCGGCTATCCAGCGCCTATCCCCGCATGAAAATACTTCGCATTCATGTGGTCGGCTAGACCCCATACCCGTCGAGTAATTTGCACAGCTTCCTCTCTCAATTTTTTTACGCTCCGCTCCTCCTTTTCTCTCCTTCTCGCTCCTCCTAAGCTGCATGATGACGCACTTGCGATTGTATTCGGATATCCTTGTTGCTTTTGTTATAAAAGCTGCTTCCTCCTTACACGCGAGCAGCATTTTGTTTTTATTGCGGGCCTCAATGATGTTCACAATACCTTCTTGACCTTTGTCTGTGTTCACCATACAGACATTATGGTACACTATTTTTGTCCAGACGATAAATCTCATGCCCTCTTTTTCCCCGTTCGGTACACTCGTTTTTGTCCGCGTAATGCCTCAAAAGAAAAAGTCACCGAAGCCCGATGCCTCAAAATAAACGGTCACCCAACAGCATAGCATTTTA
>CANQBZ010000072.1 GCA_947589295.1 uncultured Akkermansia sp.
AAGCATTCAGGAAATTCTCTTTTCCCGTTTTTGGCGACCCTTCGGTGACTTTATTTTTGAGGCAATGCGCACGTGTGATTTATGAGGTACCGCGATTCTTTTTCCTTGACAAAGTGGCGTGTCTTTGTAGATAATAACCGAGAATCCGATTAAGTATGGTTGCACAAGCGTCAGCGCATGCGTTAGTTTGGGATAAATTGCCGGACTTACCGGACGCGGAAGGCTATGCCGGTATGTATGCCGGTGTGGCTGTTGATACACGCACTGGTGAATCCTGTTTAGTGGCTGCCGGCGGCGCTAATTTTCCGGATAAACCGCTGTGGGAAGGGGGCACCAAGTGCTGGACGGACCGCATTTTTTTGCTCACTCATGGCGCCTCAAAATGGGACGAGCCGGCCAAGCTGCCCAAACCGATGGGTTATGGCGCTACGGTATCTCTACCACAGGGGGTGATGCTCATTGGCGGATGCAATGCGGAGGGTGTGTTCCGGGATTGCCTGCTGATTTCGCTGAGCGGGGGAGCGCTTCAGCTTACTCCGCTCCAACCGCTCCCCGTGGGACTCGCCGGACATGCGGCAGCGATGTTGGATGGTAAGGTGTACGTGTTGGGCGGCAGTCTGGCACCCGGAGAACAAGATGCGCAGAATTCGCTCTTTGTCTACGACCCGGCGACGGATGCCTGGACTGAGGGTGAGGCGTTACCGGCTCGTGGGCGTTTTCTGCATCAAATGGCTTCAACTGATGGAGCTCTTTACGTGCTGGGCGGCATCGGTGTCAAACCTGGTAAGAATGGCCGAATGGTGCGTGATATGCTGACCGAGGCCTGGCTTTACACTCCGCAAGGTGGTTGGGATCGCGCGGCAGACCTGCCGCGATTTTGCGCTGCTGCGCCTACGCCTGCTCCGGTTTCGCCTGAGGGGAAAATCTACTTACTGGGCGGAGATGACGCTTCGGTGAAGGGCGTGGATTCCCCGAAGAATCACCCCGGGTTTCATAGCGTAAGCCTCAGCTATTGCTCCATGAACAACACGTGGAAGGAGGAGGGCCCCATTCCAGCTGCTCGCGCCGTGTTACCCTGTGCTATGTGGAACGGGAAAGCAGTTATTTTCAATGGGGAACAACGTCCGGGGAAACGTTCCAACGAGGTATGGGCGGCTTCATTTTAACGTTGCAACCATGATGATGAAAACTCTCGTTTTGTTTTTTGCATGTTGCCTGTCGCTTTCGGTACAGGCGGTCCAGTTGCAGGGCAAACCGGCGGGCAAAGTAGATGACGCCTTGGGACGCGCGGGGATGGCGGCAGTTGTGCTGCCGGCTGGGGAGAGTCGTCCTCAGAATCTCTTGGTGGTGACGGGAGGCGCTAATTTCCCGCATGCTAAACCGCACGCCGCCACGCCGGAGGAGCGTGGAGAAAAGGTCTTTTACGCCGATGTTTTCGTGGCAGACAATCTCGGACAGGCAGGGAATGTGAAACTGACACTCGTGGGGATCATGCCGCGTCCGATTGCTTACGCTGCCTGCGCAGGCACAGGGAAAGGCATGTTGGTGGCTGGCGGGTGCAACGCAGAGGGACACGTGGCAAAAGTGACCATGAGTGGTCTGCGCGATGGGGAGTGGGTTGCAGAAACTCTGCCGGACCTCCCGCGCAGTGTGGCTTACCCAGCCTTTGCACTCGTAGGCAATAAGTTTTACGTCATGGGCGGGCAGGAGCACGCAGATTCCACAACGGCTCTGAATAGTTGCTACGTGCTGGACCTGGACAACATCGGGGTGGGTTGGCAGGAGCTGTCTCCCATGCCGGATGGGCGCATGTTAGCCGCTGCCGGCGTTGTTGATGGCGTAATTTATGTGGCGGGCGGTTGCTCCTTGCACCCAAATGCCGAGGGACAAGCCGAACGTACCTACTCGAAAGACGTACTCTGCTACGACCCTGTGTCCAACACTTGGGCCAAAGTGAATGCCGAGATGCCGGAAACACTCGTGGGAATGGCCAACCCGCTGCCGGTCGTAGAGCGGAAGCTCTACGTCATCGGCGGTGATCCTGGGAACTACTACCGCGCTTCGCTCCAAGGCAAGGCTCCGACGAAACACCCCGGTCAGTCGCGCGTTATCTACACCTATGAACCGTCCACCGGCTCGTGGGAGAAGGTGGGTGAGTTGTCGGAGGGAATCGCTACCTTTCCTGCCGTCGTTGTCGGAAACTCCATCTACACGGTCTCCGGCGAGATCTTTCCCGGCGTGCGCACTCCGCGTATCCACGTTATAACCCCGCAATAATCAACCCAGCTTCTACCTATGCAACAAGGCTCTTATTTCGACGCATTCCTCCTAACTCTCAGCACCATTCTGCAAGCTTTCGGCGAAATGTTCGGAGGAGCAATACGCTGGTGTAGTTCCTACGCGAACATGACCTTGCTCGTCGCGGCGGCGGTCGCTTTGGCGGCCGTTTTGCTCGGGGTAAGGAACGGGTTTCGATCCAAGCCGCTGTCGGCATACGTGAAAGGCAGGGGACCGGGCTTCTGGGCATGGATGGCGGTGATCGTGCTGTGGATCGTCGTGATGCTCAATTACTTCGACCGCCAGCTGCTCGCCGTGCTGAACACCTCCATCACCTCCGGCGAGCAGGGCATCGCCATGACTCAGGCGCAATTTGGCATGGTGACGTCTGCCTTTCTTATTGTCTACGCTGCCCTCAGTCCAGTAGGTGGGTACTTGGCGGATCGTTTCAGCCGCAAATTCATCATTCTGTGCTCGCTGGTGGTTTGGTCAGTGGTTACGTGGATGACTGGTCAATCCTCCACGTATGAAGAGCTGATTTTTTGGCGTGGAGCCATGGGAGTGAGCGAGGCTTTCTACATCCCCGCTGCTCTGGCGCTCATTTCCGACTATCACCGTGGTTCCACGCGCTCAATGGCTACAGGATTGCACATGAGCGGTATTTATGCAGGTCAAATCCTTGCCGGGTTTGGTGCGTGGATTGCAAACGATCCTGCCTGCGCTCTTGGCTGGCGCCTTACCTTTGAGACGTTCGGGTTCATTGGTGTAGCTTACGCTATTGTCGTCATCTTCTTCTTACACGACCCGCAGGGCGACCAGAACGAGGAAGTCGATGAAAGATCGGTTGAATTAACGTCTGACGCCGTTTCGGAAGCGGATTTTGGTATTGGCCATGTATTGCGCAGTCTCTTCACGGGACGCGCTATGGCGATGCTGCTCGTCATGTATGCTTGCGCGGGCTTTGCTAACTGGTTCCTCATGGGGTGGTACCCGCGCCTGCTACAGGATATGTTTGGGATTTCAGAGGCTGAAGCGGGGCCGATGGCTACCATGTGGGTGAACATTGCCAAATACGCTGCGGTACTTCTCGCCGCAGTGATAGCAGATATGTGGTATCTGCGCAACAAGAATGCACGCGCCTATGTGCCGGGTATCTGTTTTCTGTTGGCCGGACCATGTGTGATGATTGCTATGCTGCCGGCGCTTGGAGTGCAAATTGCTCTTTCGCTCGTGGCAACCGTGGCGTTGGTTTCTATGCAGGGGGTGGCGCAAGGCTCGTTGGATGCCACGCTCATGCCGGTATTGCGCTCGCACATCGATGAGCGTTTCTCCGCTACGGGCTACGGACTGCTAAACCTCACCTCTGTCTCCGCCGGCGCTCTCATTTCTTGGCTTGGAGGCTTCCTGATGGACAGCGGCGTGCCACTGGGCGTGCCGCTAAGCATTGCTGGCTTCCTGATGGTCATCTGCGGGCTATTCTTTTTCCTCTTGCCTAAGAAAGGAAGTTGAGACACAACGCTGAAAGATTAAGATTCGCTAACCCGAACCCATTAAAAAACATATGATAGTCCATCCAATAGCACACATGGCCATAGCCACGTTCGTCTGCGCCGGGGCGCTGCTTCTCCCCGCCTCAGCAAAAGTTGACAGGGCAGAAATTGACTTGGAGACTTATGTCCCATATGAAGAGGCTCAGACAATCTTTCAGGCGAAGAAGGCCAGTACGAACTACCCAAGTGTTCGTATCCCGAGCATTATCCATGCCAATGGGGTGACGATAGCTGCCGCTGAGGGTCGCAAACGCGCGACAGATCAGGGCAGTAACGACATTATCATTTCTTTGAGCAAAGATAATGGGCGTTCGTGGAGTAAGCCATTTGTTGCTGCGAGTGATCCTAAAAATGGAACATTTAACAATCCGTACCTCATCTTCGATTCAGAGAAAAAACGGTTCATCCTCTTTTTCCAATATTATCCGGCAGGCATCAGTGAGCATAGTTCCATGATGCCTGGATGGAAAGATCCCAAAACTGTGCGTAACATGGTTTGCTTTTCTGACAATGGGAAGCGGTGGAGCAAACCTAAGGATGTGACTTCGACAACTAAGCACGAGGACGTGACTTTGACTTGCAGTGGTCCGAACCCGGGCGTCCAACTTACGCGTGGCAAGCACAGGGGGCGCCTTGTTGTCGTATTCAATGAAGCTGCGAAGTTCGGTGATTGGGTGCTGACAGCAGCCTATTCCGATGACCATGGTAAGACGTGGAAGTTGGGCAAGAAGTCGGAATCCGGCAAGGGGATCAATGAAGTATCTGTGGCAGAGACAGACGATGGAGGTTTGTATGTGGTGTCCCGCACTTGGGGGGGGGGGGCCGGGCGCCGCGTATCGTACTCTCACGATGGTGGAGAAACGTGGGAACCCATTGTGGGGGATCCAAACTTGCCCAGCCCGAATTGCCAAAATGGCATGGTGCGCTACTCCCATGCCGATGATGCTGCTCGCGGCAACAAGAGCCGGATCATTTTCTCCTCTCCGACGAGAAATAATCGTTCTAATGGCGTAATCAAGATGAGTTATGACAACGGTAAAACGTGGCCGGTTGAAAAGTCGTTTGGAGAAGGGAAGTATGCATATTCTGCCATTTGTCCACTTGAGCCAGGGTTCTTTGGCGTGCTTTTTGAGTCCGATGGTGGACAGACAATTCGTTTTGCCCGCATTCCCATGGCGTGGCTCACCGATGGTGAGGATTCGGGTGCCGGTAAGAAGCCAGAAAGCGTGAAAGAGGAGACATCAAAGAGCTGACACTCCCTTCAGTGGAGCTGGCTGGTTCTCAATTTTCACATCGCGCGAGCGGGTCAAGGGCGACGGCGTACCGGTGCCCAAGACCCAAAGGCATCGTTGGTAGTGTGCGACCTTTGAATGGACTGGGCTGGCGTATTAGGGAAACTTGACGCCCAGTTGCTGCAGCAAGTTGAGGGCATCCTCCGAACCTTGCTCAGCAGCTGAGCGCAACCACTTGATGCCCTCACGCCTTGATCGCTTTACTCCAGCACCCTCTATATAACATGCGCCTAAAAAGTATTGTGCACGCTCATCACCTTGCTCAGCAGCAGCGCGGAACCATTTTACAGCTTCTGCATCGCTTTGTTCAACTCCCGTGCCATCAAAATAGCACAGACCCAGCCCGGCCTGAGCAGGCACATATCCGCCTTCAGCGGCTTGACGGTATAGACGGGCGGCTTCTTGGGGGTTTGTATCTGCACCATTGCCACTTTCGTAGCACACGCCCAAGTTGTAAAGCGCTTGCAGGTGTCCTTGCTCGGCCGCCTTATGAAACCATTTAAGAGCTTCTGAGGCATTCGCCTGGATACCTTCTCCTTTGATGAGACAACGCCCGATGCGACATTGTGCTTCGGCATTTCCTTGCTCAGCAGCGGCGAGATACCAGCGGGTGGCTTGTTGCTTGTCGCGCTCGGTACTATTACCATCTTCGCAACAAATTCCCCATTCCAACTGCGCTTGCGCAACTCCGCCCTCTGCTGCAGCTTTCAGCCACTTAGCAGCTTGGGCGGCATCTTGTTCCAGCCCCTCCCCGCGCGCGTAGCAACGTGAGATTGCATATTGCGCCGGAGCAAAGTTTTGTTCTGCCGCTCGTTTGCACCACATAGCTGCCGCTTTGGTATCCTGCTGCACGCCCTCTCCTTTAGCAAAGCAGAGCGCGAGTGCGCACTGCGCTTTTGGGTTTCCCTGCTGGGCCGATTCGCGGAACCATTTGACAGCTGCTTGAGCATCGACATCCACTCCGAGTCCGAGTCGATAGGCGTCTGCCAAGAAATATTGAGCCTCAGCTTGACCGGCTTGCGCAGCACGCAGGAAGAGTTGAGCCGCTTGTGTTTCATCTTTGTCGACGCCCTCTCCGCGTGCAAAGCAGAGGCCAAGATGCAGAGTGGCATCATTCACTCCTTGATCCGAGGCCTCTTTGTACCATTTGGCAGCTTTCTGCCAATCCTGTTCCACACCCACGCCGTGCTCATAGCAGAGCGCGAGCTGCAGTTGGGCCTCAGGCAGTCCTTGAGCGGCGGCCTTGGAAATCAACTCGGCAGCCTGAACGGGATTTTTTTCGCAGCCTTCGCCTTGCGCAAGGCAGAAGGCGAGGGCAAGCTGTGCCTCGGCCATGTTTTGTGCAGCGGCTTTTCGCAACCAAGTTACGGCTTGCTCAGGATCCTTCTGTACGCCCTCACCTCGCTCCAGACAGAGCGCGAGGTTGTACTGCGCCTGCGCGACACCCTGTTCGGCAGCAGCTTGGAACCACTTGGCGGCATCTTGGGAATTGCCGCGCAGGGTGCAGCATACTGCTAAGTTGAATTGCGCATCTGCATCTCCTTGCTCGGAGGCGCTCTGGAGCCACTTCAGGCCCTCTTCCAACTCGTCCTGATTAGGATTATCGCGTGGACTGATGAGTACAAGTCCCAACGTACGCTGCGCAGGCACGTGCCCCTGCTCGGCTGCCTTGCGCAGCCATTGGATGGCATAAACAGCATTGGCTTCGAGCCCTTCTCCTTTGGCAAAGGATTCGCCCAAGCAGTATTGAGCCTCGGCCACTCCTTGCTCGGCGGCTTCCCTCAGCCAATGCAGGGCAGCAAGTAGGTCTGGCGACACACTTTCCCCATGGAGGTAGCGTTTGCCTAGCAAAAGTTGAGCTGAAGACTCTCCCCCCTTGGCAGCGACGAGCAGACTCTCGATAAGCTCGCCTTCCTTTTCTTCTGGTATTTTTTGATCAAGAAGTAGCTCGGCAAGCAGCATGGCGGCTTGCGCGTGACCCTCGGCAGTTGCTTGACGGAGCCAATGGGCTGCCTCAGTGGTATTCTGCTGATCGCCCTCACTGGTTAGTAGGAGTTTGGCCAATTCGTATTTCACGTGGGCAGGCCCGTTTGCGGCTGCGGCGCGCAGCCAGCGCAGCGCCTCGACGTCGGCAGAACCACCTGCTTCTTCAATCAAACAGCGCGCTAACCAATATTGCGCTTCGCCATCGCCCTCCTCCGCCGGACCTAACAGAGTGTCGACCGCTTTCTTGAACAGGCCGTTTTTATAGTGAGCAATGCCGCGTTGTGTTGGCGGCACGTAAAGTTTGCCAAATTGCCACATTCCCGTTGCGCCCGTTGCTAAACCGACCAAAAGTCCCCCGCTCAACCACCATAGACGATGCTGTTTTTTCTGCTTGCCGACTATTTTGTTTTGTTCATCATCGCTCATATTTCTAGCCCGGCAATCTATCACTAATCATACAAAGAAACAAGGATAAACTTCGGGAAAGTTGTTTTTTCGCACATCCGTCCCAAGAAGATGTAATTCATGGGCGGGAAGCATGATGAGGGCGGGAGTTGGCGATTTTTGGGCGAAT
>CANQBZ010000073.1 GCA_947589295.1 uncultured Akkermansia sp.
CTCCAATAATCCCGCGCGAGCGTACACCTGCAGCATGCCGCGGCTGTAACCGAGTTGCTGCATATCAGCAGCGGTCAACATGCCCCCTTGCGCGTCCATAGTCTCCAAGATTGTGGGATCTAATTTCACTTTGTTCTCACTCCTTTCTCCGACCTTTCTACCACAAACCAACGGCATGAGCAAGAAAAATTATGCAAAACGCAAGAAATATATATCTATTTCGTGTATTTTAATAAATCTTGACGAGGTCATTTACGAATTTGAGCCTTCGTTTGTATTAAAAAAAGAAAATATTACCGTACAGGAAGATTTGGATTGACGAGGGTAGGAAAGCGTGATAATATTCCCGAAAAGGAAGAAAAATGAGAATCCGGAAAACAAGCGAGTTTGGAAAACTGCTGAGAGCGCAGCGCAAGAAACAGGGGCTGACGCAGCTGCAGCTGGCGGCGATGTGCAATGTGGGTCCGCGATTTATCGGCGAGCTGGAACGGGGTAAACCAACGGTTGAGTTGGAGAAGGCGTTGTATGTAGCCCACATGCTCGGCGTGCGAATTGAGGCGGAGAGTTGAAATGAGCCATGGGAAGAGAACTGCAAGTCACGGTGTACGGCAAGCCGGCGGGCGTTTTGATGGAAAATGACGCCGGGCGGCTGAGCTTTGCGTACAGCGAGGGAGCGAGTCCGCTGTCGGTGCGTATGCCGGTGCGGTCGGAAGTGTACGGTCCCGAATATGCGGAGCCTTTTTTTGAGAATTTGGCGCCGGAGGGCGCAGCACGGCAACGGATCGCCGAGAAGTTTCATCTCAGTGAAGAGAACGCCTTCTCTCTTCTTGCGAAAATAGGAGGCGATTGTGCGGGGGCAGTCGCGCTTCTCCCCAAGGGCGCAAGACAGCCGCGGCGGGGAGAGATCAAGGAAATCCGCAAGGGAGAGCTGAGTCGCATAATTGACCGGTTGCCGGAAAACCCGTTGCTTACGGGATTGCGCGGTGCGCCTCGCTTGTCCTTGGCGGGAGCGCAGAGCAAGTTTGCCGTCATCAAGGACAGTGATGAACGGTATTTCCGATCAGACGATGAACATCCGACGACGCACATCATCAAAATCGGCAATCAACGCTACCCGGAATTACTGCAGAACGAGTTTTTTTGTATGAGGCTGGCGAAGGCATTTTTTGACGATGCGGTTGAGGTGCATCTGGATGCCGTGAACGGACGCAAGTTTCTCGAAGTTCAACGATTTGATCGCATTGAAAAAAATGGGAGATTGGAACGACTCCACCAGGAGGATTTCTGTCAGGTTCTCGGGTTGCTCAGCCGCATGAAGTACCACGCCGATGGTGGGCCGGGTGTACGCACCATTTACCGCGCCATCATGGAACATTCCGGCAGGAAGGCAGCCGACGCCTTCAAGCTGGTCAAAATGCTCGTGTACAACTATCTCATCGGCAACACGGACGCCCATGCCAAAAATTTCTCCTTCCTGCACACGGATCGGGAAAATGGCGTTGTTCTTTCTCCCGCTTACGATTTGCTCGCAGTCGATATTTACCCGGAGAAAACGGTCTCCCATGCGATCGCTATGCCCATCAACGGTAAGGGCAAATATGCCGCCGTACGCAGAAAAGATTGGCTTCAACTCTTCGCCCAGCTCGGATTGAACCCCGAAAGCACCTTGAAGGCCGTAGTCCACGCCTTTGACGGTATCTGCGATAAGGCGCAGACGCTTGCCGTGCAGCTACAGGACGATCCTCTCACCGCCTCACCCGTTTACTCGAAGATCATCGACAATATGTGTCGACGCAGTGAAGTTTTGTTTAACGCGTAGAAAAATAGCAAAAGGACGCTTCGCTTCCATCGCGCCTTTTCCGTGAAATGCATGGCAGAAGTGTTAAATAGGCATGGAGAAATTTTCTTGGGGCATACGAGGTTCAAATGCGTTTGTCCTGGGGAAAAATCTTGCCATGGTCTCCGGAAGATTCTACAATCGGGGTTGTCATGAAGATATTCGGATTCGTCCTCGGCGTGTGCGCTCTGTTCGTCTCGTGCTCCCCTGCCCCGCAAGGTGTTGTGGGAACGGATGGGGCAGGCAGGAGCGACCCGATTCCGGAGCGCGAGGGGAGCTTCATTCCATGGCGGTCCATGAACTCGTATGACTCGTACGGAACAAAGACGGCGTCGTCCAAAAAGAGCGGAACGAACATCAATCAGTACGACCGCTACGGTGTGAAAACCGGCTCATTGAGGGAAACATCCGACGGGTACACGTCTTACGACAAGTATGGAGTAAAGACAGGGAGCTACAAAACGACCGGTTCCACGATCACGCACTACGACAAGTACGGCTCAAAAGTCGGGACTTACAGGACCGGATCCAATGGCGTCACGACCTCCTACGACAAGTACGGGCGAAAGACGGGGAGCTTCAAGGAAGACTCCTCGGGACGCATCACCGCATACGACAAATACGGAAAAAAAGTCGGAACTATTAAGCAAACGCGTTGAAAATGCGGTCGCTGTTTACAATTAGAGACAACGCACGTCAGAAGCGCGGGCAATGAGAAGCGAGAGCGGAGCAGATTGTGAGGTCAAAATGTGATTCCGTACTTGCGCGCGAGTTTTTGGTCGGAATCGGAGAGGGAGCGGAGAGTCGCGAGAGTGGGGGGAGAGGGAGGAGTGGAAGAGCGGCGGAGGAGGAGACGGATGAGGAAGTTGACTAGGCGGATGAAACGGATGCGCTTCATGTAGCGACCGGCGCGGCGGAGGCATTTGGCGAGTCCGTCGGGATCTTCCACAGCGATGACAACGCCCTCACAGACGACGGCGCTGCTGCCGATGCCGAGGGAATCGAGTTCGCGGGCGAGAAAGAGCGCGTGGTCGCGGTCGGAGGAGAGAGAGGGAAGAGGCTGCTCCGGCTCGGCGGGGAGATCGACCGCCTGCAGCAGGATGCCGTGTTCCTTGCAGAGGCGCAGGACCTGCTCGCGTTGGAAAATGATGGTGCTGTGAGCCTGCAGGGCGATATGGCGCACATGGCAGCGGATGCAGTGGCGGATGGTGTCCAGACCGATGCAGGGAACGTCGAAGCGCATGTCGTGTCCGGGTTTGGAGACCTTGCAGAGCGTCGTCGGGGAATCCGGGGAACCCGCGCCCTCCCGGATGCACTCGTTGGTGCCCTTGTAGCCCTCCACACAGACGGCGCAGTCGCCGCGCACGATGAGGCTCTGTCCGATATCCAGACGAGCAATGCGACGAGCAAGGGCAAGGCCGTGCTCAGCCTCCTGCATCTGTTCAGGGGTTGGTGACGGACCGGCAAGGGGTCCGGCGGCAGGCAGGAAGTCATCCATGAACGTGGTGGAAGGGAGGACCTCCCAGCCGCATTCCTGCTGGGCGTAACGACAAACGGCGCCGAAAATTGTATGCGCGTTGCGGCGATCCATGGAAGCAAGCAAGCGGCGAGCCGTGGCATCCGGCCACATCGTGTAGATGCAGGCGGGCTTGATCTGTCCCGCCATCATCACATGAGTCACTCCCTGCTCGCGAAAGAAATCACGCGGTTTCTCCACCGCCCCTACACGGAAGGAACGGAACACATCGCAAAGCGGCGGGAGATCGCGTCCCACCGCACCGCGAAAACCGGCACAGACGACCCGGACGCCGGCGCGGCGAGCACCCTGAGCCACCATGAGGGGGTACTCCCCTGCTCCGGCTAATAGACCCAAAGTCAGTTTTGTGGTGCTGGAAAAGGCCATTTAAATTTACGATTTACGTTGACTCACCGCCGCCCCATCGGCGGTTCGCCCTGCGGGCAAAAGCTGCGCTTTTGTCCAATCCCCCTTCGAACCCTCGGGGGCTTTTTACGATTTCAGGGAATTCGCGCGCTACGCGCGGGGTGGCGGAGCAGGTGCGAAGCGGAATTTGGGGAACGAGACTCATGCGCAGTTAGAAAGGAGACATTGGGATGTTTTTGATTTACGATTTGGATTTTAGCGCGCTACGCGCGGGTTATGCAATGCGGGAGCATTGGTGGAGGGGAAAGGAGAACCCTACAGGAGTTCGGGATGTTCTAGGTAGTAGGCGATACGCTGCATGAGGCGGCCGATGTCGCCACCATCCACCACGCGGTGATCGAAGGAGGCAGTGATATTGGCTTGCTCCACGGGGATAAAGCATTGCACCTCATCGCTCCATACCGGCACCTTCTGCACCGCGCCGACACCGAGAATGAGGCTCTCACTGGGCAGCGGCATAGGCGTTCCGAAAGTGAGGCCAAAGCCGCCGAAATTGGTGACTGTGGCAATGCCGCCGCCCTTGTAAACATCATCCAGCCTGCGACTGCGCGCCTGCTGCACGATTTTATTGAACTCGTCGATGGATTCATCCAACGTGTGTTCATTCACGCTGCGCATCACCGGCACCAGTACACCATCCGTCACCTGCACCGCGACACCCAAGTCGATGCGCTTTGGGGTAAGGATACGACCGCCCACCATGTAGCCCGCGCATTCCGGAGCCTCAGCCAACGCCAAGGCCAGCGCACGGACAAAGTAGAGCGTGTAGCCCGGGCGGCGCGGGTGCTTCTTGCGGTGCAGGATGATGGGAGCCATCAACACCGGACGTCCGGAACTGGCAATGGGGCGGCGCCAGGTGCGCTGCATGCTGTCGGCCACACTGCGGCGCATGGGGCTCGCTTGGCGGGAGGGCCAGCCGTCCACGTATTCCAGAAACTTTTCGAAGTCGGAGATCGTGATGCGCCCCCCTGCCCCGGTGCCGACAATATAAGCCATATCGGCCTCCGTGATGCCCAGCTCATCCATGCGGGCTCGAATGCGAGGGGAGAGGTAATGAGCCCCGCGCACCCCGATGGGAACCGGCAAACCATGTCCGGAGTTGCGGGGGACGGCGGATGTTTCGCGGTATTCTCCTTCGGTACGAAAATGAGCGCCTGCATCGGCGCGGGATTTTTTCTCGACGGCGGGCTTTTCTTCCTGATTTTGCGCGGGATCGGAAAGCGCTTGGGCGCCGGAGCGTTCGATCTCCTCCTCCGTCGCTTCCACAATCCCGAGTACGGCGCCCACGGGCACCACCTCACCCTCCGCCACATTCATGGACACAACCGTGCCGGCACAGGACGTGGTAACGCCCATTACCGCCTTATTGGTCTCCACCTCGATAACCTCCTGGTCAGCTTGCAAAGCATCGCCCGGGTGAACAAGCAACTGCATAATCGTCGCTTCCGTGATGGATTCCCCAAGCTGGGGCATGAGAATGGGAACGTGTGGCATGGCAGGTATTAGAGGGAGATAAGATAACGCGCGGCATCGGCGATAGAAGCCGCATTCGGGCGATGCGCGCGCCAGAGGTCAGGGTGATAAGGGATGGGGCTTTCCTTGGACGTGAGCCGGAGCGGCGGCGCATCCAGCAGGTGCATACCCTCGGCCACCACGCGGGAGACCACCTCCGCCGCTACGCCGCCCCACGGGAAATCCTCGCTCACCACCAGCATGCGACCGGTACGCGCAACCGAAGCAAGGATGGTATCCATATCCAGAGGTTTGACCGAACGAAGGTCCACCACCTCAAGCTCGTAACCGCTCTGCTCGGCGAGATCCCGGGCGGCCTTGAGGGCCTCCGGCACCATGGCAGAGAAAGCGACAACGGTGGCGTGCTCGCCTTCCCGCGCGATGCGAGCGGAGCCGATGGGCAAAGGGTCGGCCTCTTCCCACGAGTCGGCCTTGAGCCAACGATAGAGGAATTTGTGCTCCATGAAGACCACCGGATCGGGAATCTGCACCGCCTGTTTGAGCATGAAATAGGCATCCGCTACCGTGGCGGGGGTAAACACATGCACCCCCGGGTAATGCGCAAAGAGAGCCTCCACGGACTGACTGTGGAAAGGGCCGCCGCCGGGCGTGCCGCCACAGGGCATACGCATGGTGATATTGACCGGCACCCCGGTGCGGAAGAAGTGGGCGCCGGCGTTATTGCCCATCTGGTTGAGACCGAGCGTGCCGAAATCCGCGAACTGCATCTCCACGACGGGCTTCATACCGCCGAGGGCCGCACCAATGGCCACGCTCATGATGGCATCCTCGGCAATGGGCGTGTTCAGCACGCGCCCCGGGAATTTCTCCGCCAAGCCCTTGGTCGCTTTGAAAGCGCCGCCGAACGTGCCTGCAATGTCCTCGCCGTACAGGAACACGCGCTCATCCTCCTGCAGCAGTTCTTCCAGCGCGCGGTGAATCGCATCTATGTAAGTCACACTCATGTTCGAACAGGTTTCCACGAAACAGAGTTCCAATCTAAAGACTGCGGGTCGGGAACAGGTTCACGCTGCGCCTGAGCCACAGCGCGTTGCACCCCGTCACGAATATGGGCGTTTAACTCCTCGTCTTGCTGCTCGGAAAGCCACCCTTTCTCAATGAGTTGGCGACGAGCAACCGCGAGAGGATCGCGATCGGCATAAGCCCGGCGCAGCGAATCGGGGATGTAGGAGGCATCATCGTGCTCGCCGTGGCCGCACATGCGCAGCGTGGTGGCCACCACCCACTGAGGGCCTTCGTCGGCGCGCGCCGCGGCGATGGCGCGCTGCATCGTGGCGAGCGTTTGCAAGAAATCCGTGCCATCGCACTCATGCGCCGCCATCCCATAACCGCGTCCGCGATCGCACAGGGAGGCGCAGGCAAACTCTTGCGCATTGGGCGTGGAATAAGCGAACAAATTATTGCTCACCACCACCACCACCGGCAACTTTTGCACGGCAATCAGATTGCAGGCCTCGTGCGCGGCGCCTACGGAGGTGGTGCCATCGCCGATGCAGGCCACACCCACGCAACCTTTCTCACCACGAAAGCGCTTAGCGAGCATCATCCCGGCAACCACACCCACCATGGCCCCCAGATGGGAAACGGGCGCAGGCACGCCCTGCAGCGGCTGTCCCCAATGGACATTGCCATCCTTGCCACCCATGCAACCCAGGGCGCTGCCAAAATACGAGCGTGCCGACTCCAACACAGCGTCATCGCCCCATGCACAGCGACCGGACATCTCGCGGATGAAGGGATTGTACACATCGCGCCCCTTCTCCAGAAACACAGCTTCGCAGGCAGCAATGGCCTCGTGTCCACGCCCCAAGAACACCCCGCCGAAGATCTTGCCGGCCTTATAGAGGGCGGAAACCTTTGTATCAAACGCACGGGCCGTACACATGGCACGGTATGCGCGCAAGGCTGCATCCTTCAGCTCACTCACGCGGGTCATTATACGTTTTGCTCTCCTACAAATCAAGAGTAAAGAAACACAGGGCAACCGCATTAGAAGATGCGGTTGCCTATTTGCGATTTTCAATTTATGAATTATAATTTATTGATAATGTATGCATTGCGCAGAAAAGGAAAGCCGGTGGCAGACGGAGTCTGCCCATGTACGAAGTCAACTACTATAATAATTAGGTGGGAGAATTTTTATTTTACGCTAAGGAAGATCAGCGTAGCTCCGCTTATGGGGCGGCTTTC
>CANQBZ010000074.1 GCA_947589295.1 uncultured Akkermansia sp.
CTATTTTTGTCCAAACGATAAATCTCTTGCCCTCTTTTTCCCCGTTCGGTGCACTTATTTTTGTCCGATTGCGGGGACGGATGTGCATGGGAATCCTACTTGACGGATTGGGATTTATGGTGTAGGGTGGGAGTATGCATGATGTGAGACGAATCGTTGCGTGTGCACTGGCGCTCGTCCTGTGCAGCGCATGCTCGTCATGGTGGGTGCAGAATCAACCTCAATCCCGGGAAAAGGAGACGAAGCGGAAGACGCCGCCGCCTCTGCACTTAGGGGCTGTGCAGCAGGTGTACCCTGCTCAGAAGTTTGCCCTTTTGCGCATGATTGGTCCGATGCCCGGTCCGGGAACCACCCTCATATCGCACCCGGCGGATGGTTCGACGTCGCGCATCGGCAATCTGATGGTGGCGGAGAACAGCAAACCGCGGAATGGGATGGTGGTAGCGGATATTCGATCTGGCAACGTGGTGAGCGGAGATCGCGTGTTCCTCTACCGCGATGTGGCTGCTCCGGAGCAGCCCAAGCCGAACGCTGCCACCCCGAACGGATCAGAAGCGGAAGCTCCAATGGCGCCCCAACAACAGCCCTTGCAAATACGCACTACCGGTACAACCCCGCTTCCATCGGACGCGGCGCCGGCCCAACCAACAACGCCCGAACCCGAGCAGAGCCCGGTCGAGTCGACTCCAAACAAAGCCCCGGACTTCATCCCTGAGCCGCCATCAACACCCTCCGCCATCCCCGACTACATCAACGACATTCCAAACAATATCAACGAATGGAATTAATGACCAACAACCCATCACCCAACACACCCAACAATTACTACCATGCCTAGAAAACCCATAAACCCACCATCGAAAACCGCCGCAACCAACAAAAAAACAAGAAAACGGAAGGCTGCGCCCAAAAAAACGGCGAAGCAAGTTTTGACTCCGCGGACCCCCAAGGATATGCGGGCGCTCGCCCAGATTGCCGACCGCATGCACGCGACCCAGGGCGCCTTGGCCATCCTGGCGCTCTCCGAACTCTTCAAATGGTTTGACGCCATTTACCGGCGCTTCTCCTCCGACCGACCGACCACGGCGGCCTCCCGCCGCAGCTCCGGTCCGTCAAGCATCGCCATGAGCCTGCTGAGCGACATGATGGGACTGAGCGAGCTCACCACCCATGCGACTGCGGCTCCGGGCGCCTCCGCGCCCAAACGTCGTGGCCGCCCGCGCAAGGTGCAGGCCGAAGCTCCTGCCACCGAACAGACAACGGTGACGCGCAAGCGACCGGGGCGTCCGCGCAAAACGCCTTTGCCGGTGACCTCCGACAGCCCTGATGCAACAGCGCAGCCAAAGGAAAAAGAGCCGCTGAAAAAGAAGCGCAAAGCGAGAAAAACGACGGCAAAGGCTCAAGCTAGTCGCCGCCCCGCACGCAAGCGTAGAACGCGCGTCCTCAAGAAGGAAGCGACCCCATCCGCGCCCCAGGAATCGGCGCTTCCCGCACCCTCTGCGCAGCCGGCTCAGCCCCAAGCTGTTTCATCTGTCTCTGAGTCGGCTGCACTGCTGAGCGCGCCAGAAAAACCAGCCTCTACGGATGCCGTCCAAGAGTGATCCAGCGCCCGCCGTCACATGGAACTCGCAACTGGGGACCATGTTGGCTGTGGCGGGGAGCGCCGTGGGCTTCGGGAATTTCCTGCGTTTTCCCGGGCTGGCGGCGCAGTATGGGGGCGGGGCTTTCATGATTGCCTATTTTAGCGCATTTCTGCTGCTGGGCGTACCGCTCTGCTGGGTGGAATGGGCTATTGGTCGGCGCAGCGGAGTGCTCGGCGGGCACAGCTGCGCCTCGGCTTTCATGCTCATCAGCCACTCCTCCGTGTGGAAATACATGGGAATTGCCGGGGTGCTGGCGCCGCTCGGCATCGGCATGTACTACATGTACCTGGAGGGCTGGACGCTCGGCTACTGCTGGAGCACGGCCACCGGGGCGCTCAGCCTGCACGACAGCGCGGAGTTTGCCGACTTTTTTGCCCGCTTTACCGGAAGCAATGCGGATGGCGCTGCGTACAGCGGCGCCAGTCCCCTGCCCTATTTTTTCGGCATTGCCATCTTGGCGAATTTGTATTTGCTCTACCGGGGCATCACGCGGGGCATCGAGTGGTTCTGCAAATGGAGCGTGCCGGTGTTGCTCATCACGGCGCTCGTGATTTTGGTGCGCGTGCTCACCTTGGGCACGCCGGACGCCACGCAGCCCTACCGCAACGTGGACCAAGGGCTCGGCTACATGTGGAACCCCTCTAAAACGGTGCTGATGGTCGAGGGCAAAACAGTCGAGATGATCCCTGTCGCAGCTACCGAGCAACAAGCCTCCCAAATATACCGACGCGTTCAGCAGGACTTCCCCGGCAAACAAGTCGTGCGCGAGCATATTTCGCTCATTCGCGGGCTGATGAACCCTGACCTCTGGATCACCGCGGCCGGACAAATCTTCTTCTCCCTTTCCATTGGATTTGGTACGGTGCTCACCTACGCAAGTTATGTGGCGCGGCGCAAGGACATCGCCCTCGTGTCGCTCACGGCCAACGCAGCCAACGAGGCCGTGGAAGTAGGATTGGCCGGCATGATGATCGTACCGGCGGCAGTTTCCCTGCTCGGTGTGGCGGCCGCGGCCGGCGCCAGCACCTTTGGTCTGGGCTTCAACGTGCTGCCGGAGGTCTTTGCCGCGATGCCCGGCGGGCGCATTTTTGGCACGCTTTTCTTTGGGTTGCTCTTCTTGGCTGCCGTCACCAGCTCGATCTCCATCCTTCAGCCCACAATGGCCTTTCTGGAGGAGTTTTGGCGGCTCACGCGCACGCAGAGCGTGGTAGTGGCAGGGCTCATCATCATCGTGGGCGCCTTTGCCGTGTCGTGGTACACCGGGGAAGGAATGATGGCGCTCAGTACGCTTGATTTCTGGATGGGCACCATGTGTCTCTACCTCATTTCTGCGCTCTACCTCATCCTGTTTCGGGCGGTGTGGGGCACGCGCAACGGCCTCCGCGAGCTTGGACGGGGAGCGAGCATTCCCCTGCCTCGCGGCCTTGGCTTCGTCATTAACTGGATTACTCCGTCCATCCTCTTGATCATTTTCGGTTCGTGGCTCTACAAAAACATCTTCCAGTCCACCAGCGAGCACATCTACAATTTGCTGGACGGCAAGCCCGGGGCTCTTCTTCCCATGGCATGGATGCTGGTCATCTACATCTTCATGACTTTTGTGGTGCACACCTCGCGTCGTTTTCACAAGCGCCCTGCCAAACACACTCCGCCAACGCCATGACTCTCGCCGGCATCATCACCATGATACTCTCCATCGGGTTTGTTTGGGGATTGCTCGCGCTGTGCGTGCGCCGACTCCTGCGCGAACCTTCCCATTCCTCCGCGCGGAAAAAAGCAAAATCCTAGCTTGTCCTCGGCTCTTACACCTCGAACAGGTGGGTCACGGAGTCATTATTATGGATGTTGGCTATGGCCTGCGCAAACAACGGCGCAATGCTCACCGTGTCCACATGCTCGCCGTAGGCCATAGGCACGGAGTCCGAAGTGAGCAATCTCTCAACCGGACTCGCGAGCAGCCTTTCACGGGCTTTCTCATTGAGCACGGCGTGCGATACGCCTGCAAAGATACGCGCCGCTCCATGTTCCTTCAAAATTGCGGCTGCCGCGCACAGAGTCCCGCCGGATTCCGTCATGTCGTCCACCAGCAGCACGTCCTTGCCGTCCACATCGCCAATCACGGCGTGGGCATCCACCTCCGTGGCGGAAATTCGCTGCTTTGCCACAATGGCCAGCTGGGTGCCCAAGATATTGGCGTAATTCTTGGCGGTTTTCACACCGCCGATATCCGGTGAAACGACGACCAAATTCTCGAGGTCCTTCACGTAGTGCTCCTTGAGGTGCTTGATCAGCACGGGAAGCGAGTAGAGATGGTCGACCGGTATTTCAAAAAAGCCCTGAATTTGCGCCGCATGCAGGTCCATGGTGAGCACACGATTGACGCCGGCGGCCGTCAGTAAATTAGCCACCAGTTTGGAAGTGATGGGCACTCTCGGCTTATCCTTGCGATCCTGCCGCGCATAACCGTAGAAAGGCATCACCGCCGTGATTCGGCTCGCGCTCGCTCGCCGCACCGCATCCACCATCACCAGCAGCTCCATCATGTTGTGATTCGTAGGCGGACAGGTCGGCTGGATGATAAAGACATCCGCCCCGCGGATGCTCTCCTTGATCTGCACGAAACTTTCACCGTCCGGAAAGGCATTGACAGCAGCATCGCAGAGAGGGAGCCCCATCACATCTGCTATGTCCTTTGCCAACTGGGGGTGCGCAGTTCCACTGATCAATTTCATATTCGCGTGTGGGTAAGTTCGTGTTCTATCGTAACACGTTGCCCCAGGAATGCAAGTCCGGAATCTCGCATGCCAGAGCACTTTCTTTATTTCCCCTGCTCCGTGAGTTTTTGGTACAGCGTGAACAGGTGAGTCACGCGGTCGGAATCATCGGCGAACTTCCTCCCATAGGCGGCATCAACGGCGGCATCCAAATCTCGGTGTGCCCTACGCAAATCATCGGGCATGGTGTTCGGGTCGTACAAATCCGCAAGCGTGCTTTCGGGGTACAAAGCTCGGGCGTCTAATACGGCTTGCGCGCAAGCCTCTATCCTCTCGCGTTGCTTGTCGGTAGGTGTTGCCCACGGGAAATTATTGTAAACGACTCCCCCGGAATAGCGATAACGCATTTCTAATCTGCCCGCCACGGCGCGCATCCAAGCCATGTGCATGGCGGAAGTAAGTACGCCGAAGTGGTAGAGAGTGGCATCGGGGATGATGAGTGTGGAATCACCGGCAATGGTTTCTCCTGTAACGAAACTCAGTGGAATGTAAAGGCGTCTTTCTGAAGAAACTCTCGGGATGATCGCATAAATCCCTTGTGGCATATTTTCTACATGGAAGCGGCGGGGAGTATCGGCTATTTTCCTTGTCGGCGCGCTCTTGCTAGCGGCGCGGTAAGCTCGTACTTTTTCCACGCGCTCCATACAGTGAGGGAGGGTACGCAAAATGTTCGGGGCTACGTCTCCAAGCCACAGGCAAAAGCGTTTTTTCCCGTTAATGAGTTCTTCTGCTCCTAACCATGGGTGAAAATAAGGTGCTGCACTCGGCTCTTGCGCTAAGAATGCTCCCTTTTCTTCCGGGGTAAAGAGGTAGTAGCCTCCATCAATAGGTTTGTTTCCAATGCCTATTTCCGGGACGTTGCAAAGCGGTTTTGTTCGCTTGGTGATAAATGCGTCCTGCGCTTCCATCAGGTAGCCATTGAGGCGGGAAACACTATGTTCTTCTCCGTGTTCATCAAACAGGCGGCAGGGTGTTTTCTGCCCGCTGAATCCGACAATGACGCAATGAACCGCCGCCGTGTCTTTCGTCTCGTTCATCCATTTGAACGTGCGATAGGCAAAGTTGATTTTTAAGCCGCGCTCTTGAAGGATGTGCCGCCAGAGAAGAGCAACAGATTGCCCTTGCGTTATGGAGTTCGTTGCCACAAATGTTGTACGAGTAGCCGGGTCATGCTGCATGATTTCCGCTGCCTTTACAAACCACGCTGAAACATAATCTAGGTCTCCCGCGCCGTGAATGTCTTTGCAAACATTCAACAAGCCCTCCTTTTGCTCCTTGCTCATGTATCGCGCTCCAACAAATGGCGGATTGCTGATGATATAGTCCACGTGCTTGGCGGGTGTGTTCTCTGTCCAGTTCAAGAGAAGGGCGTCATTCTCGCGTATGTTGTCGTAACCTTTCAAGGGCAGGAAGTCAGGAAGCTCTTGCGTGGAGAACTCTTGCGTTTCCTGCCACATTTGCGCGTCCGCTATCCAGAGAGCCGCCTTGGCAACCGATACGGCGAAGTCGTTAATCTCAATCCCGTAGAATTGCTGCATGGTAACCTTCACGCGTGAAAGCTCACCGCCGAAACTGCCTTGCCCGTTGGCAAGGTAGCGCAGGGCGTCATTTTCCAGCCGTCGAAGGGAGATGAATGTTTCGGTGAGGAAGTTGCCGGAGCCGCAAGCCGGGTCAAGGAAGATAAGGGAAGCGAGTTTATCGCGGTATTCCTCCAGCTTCTTGGCGCGCGCCTTCTCGCTGCCGCGCTTGGCTTCTGCAATGGAGCGCAGTTCCTCCTTAAGGGCGTCCAGAAAAAGCGGGTCAATCACCTTGTGGATATTCTCCACGCTGGTATAGTGCATTCCGCCAATTCT
>CANQBZ010000075.1 GCA_947589295.1 uncultured Akkermansia sp.
GATTGCCTACGCGAAAAGTCTTTTGATCATCCCAGCGTTTTTGCCACGCAGGCTCAAACTCATCAAATGGGTAGGGTATTTTGCGATCTGCCATACGGAGCGGACTATATGCTACTTGCTTGGTAAATGCAAGCCTTATTTGGCCGGAGCAACCGCATTGAAAATGCGGTTGCCATTTGTGGATCGCAAAATTAAATGCAACAGGTTCTTGGCACAAAAAGGGCGCCAAGAAGTTCAAAGCATGCCAGCGTAATTTCTCTAAAACAAGCCAAGACTCTATGAATCAAGACACGCAAACGAATTGTTCAACATTGTTCAATGCGTTTGCTGTGGGAGCGTGGAAAGTTTTTCCAGCCTCCGCAGTTGGGCAATTTGCTTCCTCCTGACTTTGTAAGTGCGGCGGAGTTTGCCAAAGGTTATTTTGCTCATGAGGCGGTAAAAGAGCAACCTGCCGAGTGTCGGTTTGATGACTTCGTCGGAAAGAAGGTACGCCCCGTTGAGCTCAAGGGTTTTTACTCCTCCTCTCTCTTGAAGATGAAACAAGTAGAGCGTCAGGCAAAATTCGCCAAGATACCCCAAGAAACGCTTCGCGGCCGGTCTCAAATGCGTGCTGTCCATCTGCCTGTCCACTTCGGCGAGAATGCGGAAACAGAATTCGCTGTATTCAAAAAAGAGTTCTCGCCTCATAATGAACATGTTGCACAGGTACTGCACACTGCCCTGCTCAAGCTTGTCCGCCGCTGCCGCATAGTTCGGGTAGAACCTTCGCACGGCCTCCATCAGCAGGTCAAACCATTCCCCTTGCTGCCCTCGCAGGCACGTGTACTGCTCCCGTACGCTTGCCTTCCCCAGCTTCTGCACATCATATGGCTTGAGTACCACGCAATCCTGTCCCGCCACGCGCTGCATGATAAGATCATCACGAACATGCTGCAAATATGCCGGCGTAACACAGGGGGCAAAATAAACGTGTCCTCCCGGAAGCCAGACAGCTTCTGGATTCCCCGCCCAATCATCAAACATGAAATGGCGGCGGTAGTGCATGAATCCCACGTACTCCGGGTTCCCTGCCGCTTCGTAATTTTTCCACACCCAATACTGTGCCGTCAGCTCGCAATACTTGTCATTCTCCGCAGAAATATTCTCTCCTTCATCATCCCTCAGCATCCCTTCATACAGTTCCTCCGCCCCTGCACACCCTGTCTGTATAGGCGTCAGAATCTCGCTTTTCACCAGTTTGTGACGGTCGTGGTAGCTCAGGTATATTTTGATGTTCATCGGTTCTATTGGTATTCAGTTCGCAACTCTCTCTGTTTGTCGATCAAATTCTGAAAGGGCTTCATCATTTCGAATACAAAACGATCCCGAAAGAACGAACCGTCTTTCTCGGTTCACGCTATGGCGCCCATCCAAAAACGTTAAGCAAATTGTGGAATAGCTTTCAATGATCATGTTTCCTACCGGGGAAATTTTCTTGAGACGGATGGACAATCGCAGAAATCGATGTTTTAACGCATTTGTGACCCGTGTTTGCGGCATTTACGGCTTGAGTGCACCGAGCGGAACAACGCACACGCCGTCCTCGCGGCGATAGGCAAACTGTCCCAGCCCGGTGAGCACCATCATGAAGGATGGAGCCGGCGAGCGGTCGGTATTGACGAGCGAGGCGAATTTGATGAGATTAGCTGCGCCCTCGTCCACGCTTTGCAAGTCACCGCCCAGTTTAATTTCCACCAGCCCATAGCGTCCGTTTCTCAGGCGAATGATAGCATCCACTTCCCTCCCGTTCCTGTCCAGGTAATGATAGACCTTGCCATCCAAGGCATCGGCATAGATGCGCAAATCGCGCACTGCCATATTTTCAAAAAGGTACCCCATGGTCGGCAGGTCGTCAATCAACTCCTGCGGACCCGCTCCGAATGCTGCCACCGCGATGGAGGGATCGGTGAAATAGCGTGTTTTTGCCGCTCTCAAAAACACTTTGGAGCGAAGACTTGGCGACCAATTTTCTGCTTCTTCAATGACAAAAATCATCCGTAGAGCCTCCAGATATTCTGATAGAGAAACAAGAGAGAGGGGTATCGCCTCGTTGACACTAATATCCTGAGCTATCGTGGACAACTTAGCTTGCGATCCAACCACCCTAGCGTATGCTCGCATGAGAGCGGCTACACGTTGCACATTACGCTTTATTCCGTCCGCGCGCGAGATATCCGTGTGCACCACAGCATCGTAATAATTTTGCGCGTGCCGCAGTGCAGCGCGTTCGGATTGATCTATGGCGCCTGGCCAGCCACCGCGAGCAACGAGAAAAGCCAACATCTCCAGTTCCATGCCGCATTCTGCCCATATATCATGTTCTCCGGCAAAAAGTGACGCAAGCGATATCTCTCCTGATGATTCACCGGATTCGTACAACGACATGGGCCGCATAAGCATCCTCGCAATGCGCCCGGTACCTGAGTGATGTACCTGAGACATATCCGCCGGCACCGCCGACCCCGTCAGAATAAATTGACCGGAAGTGTCCCGTTGATCCACTTCGAATCGCACCGCATCCCACATCACGGGTGTAAGTTGCCACTCGTCCAACAACACTGGCGGGGGACCTGTCAAAAGTTTGCGAGGTGCAATCCTCAGAATTGCCTCAATCCGTCGCTGCTCGTTCGGATCGTTAAAATACACCGTACTCTTCGCAATTTGTTCAGCCGAAGTCGTTTTCCCGCACCATTTCGCACCTTCAATGAGCACAGCCCCTGTGCTCTCCATAAGTTCGCGGAGAAGAGAATCTGATACCCTTGGTCTATACTTCGCTTTTTTCATACATTGACGACTTCTTCAATATACGTCTATTTCAATTAATTACAAGAAAAACTTTCGATTCTGCAGAAAACTTTCTTTATATTTTATGATAAAATTACTTTGTGTTTTGCGGTAGATTTAATCCTCATTTGGTGGTTAATTTAATCCGTGTTTTTGCAAAAAAGGGCAAACGATATCCCTAGCAAAGCTCCGCTCGCAGCAATCAGTCCAGTGACAGTCCTAACTGAAAGAATCAAAGTGAGAAAAAATAACCCAAGATTGCACCCAATACAGCACTGATGATTACTTGCACCCAAGCTATCTTTCTATCGTGTTTTTTCTCCTTTGTCGCCTGCTCTTTTTCTAACTCTCTTCTCTCTATCTCAGAGAACAAAACTTCTCTTCGTATCTGTAGGCATACCAATTTTACGCAAAAACTTTCAATAACAGAGAGAGTCGGCTGAGTCGTTGTTGCAAGTCTTTCTCTGTGGCATATTTGCCCATTTGCAGGCAGACGTTGCCACGAGCCATTTTTGCTGTAGCAGTACGTTCAGGCGAGCCGAGCTCCTGCTCCAATCTCTTACGACGAGCAGCTACTCGGTTTGCTAATGTAGTCCGATCCACCATGACACGCCCGTGATACCATTCCCTCATGGGATTATCAAGCCCTTTTTATGATACTAGCTTTGATTGAGGATTGCAAAATTCAATGCAACAGATCGATAGCACAAAGCAAAGAGCCCGGTTAGCTTGGAAAACACGTGTCCCTCTTTCCACTGGGAGACGGCTAATGTCTGGGCTGTAACTGACCAGCCGGGCTTGTTCTCAATTCTGTCAGCAACTTTCCAAGGTTCATTCAGCTCTCTTTGACGAGATACTTGCTCCCACTGCATTGATTAGCTCATGTACGAGGAGATGCATCCCCGAGCCAATGATGTTTGGCTGCTCGCAAGTCGGGTAGGGAGAATTGCCTGCATGACGCATGGCGAACTCTATAGCTCTGTATGTGATTCTTGCGGACCGTTCTGCATCCTTGCGCTTGTCGTAGCCCGGCAGGTACCTCGCCACGTATAAGTCATCCAGCGCATTTCTTTCCGTCGGAGCTTCTTCAAAATGCCGGAGCAACCAATATTCAAAACGCGGATTGCTAAGTGCCACATGACGGCGAGGCGAAGATTGCTCCCACCGCATGAGTGCCTGCATGTCATCCTCCGTGTGAGATTCGGGGTGACGATCCACCAGAATCCACACCTGGTCATCTTTCCGCAGCTCCGTCGTTTTTTCATCCGCCGCTCGGATCAGTTCCTTGACCGAGGAGTTGCGTGGTTTGATTGGAGAAATCCTGCAAGTTGTGCCGTACTGTTTTTGCAGACAACGCAGTACCGCCTTAATGTACGAATGCTCTGTCAAACTGCCCTCCGCCACAATCGCGAAAATCGTGCGGTAATGACGTGCTCGGCGGGGTCTCTGCGGGATTTTCTTCATCAGTCAATAAAGTCTTGAAGATCCGGGACACCGCCGAGTCGCCCCTGCAGGTAGCTCTTGCGCAGATCTTTATCCTTGCGCACCTCACTGTAGTCTGAGAAGGGAATCAGCTGTGAGACATTCTGCAGAGTTCGTTCAGCAACCCAAAATTCATCACGTCGCAGTAGATTTTGATCCAGCAGCATAGCATCGTGCGTAGTGAAGATAAGCTGACACAGCCGCCCCCGTCGAGCCTCTCTAAGATACTGCTCAATAAGAAATCGCGTAAGATTCGGATGCATACTGCGATCCAATTCGTCCATGACGTAAACGCTCCCGGCATCTTGTTTCTCCATTAAAATGGGAAGCAAGTTCATGAGACGCATCGTGCCGTCAGATTCAAGTTCAAGAGGAAAGAAAGGAACAGTGTTTTTCCCCTCCGTATCAGCGTGTTGCGCCCCCCATTTGTAGGCTTTCACAACACCGTTTTCTTTGATGAGGTGGCAGTTGGACCTAGACAAAGGGATAAGTGCATCAAGCTTAGATAAACGGAACTTCTCAATTTCTTCTTGGGAGAGACCCGTTTGATCGAGCGGTACGGGGGTGCGCAC
This sequence comes from uncultured Akkermansia sp., assembly GCA_947589295.1. Lineage (GTDB taxonomy): Bacteria > Verrucomicrobiota > Verrucomicrobiia > Verrucomicrobiales > Akkermansiaceae > Akkermansia. The sequence goes on from CANQBZ010000075.1 coordinate 4,878, forward strand.
CAACTCTCGAATTCCTGTGTCAGCCGCGCTGAGCGCCCGGGAGTAAGCCCCCTGGTTATTGAGCAAATCGAAACCTATGAACTTGCGTTCGGCTTCCGCAGGAGCAATTTTGAGAGTGTGCTTCAACCATTGAATGATGCGTGTAGTATAGGGCTTCAGACCAGGAACGTCCAAAGTTTCGCAAGCAGTTAAGAGGGGAGTGCTTGCGGTCAGCGATTTTCCAAATTGCTGCGCAAAGGCGTATGCTCCTGCCGCGTCTTTTTTGTACAGAGTCTCATCCATCACGAAAAATCCTTCCTCCGGTTTTCGGTCAAAGATGGTGCGTGGTTCCCCATGCATGCGCAGCTGTGTGAGCGTTTCCCTTTGCACTTTTTCATGCAGTAAAGAAATGTGATATTCCCACATTTCATTATCCACAAGAATCGTCAGCGTGAAGCTTGTCGGGGTTTCATGACATTTCGCGTCCAGCAAGAAGGGGAGAGAAGGAAATTTACCTTCCAGAACTGTCTGCTTTACGGCAAACAACGCCCGCACAAAGTTGGTCTTACCCGAGGCATTGCCGCCATATACAGCGCTGATAGGCAGAAGTTTCATGTGCTTGTTGGAGGGCACGGGAATGAGCGATTCCTTATCGGCTTGGATTTTCGATGCAATCATCGAAAATTCCGTCTTGTCGCGAAAGGAGTAGAAATTACTGAAGGCAAAATTGACAAGCATAACTTCTCTCGAAAGATAAACTGTACGCCCCATCTTGTCAAGAACAAAATGAGATTTTTTCTCGTTTTTTGTCCAACATAGGTTTTCATCTTGCTCATCTGAGAATTGCAAGATTCAACGCAACAGGGCGATAGCACAAAGGAGGAAGCCCGGTTAGCTTGGAAAACACGTGTCCCCCTTTCCACCGGGAGACGGCTTCTGTTTGAGCTGTGACTGACCGAGCCGGGACTTCTTAAAAAGTCAGCCAGCCCACACGTGTCCCCCCCAAAATTTCTCCGGGCTCATTCAACCCATTTCCCATGCGTTAATGTTCCGAAAAAATCCGCGCAACGCGCGCTAACATTCAAATCGTACCCTATTAATCCGAGGTGGTATAATCTGGGGAGTTGAGAGTGAAATTCTCAACGGAACACCTCGACATA
>CANQBZ010000076.1 GCA_947589295.1 uncultured Akkermansia sp.
GAGGCATCAAGCATTCAGGAAATTCTCTTTTCCCGTTTTTGGCGACCCTTCGGTGACTTTATTTTTGAGGAAATGCGTCTGAACCTCGAAGACGTGTTTTTTCACACTTTTGACTTGTCAAGGGCGAAAAAAACTGTAAAATGCTGCTCGGTTCAGGGCATCGAGCTGTAGCGCAGTCTGGTAGCGCGCTTCGTTCGGGACGAAGAGGCCGCAGGTTCGAATCCTGTCAGCTCGAATTTGAGGAGTGCCCGAGCCACGCAACGAACATGCTCCTGCGAGACCGGTGAACAGACGCGAAGCCGACGCGCCACCCCACCAAGCACGCTTCTGCTGCACTGCTGCCCCACCCCCTCCGCAGAACTCTACCTCAATCTCACTCGCTAACATTCCAAGCTATGTCTGGTCACAATAAATGGTCTAAAATAAAGTTCACAAAAGCCGCCGCAGATGCCAAGAAAGGCAAAATATTTGCGCGCTACTCGCACGAGATTACCCTAGCTGCCAAAAGCGGAGGTGGGGATGTGGACACCAACCCACGATTGCGTGCTGCCATTGAGGGGGCGAAGGCTGTCTCCATGCCCAAGGAGAACATCGACCGAGCCATCAAGAAAGGCACAGGGGAACTGCAGGGCGCCACAATTCAGGAAGTCACCTATGAGGGCTACGGTCCTGCAGGCACGGCCATCATCGTGGAAGTCGCCACGGACAATACCAACCGCTGTTCCTCGGAAATTCGCACTATTTTTTCACGCAACGGCGGCAACATGGGGACCCCCGGATCGGTCGCATACCAGTTTGACCGCAAGGGAGAGGTACGTATCATGGATGAGAGCTTGGATGAGGATGCGGCAACGGAGCTGGCGTTGGATTGCGGGGCGGATGACGTAGAGCCAGGCGAAAATGACGGCGAATGGGTATTCACCTGTGAACCCACGGAAGTACAGGTCGTGCAGGAAACACTAAGTGCAGCGGGGAAAAATGTCACGGGTATCAAGCTCATCTCCGTGGCACAGAACACCACGGAGATTACCGATGTAGAAACCGCGCAAAAGGTGATGAAGCTCTTTGATCTGCTGGATGATTACGATGACACGATGAACGTGTTTACCAACTTTGAAATATCTGATGACATTCTTGAACAGCTCTCCTAGAACCTGTGCGGAAGCCCTGACAACAGGACGAACCCTACCCAAGTGATGATGAATACGGATAGCCCCGTACCTCCCAGGAACAGCAAACCTTGGCGATCCCGCCCAAGAAGTTACAGTGGTGCTGCCAGTGGCGGTGATTCCCCCTACCAACAGCGAGGTCGCACGCGATTCGTCGCCGAGAAGAGCTCTCTCGACAACTCACGCGGCAAACGCGGCAATTTTCGCTATTCAAGGAATCGTTTTCAGAAACCGCGGCGTAATTCCCAGGGCCTGTCACCCGCAGACGGGGTGGAGACGACAACGCGCGCGTACGTGCCCGTGGGCGAACCGACGGAGCTGGTCGGCCTCTTGGAGATCACAAACAAGGGGTACGGTTTTGTGCGCGTGCTAGAGAATAATTGGGCGCCTTCTGCGGAGGCAGTCTACGTACCGGCAGACATCATTGAGGAACACCATCTGCGCCCCTTTGTACAGGTCAGAGGCATGGCCCAGAAATATGAACGCGGGCACCAGCTCATCTCGGTGCTGGAGGTAAATGGGCAGTCGCCGGAAATCGCCGCAAACAATCCGCACTTCGATGATCTGAAAGCCGTCAATCCTACAGAGCGCATCTGCTTTGAGACAATCCCCGACCGCTATACCACGCGTACGCTAGATTTGGTTGCGCCTGTAGCGCGTGGCCAGCGTGGGCTTATTGTGGCTCCCCCTCGCACGGGAAAGACGACGCTGTTGATGCACATTTCTGAGGCAGTGCAGGAAAAGTACCAAGGAGAGATTACACTACTGGTGCTGCTCATCGATGAGCGTCCAGAGGAGGTGACAGAGTTTCGTCGCGCTCTGCCCGGTGTGGAAATTTACGCTTCCAGCAATGACAGCGGCGTGCGCGAACATTGCCGGATGGCTGAGATGTGCATCACCCGTGCCAAGCGACTTGTGGAAGCCGGCCGGCACGTGCTCATCGTGTTGGATTCCATCACGCGTCTCACACGCGCCTACAACAATTTAGACAAGGGCAGCGGCCGAACCATGAGCGGTGGCATTGATGCACGAGCGTTGGAAATGCCGCGCCGACTTTTCGCGGCCGCTCGCAACACCCGACAAGCAGGTTCGCTCACCATACTGGCTACGGCCCTCATCGAAACCAACAGCCGCATGGATGAACTCATTTTTCAGGAATTCAAGGGCACCGGCAACATGGAGCTTGTCCTCAACCGCCGCATTGCAGAAATGTACATCTACCCGGCGGTGGATATTCTGAAGAGCGGCACCAGGCGAGAGGAACTCATCCTTCCGGAATGGATGCTCGAGAAGATTCACCTCATCCGCCGCGCTCTGGCCGGGCACAAACCGCCGGAAGCCATGGAGCGCCTGCTCTACTTCATGAAACGCTGCTCCAATAATGCGCAGATGCTCATGAATCTCAAAACACGCTAAGCCGGAGTACGGGCAAATCGGAATAGACGGGCCATTTCCGACGGGTTGGAGCATCGGCGAAGCTCGTATTCGGCACGTTCAGGAAAATCGGCGTAGCAAAAAGCAAGATATTTTTTCATGCGGTTGCAGTGGCCGGCAGGAGAATAGCGTTGCAGAAAACAACCCGTTTCCTCCAGCAAGGTCATGTAGTAAAGCTGCATTTCTTTGAGAGTGGGGGCAGCGCCGCCGCGCAGCTGACGCAACAGGTACGGATTGCGAACCAAACCACGTCCCACCATAAGTCCGGCAGGACGCACGGTACGCAGGCAGCCCAGCGCCCTCTCCACACTGTGGATATCCCCATTGACCCAAACCGGGCACGATGCGCGCTGAACCGCGAGACGCACAGCGGCATAACACGGTTCTCCGGCATAAAGTTGCTTTCTCGTGCGAGCATGCACGATGAGTATGTCCGGATTTGAATCACACAGCACATCGAGCACACGCGGGAACTCATCTGCACACTCCCAACCGATGCGGCACTTCACGCTCCACATACCGGGAGAAAGATGAGCGCGCAAAGCCTGCGAAATCTCACGCAACAACGGCAAGTTTCGCAAGAGGGCAGCACCGGCGCCATGCCTATTCACAAGGGGTGAAGGACAACCTACATTCAGGTTGATGCCGACAATGGGCAAGCGCAACAGAGCCTCCGCATCCCTCAGCAAGGACGAGGTGGAACTTCCCGCGAGCTGCGCCCACACGGGTCTCCCCGTAGGATTTTCCACGATGCAGCGCAGCGGTTGTTCCGCCATAGCGCAAGTCGTGCGGGTGCTGCGGAAATAAGGGGTCACCCATACATCCGGCAGGCAGTGAATGCGCGCGAGCACGTGCATGAAAGCGAGATCAGTGACATCCTGCATGGGAGCAGCTGCCAACACAAAACGCGAGGGAAGCGCTGACGAGTTGTCAGGTTGCTCATTCATGGAGTGGCCATCAGTAAAACCGCAAAGGCAGCCAAAATCAGCGCGAAAATGCCATCCACCACGTGGACATGCCGCAAATAAGCCCTGCGCAACGGGGGCCACTGCAGCAGGGCGCTCCACAGCGCCCAACCGCTAAGGCTTGCCAAAAACAGACTGACAATGAGTACCGGCACGTACCATTCCAATGAAGCATGATTGCGTAAGGCATCTGTGGTAAGAGCCAAGATAAAGAGCATGCACTTAGGATTAAGGATATTGCAAAGGAAACCGTTACGGATGAGAGTGAGGATGGGTTCGTACGTGGCAGCACCAGGCTCCAAATTGGTCTGTGCGGTGGCGCCGAACTTCGGGAAGATGCGCCATGCGAGATAAAGCAGCCAGCAAGCCGCACCCAGAACAAGCCAGCGGCTCCAACTTTGCTCCAAAACCCAAGCCCCCAACGTGCATGCCACGATACTCTGGATCAGGAAGCCCATATTGATGCCGAAAGCCACCGCCATGCCGCGTCGAAACCCCTGCGCCAGTGACGTGCGGAAAACATAAAACACATCGGGGCCAGGACTGAGCTGCGAAAGCGCCAGTGTCCCGCAAACGGTTATGATGCTCACCATACTTTCGGCCATATCACGCCTTCCCTGCTTCTGCACGGCTCACTGCGGGCAAAGGATCCGCCACATTGCCGGGCAAGGGTGCCCGCCGCTGGCGGATATGTTCAGAAAGCTGGGGAGACTCAGCATATGCCCCGCGCAACATTTCCATTTTGGCATCCAAATCATCCGCATGATGCAGCACGAAAGCCTCCGGAGTTTTGGGCACCACGGGCGAACCGTACTCCAGCGAACCATGGTGAGACGCGACCAGATGCAGCAAGTGCAGGCGCACTTGTTCTGTAGGCGGGCTGAGCTTTTCCCACTCTTTGCGACGCTGTTCCGTGCACACCCCTGCCCACAGCTTATTGATCACCTCGATGCCCAGCGAAATGTGTCCGAGAAGTTCTCCCGTATCGGTGTAGAACATGGTAAGACCGTGTTCAGCGTAGCCATTCTCCCACATCTTCCCGCAATCGTGGAAAAGAGCCCCGGTAAGCACGAGGTCTCGATTGATCCGGGGATAAACGTCACACAGCGCATTGGCGGCACGCATCACTCCCGCCGTATGCTCCACCAAGCCTCCGCGGCGGGCGTGGTGGTACCCTCGAGCGGCCGCGGCGCGCCGAAATCGTTTCTCGTGCGCTTCCAGCAACGCATTGCACAGCGCAGCCATGCGCGGGTCACGCACAGTTCCTGCCAATTTGAGGATTTGCTCCCAATCAGATTGCTGGCGTTCCTGCAATTCTGCACTGCCAATGAGCAACAGTTCCTCCTCTTCCGGCGTCAGCGGACGGACGGATGCACCCGACACCTCGAGGCCAAAGGACGAATTGGACCATGCGCCTTGAATAGCGAGGCCCGTCCCAAGCACAGCTCGTTGAATCGATGGGTACCAAGGCACGTCCTCCCACACCTTGAGCGAGAAGCTAGCCTCCGTATCTGCCAACTGTACTTCCAAGTACGGTTTACCGTTTCTTGTGGTGCGTGGTTGTTTTTGAACGATGCATACCTGCACGGTGCCCTGCACGGACTGTGCATCAGCCAACGCTACTTTCATCTGCGTGATGCTCTCCCATATCATGCCACCAGTTTACACCCCACGTGAGCATGCGTCAAGCGGCGAGCGAGCCTAGAAGCAGGTGCGCAATCGGACAAAAAAGTGTACCGAACGGGGAAAAAGGGGGCATAAGATTTATCGTCTGGACAAAAAATAATGTACCATAATGTGTATGATAAGGCTAAGACACCCGCTGAAAGACTGCAGGCAAGCCCGGAAGTAAGCGAGGGAAATAAGCAGAGCATCAAAGGCAAAAGCGGAGGAGTGTAACTTCATAAAAATCTCGGTGAGGCTCAAAGTAACGCTTGATAAGTTTTACGAGCGATTAGCGAGGCGAGAGAACATATGCGATTAGAATAAAATATGTTTAAGATCAATCGATTAGATAATACTATCTTCCTCTTGGTGGCACCCTTTGCAAATGCTTCCTGAGGGCATCAAAAACAATGACAGTCAAACATCACCGAACACTTCGATGCTCTATTTTTGTCCGCTCACGAGGTGACCACCGTAATGCCTCAAAAGAAAAAGTCACCGAAGCCCGATGCCTCAAAATAAACGGTCACCCAAGAGCATAGCATTTTCGCCAGGATTTGCAAGTCTTTGCTCAGAGTGGGTCTTTTCAAATGACTCTTCTCTTCGTTGTCTTTGTCGTTTGATGTAT
>CANQBZ010000077.1 GCA_947589295.1 uncultured Akkermansia sp.
TGCCTTAACCCGAGGCGGCGTGTCACTGCCTCTCTGGCTTATCAATCTATGCAATTACATTCGTTGACTCCTCAAAGGAGTATCTACCAAGCCGTGCTTGCCCTTGCGTTGGCAGGTTCCTGCGCTCACGCGCAATCCCATCATCAAACACCCCCTGCTTCTGCGGACGCTGTGCCCGAAACAGAGCTTGCTCCCGTGACGGTTTCCGCCCACGAGGGTATCGCCGTGCCTTATGACGCCACGGGTGTGTCCGTCTCGATCCTCGATCCTGAGAAACTGAAAGAGGAGGGCGTTTACAGCGTCACTGAGGCTCTCACGACCGTGCCCGGAACCTACGTCCTCCCCGGCGGAGGTGCCTACCAGCGCGGCAACATCTCCGACCTCGTCATCCGAGGCATGAGTTCGCAAAAGTACGTGCTCTCCATGATGGATGGCATGAGGCTGGACGGCATGAACAGTGATGGGCTCGTGACAAACGGGTTCATTTCCCGCGCCCCAATCTTCGGCATGGGAACGATGGAACTGCTGCGCGGTGCGGAAGGCGCCGTGTACGGTGGCGGCGCGATGAGCGGCGTACTCTTCATGGAAACGCCGGAAGGCAAGGGTAAGCCCTCAGCCTCGCTCTTCAATGAATACGGCAGCTTCGATTCCTATACGGGCAACCTCACGGCTCAAGGGCGCTCCGGCAAAACCGCCTACTTCCTCTCCTCCACCTACGAGCACACCAACAACGACGTCAAGTACGCCGACGGCAGCAAACCCACACTCAAACACCCGGCACGCTTTCTCAACTGGTCGCAAGCGCTGCGCCTCGATCACTACCTGAACGAGAAAAACAAGCTGACCTTTACCTACCGACGTGAAGACACCAGCTGTAGGAATTACTCCCCGGCTAGCTCTTACGGTTCGGCCAGCAACTCCATCTACACCTTCCGAACGAACCTCATCACGGCTAAATACCAAGGTGAAATCACGGATAAGTGGACGACGAGCCTCATGATGGGTTACTACGACAGCGACAAAACCATCGGGGCGAGAGGATCCTCCAGCTCGCCGTGGATCTACGAGCTGGACAACGTGCAAATCGAGTGGCGCAACCTCTATAGGTGGAACGAAAAAAATCGTACCACGGCAGGGCTCGCATGGACGCGTACCGACTTCGACACCGTCAACGAGGATCAGGAACAAAAGAACAACGGGAACCTCGACAGCGTGCTGAGCGTTTTTGCGGAACATACGTTCGAACCCGTCAAGGGGTGGACCAATTCGCTGGCAGCTCGCCTCGATTCCAGCAACGTCTTCCATGAGCTCTTTACCCTTCGCGGCGCGACAAACTACAAGTTCAACCGCGAGCGGACGCGCGTGTTTGCCTCGGTCGGACGCGGCTACGCCGCCCCCTCCGCCTTCCAGCGCAGTGCCGCGACATATGATGCGGGATACGCTTTCTACCACGGGAATCCGAATCTTGACTGCGAGACCGACTGGACCGTTGATTTCGGACTGGAGCAGCAGTGGATGAAGGATCACTTCCTCGCCGCCACTCTCTTCTGGACGCGCGCAGAAAATGCAATCGGAACCGACTCCTCGGATTATCCCCATTGCTACTACATCAACAAGGAAGGGCATCAGACATACCAAGGTGTCGAGCTCACCGCCCGAGGCACGTTCGAACATCATTGGAACACCGGCTACACGCTCGCCTGGACTCTCACCCAACCCAAAACCGGCGATGACGAGCAAGTCGTCAACAGCGTCCGCCAAACTTGGTCGGCGGACCTCCACACCAGCCCGGTGAAAAAACTCGTCACGGGTATCGGACTTGTCGCTGCCGTCGGCAGACGCGGACTGGACGTGAATACGCGGCTCGACAATTATGTCGTCCTGCGTTGGTACGCTAACTACGAGGTGAATGACCACCTGAGCGTCCACGTACGCGTGGAAAACCTGACAAACGAGAATTTCGTTTTATCCCAAGGAGGGTGGAATACGCCGTCTGACACCATGATCAACCCTGGCACAGCGGTGTATGCCGGCTGCACGGTGAAGTTCTGATGCGATGAAGCGCGCGGGTGCAGTCGTTTTCCTGTTCTTGCTCATGTTGGCAGGGGCGACGTGGTGGGCTGTCCGCAGTGTGCAGTCTGCTGAGCAGCCCGCTTGCGAAGAGGAAGATACTGCGCCCGCCGCATACCCGCCGGATATGTGGACAGAGCTCTCCCGGCTCCCCGCCATGCGCATTGTGCACGCGGATGCCGGAGAGCTGCCCCCTGACGATTTGCCCTGGAGCTCCGGGGATGGGGAGGAACCCATTGGGAGTTCGCAGGCGCAGCGCGGCGGCGTGCTGCGCCTGTCCAGTCCGGGCCCCTTTCCCTCGAACTTGCTGGCCTTTGGCAGCCCCACGCCGCAGTTTTTTCACGCCAACGCATTCACTCGCGTGGAGATGCCACTTGTGGCGCAGCATCCGGTCACGCATCGCCCCATTCCCGGCGTAGCGTGCGAGTGGGTGGCGCGTGGTCGCACGGTTTTTTTCCGCTTGCACCCCGCAGCGCGCTACACCAATGGTCGGCCTGTACGGGCGGCGGATTATGCGCTTGGGGCGTTGTTGCGGGCCAAATCGCGGGACGCCGCGTGGGAGGCTCTTTCAACGACCGCCGAGGAACTGCGCGTGTACGATGACCGTACGCTGAGTCTCACCTTGCGACACGTCGGCGTTCTCGCTGTGCTGCGGGCATCCGCTCTTCTTCATGCCGCCGAACCGGGCTTTTACGCCGACTTCGCCGGTGGTTACGCTGAACGTTATGCGTGGCGCACTCCGCCATCCACCGGTGCGTACAGCGTGGCGCGCGTGGAGCGGGGACGCCTCATTGAACTGCGCCGCGTGCGGCATTGGTGGGCGCAGGATCTGCCTCTCTACCGCCATGTGGCAAATGTGGACGCCATCCAGTTTCATTTCCTCACGGATGAGGCACAGGCTTTTGAGCTGCTCTTGCGGGGGCAGCTCGATATGGTTCAAACGCGTCATGTAGCGTCCTGGCAGATGTACGCTGATGCGCGCGGCATTGTGCGGACAGAGTTCAGCGCGACTTGCCCGCCTCCGCCGTACGGCATAGCGCTGAATGCTCGCAGGTTGTCTCTGCCGCTTCGTCGCGGGCTGATGCATGCCATGGACATGGATCGCGCGATAGCCGTCATTTTTCGCGGAGAGGGAGAGAGATTGCGCGCCTTTTTCTCTGGTTACGGCTCGCTTTCGCCCCAGGATGCGCCGCGTGTTGCCTATGATCCTGCTCTGGCTCGGGCTGCCTTTGCTCAAGCGGGTTTTTGCACGGCGGGCGAGGATGGCATTCTGCGCCGGGCTGACGGTACGCGCTTAAGTGTGCGCCTCTCTTACGTTCCCTCGGAAAAAGTGAGCACGCTCGTGGAGATTCTGCGCGAGAGCGCCCGCACATGCGGCGCGGAAATTCTTCCCGAGTCTCTCTCCTGGCAAGCCTGCGCTCAGCAAGTCCGGGATGGCTCGCATGATCTCACATTTTGGGCCACGGTGCCGACTCAACCGCTACCTGCCCCGGCGCGGTATTTCCATTCATCCGCATCCGGGGATGAAGCTCCCTTCGGTTTGCAAGATGCGCGCATGGATGAAGCTCTGGCTGCCTGCGCCGCTGCGCGTGATGAGGCGCAATTCGCCGATGCCTTGTCCAAGGTGGAAAGCTTGGTGCGTGAGCTCGCCGTGTGGTTGCCCGGTTGGCGAGAATCCCGCGCGCACGTGCTGCATTCTCCTCGCGTCCATATCCCCGCTGCGCCCGGTTTTTATGTGGATGCGGTGGATAATCACACGCTCTGGCTCGGGGCGCACGAGAAGGGAGGCGCCCCGTGAATGGACGGCGCTTAGTGTGTCCCAACCGGGCGCCCATGCATTGGCGCGCACTGGTTTGCACGGTATGCATCCTGGCATTTTGTGCCGCGCTGCTCGGTTTTCTGGCTTGCACTCCGCCGTGTTTTTCATCGCGGGGAGATGGCGTGCGCGCCGTCTTTGTGCAGCAGCCCATTTCTCAAGGCCCTCCGCAGGTCGTTCCTCTCCCTTCCCTTGCTCCTGCTCCGCCGACTTTTTCCCTCGTGACGCCTCCTCCTCCTCCATTTGTCTTTTCCCCCGTGGAGGAAGTTTCGTTCCCATCCTCTTCCCAGCCTTTGACCGATTCCCTGCTTGTGGACTTGGAGGAAGATTTGCCGCCGACCACTGTCGCCGTGCCGCGTCATCGCACCGCTTCCCCGCCCTCTGCAGCGCCCGCGCCGCATGCTCTTGCCGAGGGAGAGGCTTTTACTCCGCCGACGTACCGCGCCGCACCGGCGCCGCCTTACCCTTCTTCCTTGCGCCAGAGCGGCGTGGAGGGCAAGGTTCGCTTGCGTATTTTCTTAGATGAGGAAGGCAGACCCCGGCGCGTGGTGGTGGTGCAGAGCAGCGGTTACGCTGCGTTTGATGCGACCGCCGGCGATTGGGTGTTACGTCATTGGACCTTCACTCCGGCACGTCGTGGCGAACGCGCGGTGGCAGCCACAGTGGTTACCCAGGTGTGCTTTGTGATTCAGTGATTCTCAGGCGTTGCCGTTTTTTTGATGCGTAGCCTTTCCAATCGCTCAGACCACGCTTCAGCTTCACTCTCATTCTCTTGCGCGTTTTCTCCATTGCGCAACAAATTGATGAGAAGCGCGATAGCCTGCGGATTGTCTTGTCCGGCCGACATGCGGATGTAACTCATGCCTTTCTCTGTGTCCTTTGGCAGGTTTTCCCCCTGCAGCAGCATGATCCCATACACTAACTGCGCTCTCATGTTACCGCCTTGAGCCGCGATGGCGTACCATCGGGCAGATTCCTTCATGTCGCGCCGGATGCCGCCGCCCTTGCCATCGGCGTACATATACCCCAAAGCGCAGGCTGCCTTCGCCGCCACAGCAGGGTTGCCCGACTGCACAGCCTTCCGGAGCCATTCAGCTTGCTTGGCGGCATTCAAATCTCCGGTCGCCGTTGTGAATGATCCCATGTAGTACTGCGCTTCTGCGATGCCTGCTTCGGCCGCTTGCCTCCAGTATTCGCGCGCTTTCATTTCATCACGTGGTACGCCGAGTCCCATACGGTAAATGAGACCCATGTACACCAACGCTTCTTTGCTCCCCTGATTTGCAGCCATAGTGAACCATTTGAGCGACTCTTTGCCATCCTGGTGCACTCCGATTCCGCCATTGAAATAAATGCCGCCCAAATCCGTCTGCGCCTGCAAGTGTCCGGCTTCGGCCGCACGTCGAAGCCATTGGAGAGCTTCCGCCGGGTCGGAGGCTTCATGTTGCACATTCGGTTTGATGAGTTCCTGCACATGCTCGTACATTTCCTGCGCCGTTTGAGGGTCTTGGTCATTTTCATTCTGCCCGCAGCCCGTGAGTTGCAGTCCGCCGATCAATGCAGCAAATGCAGATGTATGCAACTTCGTCATGTCCACAATGTAGCATGATGCATCTATCGCGTGCAAGTTTTTTGCCCGTAGGAGGGAGGAAACAGTTAGAGTATGACAAAAAGCTGAGAGACGCGTGGCAGTAAGGACAGGAAAGATTTTAGGAAGCGAGAAAAAGGGGAAAAGGGAGTAAAAAAAGAAAAAAAGTGAGGGAAATAGCTTGACGGATGGAAGGGAGGGGGGTATATTGTGCGGCACCCCCTGACGAAGGGGGCCTCGAAGACACGGGACGAGGGGAGCGCTGCGCAGGC
>CANQBZ010000078.1 GCA_947589295.1 uncultured Akkermansia sp.
GCTTCCAGTCCGTTTGCGACGCCCAGCGCATATTTCGTACCGCAGTACTCGGCAAAGTGGTTGCAGAATTTTTCATTATCCTCCCCTTGCAAATACCAGCCGCGATCAAGTACCGCCCCTATCCGTGCGTCCATCTCAGCGCGGAATCGATTGTTGATTTTTGCCAAATCGAGGAAATTAATCATACTTTTCGGTATCCATTCAGTTTAGTAATCGGTATTTACTTTCGCTCGTTTTCTATTGAACGTGAACTTGGTTTTCCCAATATGAACCAGGTTTCCAATGAAAATCGCGGCGAAGAATTTTTGCCGGCGTACCCCCGATTAAAACATTAGGTTCCGTGAATTCTCTGTTCACAAAACTCTGTGCAGCTACACCACTCCCTTGCTGTATCGATGTCCCTGCAAAAATAAAGCATCTTGTCATTATCCAAACATGATCTCCTATCACGATGTCTTTAGGGCGTGAAATAGGCTCCCCGGTTTCTGCTGAACAAATTGTCTCCCCGTACGACGTCCTGAAATAATTCCCGGTCGCTATATGGCATCCTGATCCAAGTCGAATAACGCTTCGTTCATTTGGACTCACTCCTTCCGCTAAGAAAAATGTATTGCCGCGCTGTATTTGGGCATTTCGTCCGATTATAATTGATGCATGGTGTGATGCATTAAAAAGGACACCGCATAGCTTCGCCTCCTTCCCGACTTCTACCCTATTTCCGTCCCCTTCCATGATGATATGTGTGTCTTCCATCTTCTGGCATGGCAAATAAAGATCTATCCGATTAGAACTTCCTTCGATATCAATAGTCAGACCTAACCTTACTGCCGTTTCGATCTCCTGCACGGAAGTAGCGTGCAGTACGATCTGATTGCCATTTCCGACTATTCTTACATTGTTTATTATCAATTTAATATCAGTTATGCCGCTGGGTAGTTTCGCAAAGCAACAATTTCCTTCTCCCACAACGTTTTTGTTACGATCTCGTCGAGCGTGAACATTAGGAAGTAATCGATAAATGCCTTCATATTTTTTATACGCCCGTATCCCCTTTTTAGAAAAACAAAAGAGGGATGTCTTTGCGATAAGGCCTAACCGGTACAAATGGTTTTTCATAATTGTATTTTAACTTTTATGCGTATTCATACCTGTTATTTCGATTATTTTTCTCTTCAGTATCTCCAAAGAATCAATGTTTTCTTCCTCGTAATAATCGACTCGTATATCTGTACACCCTATGATGACACGGTTTGCTCCCTTTCCCTTCAAGTGGGTAACGACCTCCCTGAATATATGGTTGGGTCTCTCAGGTGAGTGGATATCATCAAACCGGTGCATATTCTTGATATTACAGATGCCTTTCGTTACTAATTTCTGATGTTCTTTATCGGGATAAACCAGCTTTATTTCGGGATAATATTTTTTAAAGTACCTTTCATAAACTTTCCCTTGCAAACATCCGTTACAAGCCATTAATCCTATATGTGTTATACCCCCCCCCAACGTTGTTATTGATTTTACAGTTTCCTCCACCAAATTGATAAAAGGAATATTTGAGCGTTCAATAATTTCATCAATAGCATAATGGGCTGTGTTACAACTCATGCAAAGTATATCAGCGCCGGCTTGCCTTAATCTTTTGGCGACACAGACGTAGTCGTCAATATATGATGGCCCTTTCCCTTCCAGAAACATACTCCGTGAAGGAGCTTGGGTTGCCTGATAAATGATCATTTCAGGATGATGGTAATCCCTGAATGCGCCTCTTGAGGTCAACTCATTTTCAATCAATTCAAGCAGTTTGTTTGTTGCTGCGACTCCGGCTCCGCCTATAATTCCGACTTTCATTTCAGTAAAAGTTTATTAATTACCAGCTCTTCACAAATTCGATAGCTCTTTGATAGTCATCGTACGTGTCAATGTCGCACGCCCTCACCAAGACACCCTTCATGGGTAAATAGGGTTCCAAGAGATTATACACGTGACCTGAGGAATAACGGAGTTTCCCTTTGTGAATACAGCACGGCCCTGTCCATTCGTAGTCGCCCTCTCTTCCGGGAAAAGATAATACATCGCCTTTCCCATTCACCTTACACATTATAGCATCATCTGATGAGCGATCTGCATATGCTATCCATTCTCCTTCCGTATCCAACAACTTCTTTAAATCATCAGGATGTACCAGCAAATCCCCATCAAATCCCACGGCATATTCATACCCATCTTTGGCGCCAAGGTAATAAGAGGCTCCTGTTTTTGTGTTAAAATAATCGTGATTATAAACAAAGACAGCATCCTTCCTGTAACGTTTGACTTCTTCAATCACATCATTTGCCTGAAACCCAACTACAACACGTATATCTTCTACTTCCCTAAGCAATTCAAGTTGGAGACCTATAAGTGAGACACCATTGAATTTTATCAGGGCTTTTGTTGTTGCCAATCCTAAACGAGATCCTAATCCGGCACAACTTATAACTACAGATTTTTTGGATTCGACCATATTATTTACGATTGTTTTAACATTCGATCAACTGATTCAAAAGACGACATAATGCTTCTTCGTTGTAAACAACGTAATCAGCTATAGACAAAACGCTACTTACAGGAGGGCTTACAAGCCCCGAAGCTATGGATACATCTGCCGTCCGCATTGCCTCCACGTCATTATTCCCATTCCCGATATAGACGACCTTCTCCCCTTCTGATTTGTACCTTTGCACTACATTTTCCTTTTTTAGGATGCTCGTGAGTTTCAGGATGTGATTATCAAATTCCGAAGCGGATGAACAAAATAGCGGGCATCCCGTCCGTTCTTCAATGTCAACGACCCAACATCTTAAATTAGTTGTGGCAGTTACACAGTTTTGTTGATGAGAGCGCATGAATGCAACAACTCTATCGCACAAATCAATCTTTGATATACAATTTCTTACTTCATCTATGGGGAGCTTGGCAAGCATATACACTCTTTTAATGAACGATTCTACAAAAGGTGTATTACCTTCGGATGTCTCCTGCAGAAGTTCTTGAATTTCTTTCCGGATAGGAAAATGGTCTGCTAACAACGGAAGAATCTTCACCTTCGTTACAGTTCCGTCTAAATCAAAAATAAATCGGGTCATATCAATCTTCTTTTATAGCAGGGAGTATCCCTACGTCGTTCAGTACGTACTCATATATATTCTCGGCTATATCTCTATGGGGAGGCAATAGATTTTTTTCAGAGAATTGTTTCCTTCCGACTTTCTTCCCATCATCCCCGGATAAAACAATATCGTCGATAAAACGAGAAACCTCTTCGAATGAATTGCCCGAGTATTGTTGTTTAAGAATTTCTTTGCCCACAGGATTAAATTGATGAGGAGGAATTTGCTCTATGAAGAACAGGGGCTTATTCAAAAGGGTGTATTCAGCGCAAAAAGAGATGCTATCCAAGATCATGGCATCAGATGTAAAGAACAGGTTTTCATAATCACCCAATTCTAATTTTGTGTTAGGCATCCTATTCCATTCCTCCAGATAGGAGTCTATTTCCTTTGCTGACCAGTATTTCAGCACGGTCTCGCGGAAAACGGGATGGGGCTTGAAAACAAAAGAAATTTTCTCTCTATATTGGTTAGCTATATCCAGAAAAAATTGATGGAATCGCAAAAAATTCCCGTATCCAAGGAGATGATGAGGAGCTATAATGACTTTCTTCATATTCGATCGCGGGCATTTCCATTCGTAGTGCCTTTCTCGTTCTTCGAGTAATCGCTGAGAGCCAAGATATCCGACAAAATCAGCCAGGTTAGCACCTTTAATCGGTGAATACTTTTTGACCATATCTCTGTGAAGGGCCGTTTCTACAAATATTTTGTAGGCATATTTTTGCGGATCCATCGAGACGCAATTTACCATGGTGGCTATACAATAACTATATGGTATATAATAAGTAAGGGATGAATCAATGAAATTTTTGAAGATAAATTTCACATCTGTCAAATTACTATAAGGATCAGTAGAAAATAACAAAGAATCGGCAAAGAAATCCTTAATATCCACCATACCTTCTCTCTCGAAGTCATACCCACTAATAAACCTGCATTTTTCCCCTTTTAGAAAATCTATCATTTCTCGGGTAGTCTCCATCATATAGCGAATTGACAAATGTGTATAAGGAGCTATCACCACATAAGGTTCAAAGCGTGGATCGGATTCAAATCTTCTGTATAGGTAGAGCATAAAGGGGTTTGCAGAATCGTTACTGGTGATCAGCAAACCAACTTTTATAGGCTTTCCCTGTCTCTCCTTTTGTTTGATCCTTTCTGAGATATTTCTGTAATTTTTATATAATTTTTTGTATTCGTAGGAGGCAGTAACTGTAAGAGTTAGCCTTTTTTTTCCTCTAACTAAATCAATAATCTTTTGGAAAAGATTCATAGTATGTTCGCGTTTCTGTGGTTTTTATACGTCATTTGAAAATTTCTGCGATTGAACCAACTTTATAGCATCTATGATCAGAACGTAACTTCGTATGTATTTTGCACGACGACCCTCCCGCCGAATCCTTCTTTTTGCGCGATGAGTCCTTCATTGAGATACTCTCCACCCTGCTCGGTAGAGATTCCAAAGTCAAAATAGCGTTTTTGACCGGCGTATCGCTCCATCACTGTCTTGATAAGCAGGTCCAGACCACCTATCCTTCGCGCCGCATCATCTGCAGCCATGTATTGTGTGTGGACGACGTTTGGATAAATGAACAAAAGGGTCGCTGCAATCGTTTGTTCACCGTATTGAGCGATGAAAAGCTTAATATTTTCAGGGAACCGACTCGCCAAGAGTTCCAGCTCCTGCGCAGAGTGTACAGCCGTTGTATTATGCCTCACCATGAGTACGTCATTTTCTAGCTTAAGAAAGGCTGCAAAGTCCTTGCTCTCCCTGATTTCTACCCCTTCTCTCTTCGCGCGCGACACTTGAGCTTTCCTTCCTTTACACATTTTTAACGGATTGTGCAAATCGACAACGCATGAACATTCGGATTTGACGAGCCTGCCGCCATATCGAAATAGAGCATAAAGATCTTCCTGAGCAGGATGGCTGTTGTATATATAGGGAATTGCTTTATAGTACAGTGTATTACTGCCTTCCTTTTTAAGCCTTGCTCCGAGAGCCTCAAAGCACTCCAACATGGTGTGTTGCTTCATGCGCAGTGAGGACATGATGCCTCCGTACGTGAGACCCGCATGGGATGTAACAATCCTGTCTTTTATAGACGCCGGGAGAACACCAATTAGCTCATCATCATCATAAAACATGAGTGAGAAATCCTTAAACCGGTCGGAGTGGTATTCCATAAATCCCCACTTAAACATGAACATGGGGGATTTGGAACGATCAATAAAATCGTCCCATTCTTGTTGTTTCTCCCGTGAATATGGCTCGAT
>CANQBZ010000079.1 GCA_947589295.1 uncultured Akkermansia sp.
TCGGTGTCGCTGTCCAGTTGCTCCTTGCTGTCGGCGGTTATCACCATCGTCAGGACGCCGAACATCATCCGCTGGTCGCGGGTGGTCAAATCGTCCAAAAATTCCTTGGCCTCTTTCCGCTGCAATTCCATATCGTAGGGGATGACGGCGGAGAAGTTATTGTTGTTGTTCTGGCGGCGCTGCCAGTTGGTGATATTGGTTTCCACGCCCAGGAGCCGATTTTCTACCTCGCGGACGGCCTCCTCCGTGGGCACGGGGATCACGTCGATGGAGAGCATCATCGTCCGGTTGAGGTCGGTCAGCTCCGTCACCAGGGTGTCCTTGATATAGCTGGCGAAGTCTTTCAGGTACAGCACCCGGCAATACTGCTTGCCCAGCGCCAGATAGTCGCTGGCTTTCTCCATGCTGTCCGGGCAGATATAGTCCCGGAAGTCGTGGCCTTTTTTTGCCATATCATGCACATCGAAGTGGAAGTCCGTTTCCTCGCCCACCCGGTAGAAGTCGTGGAGGATGCGGAGCCGCTCCTGGGCGTCCAGCTCCGTGAGCTTGGAGCCAAGGGCGGAAAAGTGGGCGGCGAGATCCGCGCCGACACGGGAGAAATAGGCGCGGGCTTGCCGGCGCTGTCCAGCCCCACGAACACGACGTTGTGGTGGGGTGTGCTTTCATAGAGCCGCCCGGAGCGGATGCAGAAGTCGATGATCTCCGGGTCAATGCCCCGGCCGGTCAGATAGGTCACGGCATGAGTGGTGCAGGGGCTGGCTCTGGGCAAAAGCAACACCCGTGGCACGGGGCGTTTGGGCATAAAAAAAGAGGGCGGCTGTGTAGCCGCCATCCCCATGATCTGCTCAACTGCCTGTGTGAACGGGATTCCCCGTACTTTGATAAGATAGTCCAACGCCGACGCGCCCCCTATGCCACGCGAAAACCAAAACCACTTGCCGTTGGAGATCTTCAGACTGTCGTGGGTCCGGGTGCAATAGGTGTCCCGGCTGAACGGCACCAGTTCGTCTGGCTCGTAGCTGCGCAAATAGGTCAACAGATCCATCTTCCGGGCCTGCGCCACCACATCCGGGGGAATATACGGCATGAAATCACCTACCTTTCCAGACCGATCCTGTCACGGTCTTTCTTTACGTCTTACAAAGCTGGCCATGGGCCATCCGTCGCCAAGTAGCCAGCCTGCATTTGCTTTGGAGAAACTCAATAGAGGTGCCTGACAGCAGCTGATTCGCTGCCTCGCATATTTCATATGATAGAGGCATACATGCTATGCAGAAAGGTCAATGATCTGTTTTGCGATATTGGTACCGTAGCCCTTCCTGATGAAATATAATGATGCATAGCATAGTACGCATCAAGCTACGCCGACACGGCTTCGCCTTTTGGATACACTTTAAAGTATGCGTGCTGTTCTTGATCAACCCATTGTTCCGCCCATTCTATCTATGTCCTTACGTTTTCGTTGTGTAGGTCATTTACCAGCAGACGGATTTTATTGGCGAACTGTTCTCTATCCATGATTTACACCTACCTTTCATAGTCCCGTGAACGGGACGGCTCCGGTACGTCCTCGCCTAGGCCGCTGTCAGTGAGTGTCTTGTCCTTTTTGTCGGGTTTCAGAAGAATGTTCAGTTGTTGAGCCGCTTGGATTTTTGTTCCAATTCCTCCAGCTGTGTATTATGGTGCAATAGGTGTCTTGGTTGAACGGCACTAGCTTGTCTGGGCTCGTGGTTGCGCAGATTGGTCAGTAGATCCATCTTCCGGGCTTGTACCACCACATCCGGGGATATAAAACATAAGCATTATCTACATTTCTTAATAAATTGGATTGATCAGGTTATAATTCAATAGTTTAGCTTTGGTACTACATGCGGATGCAGCTGTGTGCGATTGTGCGCATAAGCAACGTAATTGTATAGAGATAGTTGACAAATAATAGAAAATGTGCTACACTCAACAGGGCGTAAGATCACGCTAGAAGATACAACAGTTAAAGGAGGAAAAACAATGAACCACAGAAGAATTAACTCAAGAGCAAACTGGATGATATGGAAGATACCGCTGAGTTGTTAGTCGTTCTCTGCATATACTGTCTATAGTGGAGGAAAATACAACTGAATAATGAATAATTAAGGAGAATGATTTTATGGCCACTGTTTCTGCAAGAGTAGATGACAAAGTAAAGGCAGATGCTGAAGTTGTTGCAGATATGATAGGAATACCGCTTAGTACAGCAATCACTGTGTTTTTAAATCGATTTGCAGCAGATAAGGGGTTTCCTTTTGAAGTGACGGCCACGAGAAAAATGATGAGTCCTTATCAGTATGAGATCGCATCCTTGGATCAGTCGGTGAAAAAGGCAATAGCGATCAAGGAGGATCGTGAGCCTTCGCGATTCTTTTCGTATGTGGATTCAAATACAGGAGAGATTCGCAGAAAATACGTGTCTGGTAATCAATAAATATGTGCCTACTATTTTTTCCCATTTGCATAGAATACTAGTATTAATACTCAAGGCCAGAGAGCGAGGTGAAACAATATTGTTCGGTCAACAACACATGGCAGAAAGGAGAGGATATATAGGGGATATGACAGGTCAAAAATTGAATAGGGACATATAGATGCCAGGAGGCGTAAAAATGGGTAATAGATTCACCAAGGATACCGGGGAGGTACAGTGCATGGCCAGAATGTTAGTCTTTGCGGGGCCTAACGGGTCAGGAAAAAGCAAAATCACATCAGAATTACAAACGGTTGGAGAATATGTGAACGCTGATATGATTGCCAAAAACCTAGGTTGCGATAATCTTCACGCAGCAAAAATGGCAGAGGAGACGCGAGAGTATCTTCTTGCTCATAACATGGACTTCACCTTTGAGACAGTTCTGTCTACGCCAAGGAATCTTGACTTGATGAGGAGAGCAAAACGGCAAGGGTATTATGTGATTTGCATTTATGTTCTGACGTGTAGCCCGGAGATTAATGTGAGGCGTGTTGAGCAGCGGGCCAAAGGCGGAGGACATGATGTTCCACCGGAAACGATTCGGAAGCGCTACAGGCGTGCGCTGGGCCTTTTCCCACAGTTGTTGTTGATTTGCGATGAACTTTACGTCTACGATAATACGCCAGAGCGAGATGAAGGATTCCCTTCGATGATCGTGAGTCTCCGCAGTGGAGAACTCACAGCATATCCGAGCAATGTTTGGGATGCATCTATGATTGAGTCTCTGCTTATGGGGCGGTATCAAGGCGAATGAATCAGAAAAGGAGACAGGTTTGCCTGTCTTCTTTTCCAATAGTTCCATATGGGGCAGGCTGGGCCTGCCCCTACTTCATCGCTCATAGTCCCGTGAGCGAGACGGCTCCGGGGCGTCCTCATCGGGTGAGTCTGCAATGAGCGTCTTGTCCTTCTGATCGAGGTTCAGCAGAATATTCAGCTCATTGAGCCGTTTGGATTTTTCGGCCAGCTCCTCCTCTTTGGCAAAGGGAGCCTCCAGTTCTGCACGGGCATTATCCAGTTGCCGGTGGGCCTCTCGCAAATCGTCTTTCGTGCCGGCCAAACGCTCCGGCAGCTTTTCCAGAGCATTGTCCATCCGGGTAAAATTGCCGAAAACGTCGGCACCCAGGGGCAGTTCATGGGATAGCTCGCCTCTCATCGACAGCCGGTACTCTTTTGAGAGCGCGTCGTAGTAGATGGAGAGAGTAAACCCCCGATACTCACCAAACTCGCCAGTCTCCTTGCTCGTCATGGTGGTGCATTTTGTGATAAGGGCCTTGCCAGCCTCTGCTTTGTCCACATAGGCGGTGCCGTCTATGGTCATGCCAACAAAGCCCTCCTTGGGCTTGGGATGGGCCTCGGCGGTCTGGCAGTCTGCGGTGTATCCGGCTATCTTTTCCGTCAGTTCGGCAATAGTGGCGGGGTACTTCCGCAGTACCATGCTCTCCAGAGAGTAGTGCTGATTCAGATAGGCCGCTTTCAGCATTTGCAGCTTACTGACCTCCATCTCCAGTTCGCACTTTTCAATGATGAGCGGGTTGCCTGTGGCGAGGGCCTTGATCTCCGCGTAGGAAAGGGCGGTCTCATCAACATCGTCCGCGACACGGGCGGGGCTCTTACTGGTCATGATCTGGGCAATGAACCGCTGCTTGTTTTCCACCAACTGATAGAGGTAGCTGTCAAAAGTTCCCTCGGTGACATAGCGGAAGATCTCCACCGACCGGTTGGTATTGCCCTGCCGGACGATGCGGCCCAGGCGCTGGGCCAAGTCGGAGGGCCGCCAGGGACAATCTAGGTCATGGAGTGCGATGAGCCGATCCTGACAGTTGGTGCCTGCGCCCATCTTCTGGGTGCTGCCCATGAGGACCCGCACGGTGCCGGCCCGAACCTTGGCGAACAGGGCCTGTTTGCGAACATCCGTGTCGGCGTCATGGATGAACGCGATCTCATTCTCCGGGATTCCCTTTTCCATGAGTTTCTGTTTCAGGTCATTATATACATCAAAGCTGCCATCTTTTTTGGGGGTGGACAGGTCGCAGAAAACGAGCTGGGCGCTGCGCTGTTCTCTTGTCTGCTCCCATATCTGGAACACGTTCCGGGCGCATCGGGCCACTTTGCCGTTGGGATCATCCGGGGCGAGGGGCTGCACCAGCCGCATATCCAACGCCAACTTTCTGCCATCATTGGTCACTTTGAGCATATTGTCGTCCGTAGGATCAACATGACCGGCACGAATCTCCTCGGCCCGTTCTGCCAGACTTGCGACCATCTCCTGCTGGAGTTCGGACGGAGCGATGACCTCGGTGTGGAAGTTGGCTTGCTTTCCGTTAATTCTCGGGGCGATTTTGGAGCATTTGTCGCTCTGTAACCGTCTTTGGAAGCAAGGGCTATGTATCCGTATTCAGTTGTAGCCATACGCCAATTTTGAGCGTTTGGGGAAGAAAAAGACCGCTGACTTTTTCACCGGGAGCCGGTGTGTCAACGGTCAATTTTTCGGTATTCAGTTGTATTCTTTTCGACAAACTGGAATTTGCAGATTACAACCGTTTCAGCATCATGTACTCATTTACAAGCGTGCCGTCTTTCAACCGTATCGC
>CANQBZ010000080.1 GCA_947589295.1 uncultured Akkermansia sp.
GTGTCGCCCATGCTGCGAAAAATGGCTTCTTCAAAGTTGTAGAGCAGGATAATCGGGAGACCGCAGAGGTAGATGCGCAGGTAGAGTTCTGCCGGCTTCAGTACATCCATCGGCACTTGCATGATATCCAGGGCTGGCTTCACGATTAACTGCCCCAACAGAGCCATTCCCACGCCGCCCAGCACGCCCAACACCACCCCGGTGTGTGCTGCTTTGCGAATGCCATCTCGATCTTGTCGACCGATGCATTGAGCGATGAGGACCGTGGCTCCGAGAGCCGTGCCTACAAAAAAGCACACAAGAAGGTTAATGATCGGAGTGTTGCTGCCCACGGCCGCCATGGCTGCCTGGGCCTGTTCAGCGCCCTTTACAAAGCGTCCTACAACGGCGACATCCGCCGCATTAAAGAGCTGCTGCAGCATGGCAGATGCCGCGAGGGGAAGAGCCAGCACGAGCAGCTTGTTCCAGATGTGCCCGTTCAGAAGGTCTGGCATACGGCGTGCGCCGGGAAGGGGTGCATTGCGTACACTGCCATCAGCTTGTTCTCTTGCGTGCATCAGCAGTTCGCACCTCCTTTTCTCGTTTGTTGCACTGGAGAGTCATTTGTCATGAGCCGCGCCGCATTGTAGCGATGAAAATGCAGTTGTCAAGGGGAATTCCCGCATGCAAATATTTGTGCATTTCATTTTTGCAAAACTCGGCATTTAAGATAGCGCGTGAATTGGCTTGATGGGCGTTGGGGAATCATCTATACTGACCGCATGCCAATCTCAGAAGGATTATACGAGCGGGCGTGCCGGGTGATTCCGGGAGGGGTAAACTCACCGGTGCGGGCCTTTCGTCGGCTCGGTCGCGCCCCATTTTTCGTAGAGAAGGCTCAGGGAGCGCATCTCATCGATACAACCGGGCGTGAGTATGTGGATTACGTGGGCACATGGGGACCGGCTATATTGGGGCACGCGCCTCAGGCGGTTGTACAGGCTGTGGCGCAAGCCGCGCAGCGTGGTCTGAGCTTTGGCACACCAACGCCTCAGGAGGTTGAAATGGCCGAAACTGTGTGCCGTATGGTGCCGAGTATTGAGAAGGTACGCATGACCAACAGCGGTACCGAGGCTACCATGAGCGCCGTCCGCCTGGCACGCGGGTACACGGGACGGTCATTGATTGTCAAGTTTGCGGGCTGCTACCATGGGCATTCCGATAGTCTGTTGGTCGCAGCGGGAAGCGGTGCGCTCACTCACGGTGAACCTGACAGCGCAGGAGTGCCGCGCGAGTTGGCGGCTCTCACGTTGGTACTGCCATTCAATGATACGGCTGCGTTGGAGCGCGCATTTGCGGAGCGAGGCAATGAGATAGCGGGTGTGATTGTGGAACCTTTTCCCGGGAATGCGGGCTTTTATTTGCCGCGATCGGGCTACTTGGAGCGCATGCGCGAGATCACGGCAAAATACGGCGCGTTGCTGATTTTTGATGAGGTGATGACCGGCTTTCGCATTTCGCCCGCCGGTGTGCAGGGCAAGTTGGGTATCACGCCTGATCTCACCACACTCGGCAAAATCATCGGTGGCGGTTTGCCCGTGGGCGCTTTCGGAGGTCGCAGGGAGATCATGGACTGCATTTCTCCGCTTGGGGCGGTGTATCAAGCCGGCACGTTGAGTGGCAACCCGCTCGCTATGGCGGCCGGTTTGGCACAGCTTCACGAGCTGGAACGTACGCATGCTTGGGAGCGTCTGGAAACTCTCGGCGCGCGCTTGGAAGAGGGCGTGCGCGCCGCATTGCATGACCTTAAACTTCCCTTCGTCTTTAAGTGCAGCGGATCGATGTTCTGCCTGCATTTCACTGCGCAGGATGTGGTTGATTTGCAGACCGCGCAGACCTCCGATTTTGAGAAGTACAAGAGCTATTTTCTCTCCCTGCTCGACCAGGGCATTTTTGTGGCGCCCTCGCCGTATGAAACGGGCTTTATCAGCACCGCGCATACCGAGGCAGACATTGATGCAACCGTGCGGGCCATGCGCCGAGCTCTTGCAACGCTCGGTTGAGGTCGTGGCAAACAATTATTCAATGGTGCGTGGCTTAAGCGCATCATTAGTTGTATGAGACCACAAGAAACAAACCGCCGCGATAACGCCTGCCAGATTCTTAGCGCACCACTCCTTTGCCGCAGTCAGGCGGGTGTGCTTGTACTGCGTGTCGGAGTGGCGCTGCTCATGCTCACGCACGGATGGGAAAAATTGATGATGCTGATGGAAGGGAGGGGGAGTGAATGGATGGACCCGTTAGGAATAGGCGCCACGGCATCATTGGCGCTTTGCGTATTTGCAGAATTTTTCTGCAGCGTGGCAGTTTTCATTGGCTTTTTGACACGTGCAGCTTCCTTCGTTTTGGTTGTTAATTTTTGGGTGGCTATCTTTGTATATGGCGAGCAGGGCTTTTGGCCGCAGAATGAGCTGCCGCTGCTCTATATGATTTGCTTCGTCGCACTTATTGGCACTGGAAGCGGCCCATTGGGCGTGGACCGTGTGCTTGCACGACGCCTGCGCTGCAATTCACGCGCGAGCTGATGAGTTGGAGTTGCCTATTTAGGTGCGCTGCCCTTGCGGGAGTATGGATCAGTCACAAGCGTCCACACTTCTTGCATTTTTTGAGTTTGGAAATAGGGCTCTTTGATGATGCGCCACATCTGTGCGCTAAAACGATTCTGGGCGCGCGACCATATCAAGATATCAGCTTGTGAACCTCCCTTGGGCGGAGGAAGCATACGGAATAAACTACGAATCTTCGAGGCTGCCCTTTTCGCACTTTCTTCATCGTTCACCGCTTCCATGAGCTGGGCAGCCTGCTCCAGCGCTTTTACTTCCTTTTTGAGCAAGGGATTCTGTACTTTATCCGCTTGGGAGACCACGGCGGCCGGCGCTTGGGCGCCCGCATAGTGGGCTGACGCAGCTATGCCAAGGATCAGACAGGTGAAAATAAAGCGCATCATGATCGGCGTCAATTAAAATTGCTCGTCTTTTCGGAAAAAGCGATTGATCTCAATCACAGCATTTTCGGGGGAATCCGAGGCATGACAAATATTGAGCATGCTATTGGTGCCGAAATCGCCGCGGATTGTACCTTTATCAGCCTTTTGGGAGTTAGTGGGACCAAGAATGGAGCGGACCCGAGCAACTACTCCCGGACCACCGAGAATAAGCGCCACTACCGGACTGCTCTGCATGAAAGCGGACAACTTCGGAAAAAGCGGCTCCCCGTCGATCACCAAATCTAGGATATGTGCATAGTGCTCGCGCAGTACCTTGTCATCCAACTGGATCATTTTCATGCCGTGCAGTGTAAACCCGTCCGCTAGCAAGCGCTGCAGGATTGTGCCGGAGAGATTGCGTTGTACACAGTCTGGCTTGAAGAGTATGAGAGTCCGTTCTTCCATGGGTGTGGCGTTGACGGAATAATACATACGCCGTAGGAACGCATGTGTCAAGGAAAAAGCGCGTGCAGAATGCAGTCAACGGGGGCATGATTCGCATCCACAGGGGTGAGCCAGGATTCTCGGCGCAGCCATGTGCGCTGGCGTCTGGCGTATTGCCGCGTGATGAGGGTCAGGCGTTGTTCCAACTCGTCGCGCGTCATTTCCCCAGCGATAAAGGATTGCACCTCGTTCAGGCCGAGAGTTTTGGAAGCTGTTGCAGAGAGTTTGCCGAGCGTGCGCACTTCGTCTGCGATGCCGTCTTCAATCATGTTGCGGGCACGCCGCGCGATACGCTCATCAAGTTCCGGCGTCTCACGTGTGAGGACGAATCCAGGGCCGGCCGGGGCGTGCAGCCAATTTTTTTGCCAATGCGAGAGAGGCTTACCGCCGGTCATCACGATTTCCAAGTTGCGGGCCACGTAGCGGGTGTTCTGCAGATTGGTGTGTGCCGCTCCTTCCGGATCCGCCTCTTTCAAACGCGCCACAAGTTCCTGTAGCGGAAGAGCGCTGAGTTTGGCTCGCAGGGCGGCATCTGATGGTGGAGCAGGGGAGATGCCGTGCGAGATGAACTTGACGTATAGCCCTGAACCGCCGGTGATGATGGGCCTGTTGCCGCGCGCTTGAATTTCGGGGATCTCCTGCTGGGCACGGCGAGCGTGGGTGGCAGCGTCGTTATTCTCCCAGGTGTCCAGAAAACCGATGAGATGGTGCGGTACACGCCCCAACTCACCGGCTCGTGGCGCAGCGGTGAGGATCGGCATGTCTCGGTACACCTGGTAAGCATCAGCGCTCACAATTTCAGCGTCTCCCATGCGCTCCGCCAGTTCCACGGCAAGTTGGCTCTTGCCGCAGCCGGTCGGGCCGAGAATAAAAATGGGAGTGAGCTCCTCCATGGGCATCAATTTTCCCTGCCGACGTACGGTCCGTACGCGTTGTCCCGCAGCTCAGAGGGCATGATCAGACGCACCAGCACAATGATCCCCATGACTAACATGGACACAGAAGCTAACAGAGCGGCTGCCGACAGTACCGCTGCGGTCGTTTCATTTTCTGTGACCAAATGAACAACATCGGACGTGAAGAATAAAAGCAGATAAAACGAAGCTGTCATGAGAATGCTCCCTATGCTCACGATATACGCCAACGTCGCAGAGTACCCCGCGTCATGCAATCTTCGTACGGCGGCAGCCAGTGCGGAGATGAACAAAACGAGCCCGATGATAGTGCTGGCGACAAGGTAAACCTTGAAAGCGACAGGAAAGAAAGACCATATAGATCGAAAAGGAACCCCAATCCATTCCACCGTTGCTCCGGCTTCAGGAGGGAAAATGACAAAGGATTTCCCAAGCATGTTGAGCACCGCATTAATCAGCCAAAGGCACAAGCAGTACCACCAGAATTGAGGGCGCGTGCTGCGTCCCCTGAAGGTGAGGAAATGCGTAAAGCCGTATTTTGCGTGAGCGACGAAATCAGAAGGGGAATCGGGGCTTGTTTTCATAGGGGAGTTTTCGTACTATGCGAAGATTAAAGCATGCGTGACATAAAGTGTCAAGC
>CANQBZ010000081.1 GCA_947589295.1 uncultured Akkermansia sp.
CGGGAAGTATAGCCGCAAGTATGACAAGCCTCAGACGCCCTACCAGCGTCTGCTAACCACACTTAACCCGGAATCAAGGAGATACAAAAAGCTTGTGGCTCAACACGCTGGACTCAATCCTATAAAACTTAGCCGCAAAGTAGAAGAGGCGTTGAGAAAACTCTACGAACACATCAAGCAAGTGAGGCAGCAAAGAGAAGAGACATTTGATGAGCTCACCGCTCAACAAAGTCTTGCAAATGCTGACTAAAATGCTATGCTGTTGGGTGACCGTTTATTTTGAGGCATCGGGCTTCGGTGACTTTTATTTTTGAGGCATTACGCTCGGTCAAATTCGCTGGAGGCGCAGGAAAAAGATTTGGCATGTTTTTAAGAACAGGTAATCAATGTTATAGATGCAGCAGCATTTACTTTGTATACATTTGACACCTGCATGAAAGGATTCTATCTTAGCTGAGTTAGTTTTGTAACGAATGCTGTTGATCACCTCATTGAAACAGCGACTGATGCCGCGTGCAAAGCTTATGAGGGGCTTTACTTTCGATTGAACCGCCATGGCTATCCAACGTATAGAGCTCAATAAAACCCCATTCTCGCTGTCTTTTTTGAGCGCTTCATCTCGCTTTCGGGACAGCGAGCATCGCATAGATAAGCATTGGAGCGATCAATACCTGGGAAGAGAATAGATTTTTTGCTCTTCGCTTAAGCTCTCAAAGAATGGGCGGAGGCAATCTCCATTCCCCCCCGAGCTATGTAGAGTGGCTCACCAGTTGAAGCATCGAGAATCCCTTCATTATCTGTCTCAGCGAATTTGCCGGAAACCCGTACGGGATACTGTGCGCTCACGAGGAACGAATTGCTTTTATCACGAAAATAACAAGGATATTCAAGAATAGCGGCAAGCACATCGTCCTGACCCTTGGGAGCACCCTTTGCAAATGCTTCCTGGGCACATCAAAAACTATGGCGGTAAAATATCGCGGAATACCTCGGTACGCTATTTTTGTCCGATCACGGTACCGAGGTTTTGTGTGGATAAAGGGTTCTCGAATGCATGATTTCACGTCAGTGCGCGGAACTGCACTATTTTTGATGGGGCATCCAGGAGGGGCAACAAATGAACCGAAGTTCCCTGCAAACTTGGCAGGTCATGGGAGGCTTGATCAGCGAGCTCTTTTCATTTTTACCAAACCGCACACCCCATGGGGTAGCTGATGGTCACTCGCTCCGCATGGCATTGTATGTGGGATATGACGGGGAACAGACTGGATAAGGGAAACAAGTTATCGGAGGCCTTGCGACATGAGGAAAAGCATGAGCGCCGCAGCGGCGAGGCGGTACCAGCCGAATAGGGAGAGACTGTGGCGTCGGAGGAAGGTGACCATCCACTTGACAGCTACAATGGAGCTCGCCCATGCCACGAGAGTGCCGATAAGCATTGGTTCCCACCCGATCTGTTGCAGCATGTCGGCGCCGTGCGCAACAGCATCGTGGCAAGTGGCGGCGCCGAGCGTGATGAGTCCGAGCAAGAAGCTGAACTCCACTGCTGCCGCAAGGCTGAGTCCCATGCAGAGACCGCCGAGCATAGTCATGAGGCTGCGGCTGACTCCGGGGCACATCGCAATGCACTGCATCAGCCCGATCCCGAGCGCGCCGCGCGGGGAAAGTTGCTCCAGCGGGGCGCCGGAATCAGCGTGACCGGAATGCCTGTGCGACCGCACGTAGAGCAGGATAACGATACCGCCAAGCGCCCAGCTCACCATCACTGTTGGCGCGTTAAACAGGTAGGTCTTAATGAAGCGCGAACAGAGCAGGCCCACCACGGCTGCGGGGAGAAATCCAATGATGAGATTCACCATCAGTCGCCGTCCTTCCGGGCACTTGCCCAAGAGACCGCGCCACATCTGTGCAACACGCGGGAAATATAGTCCCAGCACAGCGAGAATAGCACCGCCTTGAATGCAAACTTCAAATGCACTCAGGGCGGAACTCTCCCCCATGCCCAGCAGGTATTGCGCAATTATCAAGTGCCCGGTGGATGAAATAGGCAGGTACTCCGTAAGCCCCTCCACGATTCCCAAGACGATGGCTTGCAAAATATCCATGGTTCAATTGCCGCTCTTGAGGACATTGATGAAAGCCTCCTGCGGGATGTTAACGCGTCCGATAGCTTTCATGCGCTTCTTGCCTTCTTTTTGCTTTTCGAGGAGCTTGCGTTTGCGCGTCACATCGCCGCCGTAGCATTTTGCCGTCACGTTTTTGCGCATGGGCGAGATGCTTTCACGGGCGATGATTTTGCCGCCGATGCAGGCTTGAATCGCCACGGTGAAAAGCTGGCGTGGGATGACCTCCTTGAGTTTGAGCGCCAGCTCACGTCCTTGCGCTTCTGCGCGCTGGCGGTGTACAATCATGGAGAAAGCGTCCACCGGTTCACCGGCGATGAGCATGTCCATCTTCACGAGCTGGGCGGGGTTGTAGCCGTCAAACTCATAGTCCATGCTCCCGTAGCCGCGGGTGATGCTCTTGAGCTTGTCGTTGAAGTCCACCAAGATTTCTGCCATGGGGATGCGACAGGTGAGCATCACGCGTGTGTCATCAATCGTTTCAGTATGCACCACCTCGCCGCGCTTTTCCATGACCAGGCGCATGATATCGCCGATGTACTCGCTGGGCAGCATGACGAACACCTTCACCATCGGCTCGCGGATCTGTTGAATTTCCTGCGTTTCCGGGAGCATGCCGGGGTTGTCCACGATGAGTTCCGATCCGTCCGTTTTGGTGACCTCATAAATGACGGAGGGGTACGTCGAAATGACATCCATGTTGAATTCGCGGCGCAGGCGCTCTTGGATAATTTCCATGTGCAGCAGTCCGAGGAATCCGCAGCGGAATCCAAAGCCGAGCGCTACGGAGCTCTCTGCCGTGTAGGTAAAGGCAGCATCGTTGATCTGCAGCTTTGCCATGGCGGCTTTCAGGTTCTCGTAATCCGACGCATCCACCGGGTAAATGCCGGAAAAGACCATGGGGTGGATTTCCTTGAACCCCGGTAGTGGCTCGCCGCATGGGTTTTGCAGGTCAGTGTAGGTGTCGCCTATTTTCACATCGGCGGTACTCTTCATATTGGCGATGATGTAGCCCACATCGCCGGTTGTCAACTCGTCTGCAACCTGCATGCCGGGAGTAAAGACGCCCACTTCCTTCACCTCAAAGGTATCCGGCGTGGCAAAGAGCTTCACCTTCATCCCGCGAGCCACGCG
Organism: uncultured Akkermansia sp.; assembly: GCA_947589295.1. GTDB lineage: Bacteria > Verrucomicrobiota > Verrucomicrobiia > Verrucomicrobiales > Akkermansiaceae > Akkermansia. Next base: position 3,258 of record CANQBZ010000081.1, read on the forward strand.
CCCGCTTACCACGCGCACATACGACACAACCCCTCGATACGCATCGTACACTGAATCAAACACCAGCGCGCGCAGCTTGTCGTCACCTGCCTGCGCCGGGGCAGGGATGCGCTGCACGATGGCTTCCAGCACTTCATCAATGCCAATGCCTGCCTTTGCCGAGCACAGAACAGCTTCCTCCCGCGGAATGCAGATGAGCTCTTCGAGTTGGCGATACACCTTGGGCAGATTGGCGCCGGGAAGGTCAATTTTGTTGATGACCGGTACAATTTCGAGCTTCTGCTGCATGGCCAGGTGCATGTTGGCCAGAGTCTGCGCCTCTACCCCCTGCGCGGCGTCCACGATGAGCAGCGCCCCATCGCAGGCCGCGAGCGAGCGCGACACCTCGTAGGAAAAATCCACATGCCCCGGCGTATCGAGCAGGTTCAATTCATAGGTCTCTCCATCTTGCGCCGTGTAGCGCATGGTGACCGGGTGGGATTTGATGGTGATGCCTTTCTCGCGCTCCAGGTCCATGGCATCCAAGAGTTGGTCCTGCCTGTCGCGCTCGGCGATGGTGTGCGTGCGCTCCAGCAAGCGGTCCGAAAGTGTTGTCTTACCGTGGTCGATATGCGCAATAATGGAAAAGTTGCGCTTGAGTCGTATATCCGTGGGCATGTGCGCGCATCCGTAAAAGCAGAGCAGGGCGGTCTCGTGCAGAGGCTGTCCTCCCTCCCCATGTATCTACCCCCGCACGGGTTCGAACCGTGGACAAACTGATTAAGAGTCAGCTGCTCTACCAACTGAGCTACGGAGGCTTTGCCGATGGTACAGCTCACCGCTACCGCTGTGCGCTGTGCTTACCCCCGCACGGGCTCGAACCGTGGACAAACTGATTAAGAGTCAGCTGCTCTACCAACTGAGCTACGGAGGCTTTTCTGGTGGCGCTCACACCTTCCCGAACAGAAGCCGCTGGTCAGATTTGAACTGACGACCCACGCATTACGAATGCGTTGCTCTACCACTGAGCTACAGCGGCGGCATGTGCGCTGGGCGAGTAAAGCACACTTTTACGCGTATTGCAAGCACAAAGTCGCGTTTTTTGCGGAATATGCCGCTGAGTCAGGGTAAGTCTTGGTAGATTCAGCTTTTTGAAGCTCCTCCGCAAACCTTGCAGTCCTTGCCGGATGGGGTGTCGGAGCCGTGACCCTTACTTTTCTTGTAGTAGCGGCATGAGCTATTGTGCGTTTTGCCAGAAGACGCTGTAATCCAGTAACGCGGATTCTCATCTTGCGTGCTGTAGGCGTCAACGTGTGATGATACGGGCGCCGCATTTACGAGCGAACCAAGTAAGGTCAGCGCAAGGCAAAGCATGAGAAGCAACCGCCCTCTGCTGCCGAACAGATGTTCCTGCGCCGTGCGCACCTCCCTTTCTTTCCCGAAGAATGGCTGTATTTCGTTGCTCATCTGGCAGGCACTCTATCACAATCCTCTCCATTCTATCAAGCTCTTTCCGCGACATGCGTCGCAGCCGCTTCTATGCGCATTGCCTCAAAAATAAAGTCACCGAAGGGTCGTCAGAAACGAAGAAAAAGAATTTTGCGAATGCTTGATGCCT
>CANQBZ010000082.1 GCA_947589295.1 uncultured Akkermansia sp.
TGGTACACGTACGGTTGGGATCTCACCAAAAACATTTGCGAGTTGTACGGGCAGGAAGGGTTCATCCGCACCATCTATACGTACTCACCCTACGGACAAGTCCGCGAGAATGAGAGTACAACTCAAAGCCCCCGAGGGATCGGAGGGGGATTGGACAATGCGGAAGCATTGCCCGAAGGGCGAACCGCCGATGGGGCGGCGGTGAGTCAACCCATCCAGTGGGGCAGCGAGTATCACGATGCTGAGACCGGCTTGGTTTATTACAACTACCGCTACTACAATCCACTCGACGGCAGGTGGACGAGGAGGGATCCGGATAGTAACCAATACTTCGAATATCATTTTTGTCTTGAGAATCCGGTTAACAAAATTGATAGTTTAGGCTTGAAAGAGATTAATGATTACGTAAGCACAGACAGTTTCAATAGACAATGTTGCCGATCACAGATGGTACAAGTTCAAAAAATCGTCTTCAGACCTTTTGAAAAAAGAGAGCACTTTGTTGGTCACGCGGCAATCTCATGTCCGGGTTTAGGAATACGAGGAAAGTATCCTAAAGACGGCTGTACGTTTATGCGGATCATTGGAAAGGCAGAAATTAAAAACGATAAATGGATGCAAGAACCTTCCGCGCAGAAATATCTGTCAATAACAACGTATACAGCGTGCCCAGAATCATTGCAGAAAATACGAGATTTGATTGAGAAAAACACACAAAGTCCAGGACCATACTCTTTAGTTTGCGCAAACTGTGAAGATTGGGTTGACGCAATACTGTCGGGGGCGATGGAGAAGTGTTGTAAAGAAATTCAAAAAAGGGAGTCATTTATGCGCCCGATTATACATCCTCCAGGAACAAAACCAGTTGACCCTGAAATGCTAAGATCAGCTGGAGGTGGAGCTGGTATCCCTATATTAGGCTTCTCAGTGTCATTTTAGTATTATTACAAAACAAAAATTATTATGAATATAGCACATTATCAACGTTTAAGGAGGATACTAGGAGTACTTGTATGTTTCTTTTGCATATGTACTGGCACTGCATGCGAATCAACAGATGAGGCTTATCAGCAATTTGTTGCAATAATTAAAGAATGTGATGATTACCATACAGAATTGCTAGATGTCTTGAAAGAAGCCAGTGAGAAGGAGCAACCGATTAGTGAGGCGCAACGACGTCAAATCGGGGAGAGATTCCTGAAACAAGCAAACAGAGTGGTACTATTGTATCAAGAATTTGCCCGAAAAAATATCTCGATCAGCTCAACTAAGAGGGTGCAGGAATTACTAAGCAATTTCCGGCTGGAGATGCTGACCAAGGGTGCGAAATATCGACAACTCTGGCGTGAATGCTATAGGCGCGGTATTTTCCCTTCTCCGGATCCGGATATTATAAAAGGTTCCCTCGGATTTGTAGAAATCCGTACTAAGTACGACGAAATTTTCCACCAAGACACTGATAGGCGGATCAGAGACTGCGCCAATAATCTTCGCCTGCACTGTGGAATGATCGTAGAGGAACTCAACCAAATAAAACAAGGGGCTAATCCGGCTGCTAAGGCGCAGGACTTGACCAAACTTTATGATGAGCTGCTAATGGATTACATGCTCGCGTCTGAATATGAACTAAATGATCTGGAAGGATCTGAGGCGAGTTGTCATGAATTCATGAGGGTCGAAGAGACGGAAGTAAACCGAAAACTGATCCCCTTGGAAAAGGAGATAGAAACAAACTCCCGTATCAACAGTAGCAGTATACAAAAACTATTTATTATTAACAGATGAACGCATATGTAAATCACATGCCCATCATGCGATTGGATTCCTTGGGTAATGATGTCCCTTTTATCCCACTTGGTATATAGAATTGTGCTGCAGAAGAGTTCTTATCACCACCACCTCCTCCTTGAGGAATCAAAAGTACGGGAGGGGTTAGTGGAAGCCAACTGGAAAAAAGCAAGTAATGGTACTTTAAACCCGCACATATCACCTGTGCATGGCAAAGACACATGCAACAAATGAAAGACAGAGGGAGATGCTTAACTCAAGCCACAAAGCCAGGCGCGACCTGCTCACAAAGATGAGTTCCATCAGCAACACGGACGGTGGTCTCGTGGTGCAGCGCAATTACGCGTGCGGCAAAATAGCCTCTTCTCGCTTCCTTTTGCAGGAGCATTGGGATGCGTATGGGCGTAGTGCGGTGTATGCGGGGGATGAATGCGTAACGCCGGAAACCATTACGGAGTACGAACGCGATGCCGCTGACCGCGTGCTGAGGCAAACTCAATTTGTCGGAGTAATGAAGACGGAAGGGCTCACGGAGTACGACTTGCTCGGACGCGTGGTGAGGAAGACGGACGCCATGGGAAACGTGACGACGACGAGCTACAGCGCGAATGGCCTCACAAGCACGGTGACGCAGCCAAATGGCGCTACGCTCATCACGACACGGGACTCTGCGGGGAACATACGGCAGGAGAGTGGCACGGGTCAACGAGAGATGAGCTACGAGTACTCCGTGAATGCCACCTGCACGGTGGTGACGACATTCTCGAATGACGCGGTGTTGAGTCGAGCATCCACGAATGGCTTTGGACAGACGGTTCTCCAGGAAGAGCCTTCCACGCGTGGTTTTATCGGCACGCATAGCGAGTACAACGCGAAGAATCAACTCGTGAAGCAGTACCGCGATGCAGGAAACGGAATCACCTCGATGGCGCCCACGCTCTATGAATACGACTCCTTCGGGAATGTCGTGAAGCAGACAGTTGCTTTGAGTAATTCTCCCACGAAGACGAATTCGCCGATGGTAGAGACGAGCTACGGCGCGCCGGAGGTTATCGATGGAGAGGTGTACTCCGTTACCACACAGACGCAGTACAATGCGCAGGGCGAGCCTCTCACAACCACGACCAAATCGCTCATTTCCGCACTTTCTGCCGTGCTTGAGAGCAAGCAGATGGTCACAGACATACGCGGCAACACCACGACCACTTGGACGGAATATGGCTCAGGAGCCGAGCGGATCAGCAATCAGCAGATTCCGACCAGCCCATTGCCCGCCACGGCGAGAATCGTGGATGGCTTCACGATGAGTTCAAGGGATACGGTGGACATCCAGACAACCGCCTCCCACCGCTACACGACAGAAGGACTCGAACTTAAGCAGACCGATGGACGAGGCAACACGACAACCACGCAGAGCGACCTGCTTGGGCGCGCCATCTGTGTGACTGACGCTGCCGGGAACACGACTAAAACGCGTTACCAGCTCGCCAATACGCAACCGTGTCTGGTCGTCAATGCCTTGGGTTCTTCGACCTTCTACAAGTACGACCTGAGAAACCGCAAGGTAGCCGAATATGGTACGGGCGCACAACCTGCGACCTTCGGCTACGATGATGCGGACAACCTCACCCGCCTCACCACGTACCGAGCCACGGGCAAGGTGATTTCCACGGATCCGAGCGGACTGAAGGGCGATACGACCACGTGGGAATATGATTTGGCCACGGGGTTGGAGCTTCGCAAGACCTATGCCGATGGCAAGGGGACGGTGAAGACCTATGACGCGTACAACAATCTCGCCACCGTGACGGATGCGCGTGGGGTAGTGGCTACTTACAGCTACAACATCCCACGAGGTTTGCTTACGGGGATCGACTTCAGCGATGGCACGCCCGCACAGAAGTTTACTTACAATTTCCTCGGTCAGTTGACAGCGGTGCAGGACGCTTCCGGAGCGCGCAGTATCAGCTACGGTCGGTATGGAAGTCCGCTCGAGGAGGTGCAGCAAATCGCCTCATCTCGCTTTCTTTTGCAGGAACAGCGGGATGCCTACGGTCGCGGCACAGGGTACATCCTGAAACGTAACGGAAATCGTCAGTGCGCCGCTACTGTTGCATACGGTACACTCGGGCGTATTGCCTTGGCAGGATTTATCCATGCCGGGGTGGAGCATCAGTTCCGCTACGGTTACCTTGCAGGCAGCAACCTGCTGCAATCGCTCGCCATGCCGAATGGGGTGACTCTCACGCAGAGTTACGAGGAGAAGCGCGATCTGCTTACGGGCATGGATTATGTGCGTGACAATAGTCTCATCACGCAACGCCAGTACAACTACGATGCGCTTGGGAGACCGATGACGCGCGATACGCGCTACCCGAACAAGGCGATTCATCACAACGATACCTTCGCTTACAACAAGAGGAGTGAATTGACGGGTGCACTACTTGATGAGAATGCCTACACCTATGCCTACGACAACATAGGCAACCGTGAAATCGCTCAGGAGGTAGCCGAGGGCATCACCTATGCCGCCAACGACCTGAACCAGTACACGCGCATCAGCACGAATGGCGA
>CANQBZ010000083.1 GCA_947589295.1 uncultured Akkermansia sp.
GATGATCCTTGCTTTCCCATATCGAGAGGTTACCGAGGTATATTTTTCTCTCCACACAGAAAGTAACTCTATTCTTGCTTGTTTACTCATCTTAAGTATCATATGTTTGATATTAACCCTTCATTTTTGAGGCATCAAGCTTTCGCAAAATTCTTTTTCTTCGTTTCTGACGACCCTTCGGTGACTTTATTTTTGAGGCAATGCGCGGGTCCCCAAAATTATACGAAGAGCGTAAAATCGCTTGACAAGTGAGTTTATATGTCATTAAATGCACTCTCCCATGTTTCAGAAACTACCAAAAGCTATGTGTCTGCTACGCTCTTTCATCCTTTTTTTGTGCTTTCTTGCTCTTCATGCATCCTTTTCTTGGGCACTAGAACTCAGTGAGCTTCACTTGCCCATGACTCGCGATGAGGCGGATGCTGCACTGAGTAAAGATTTTGGATCTGCCGTTCTGGAAGATGGAAGTATTCGCCGCACATGGAAGCTGCAAGACAAGACTGTATTTGTTGATTTCAACTCTGAAACGCAAGAGGCCATCCTTATTGCTATAATCTACGATAAGGCTGTACCACGAAGAGAGGGCGTGGCAGATGCTCATGCTCTCGCTGGAGGCAAATTAGACAAAGATACCAAATGGGCCCCGCCGAAAGATGCAAAAGCACGCGATTTGGTGCGAGACACCTTTGGTTTGCAAAATGCCCTGCGAAAAAAATTGAATGACAAGACGATGCTCTTCATAGAAACAGATGATAAGAAGAAGCGTATCGTTCGCGTGTCACTCTTTGCGCGCATGCCCCGCACCAACAGGTGGTCTCTCAAGAGCATTGACGGGAACGCTGCAACAACAACAGCCATGGGTGATCGATGGACTTCTGAACACTTAACAGCACTGTATAAGGATGAGGAGCGCCGCCGTACCTCTTCTCCCAACTCACCCTTGTCTTCTACCCCTACCCACCAAGCTGTTACTTCTTCCCAAGACTCAATTTCATCTGGGGTGCAGCAAGCAGCTACACCTACCCATCATACCGCTTTCGGTAGTACTGGACGCCGCCCTGCTCGTCCCTCTCACTCGCCTGTTTCTTCAACACCGGCCACACCGAGTGTTTCGACATCCCAAGGCGGTGAGAAGACACGAGTTATTATACTTGATCAAGGTGAGCACGCTTCTGAAAAAGCAACATTCCTGGTAACTCCACCGGATTGGCTCAAAAAAGCGGGGATTGAAAACCCGACTTGGTGGCATTATATCGTGCTGGGGATTGTCGCATTGCTTGTCATTATCATGATATTCCGCGCATTCTCGCACGCTGCCTCATCTGCCTCGTGTCGTAATAACTACAAAAAAATAGTCAGGCAGGCCTCGCCTCGCGGCAATGTAAAGATACGAAAGTAGTTTTTGTTATATGCGCTTTCTGTAGTGTGCGGGACAAACGATTCATCCAAGTCCGGAGTTTCCCGTGACCAACCGGATTACTCGCTCTGTGCATCGATTATTATTGGAGGCCCCCGTGCGACCATCAAGTGCATTTTTGAAAGCATACCTTTGTGCTGAAAACGGATGGACGATTAGAACACTGGCTGCGTGCGCTGCTTTTTTAGAACTATTTTCCTCTCATTTCTCTCACGCAGTTACAATCGGAGATTGCTCCCAACCACATGAGAGCGTCGGTCTTTGCCTACATTGCATGGGAATCAAGAATCGAATCCCGAATGGCAACGAAATAGAGTAAGAATAACGATTGATGGCAAAAACAACATAAAGAAAGAGGGGGAAGTTACAAATATACCATCCCCCTCCCGCGAATGACCATCGGGACGAAATCAGGAGAACACGACGACGGCCTCGGAGGCACAGACGATCATGTGGTCGCAGTTGAGCTTGGCGATGTTATCCACGGAGACACCCTTCGGGCAAGCGGCTTCGCACTCGTACTGGTTTGGGCAGTTACCGAAGCCGAGGGCACCCATCTGACGCACCATAGCAAGCACGCGCTTGTTCTCCATGTAGCCCTGAGGCAGCCAGGAACATCCCCATCGCGACAACCCATGCCATAGCTTCAGTTTTTGAATGAATTTCCGTTTCATATTTTCTCCTTTGGCGTGATCTGAGAATCATGTTGGTCTCCAGTCTCTCCATTCACGAGCCCTTTTTGGGGAGTTTGAGATCGCGCAGCAGGTAGTAGAGGCAGAGGGCGTTGGTGTTCCCCTGCATCACGCGCTTGAAGTCGGCTTCCGAGTGATCTGTCTTATGGCGTCCGTCAACGATGATATCGCATGCCGTTTGCCAATAATGTTGATCACCAAAGCCCGGTGAGATCATCGGGGTGGCCATGCAGAGCGGGCCACAGTCCATCCCCGCATGATTGAGAGTTTCCAAGGCAGCCTGCTTTTTATTCTTGCTGCCGCCTTTGGCAAAGTATGCGGCAAAACCCAGCTCGTATCGGCTGCAGATGTCACACAATGCCGCCGCTTCCGTAAAAAGACTTTGAGCGCGCTGCGGGCTTTTTTTGACGCCTCCCTTCCCTTTCAGGTAGCAAAGACCGAGCGTGTATTTTGCCACGACGTTCCCCTGCTCCGCGGCTTGAGCGAGCCACTTGTTGGCTTCTTTGGCAGCTTTCCCGCCGCGCCGCAGGAGCAACTGCCCCAGACGCAACGCCGCTATGTCCAGTTTCTGTTCCGCTGCCTTGCGGTACAACTCCTCCGCTTTTTTCTCATCGCGCTCTGTGCCGCGACCGAGCTCGTAGCAGTTCGCCAATCTGTACATGGCGAGAGCATGTCCGCCTTCCGCTGCCTTGCGGTACAATTCCACTGCCTTGGGTAAATCCTGATTCACCTCAAAATAGAGATTATCGTGCTCGTACCCGAAGGCGTCACGGTAGTCCTTTTCGACCCCTGTGGCGTCCGTGTCCGAGAGCGCCTGCACGGCAAACATATTGCCGCCCTCAGCAGCCAAGGTAAGCCACTTGGTTTCGTTCATCCGGTCTCCTTCTTTACGACACTGAATCGCCATCCCCTCATACATGAGAAAGGACGAACCTGATTCCGCAAACTCTGCGGAGCGTTCTTTCATGAACGTGCCAACGCCTCCGGCGGCCTGCACACACCCGGCTTTCCACGCGTCCAAACACTTGTCGTACTTTTCAAACTCTTTCATATTTGCCACATCAACGCGGGCGACAACATACATTCCGTAAGAATTCCCCTGCCCCGCTGCTTTCTTGGCGTATTTCAAGGCCGTAGATTTCGCCTCTTCATTGGTGGAGTAGCAATCAAATGCCGCACAAGTGGCCTGCGCGCCGTGATGTCCCTGGTCCGCCGCATTCTTCGCGAGTGATTTGACCCGCTCTTTATCCCCCCCTTTTTGCAGGAGGATTCGCGTCATCTCGTCATAAGCCAGAAGCCACTGCGCATTAGCATCTCCCTCCGCTGCCAGAGGTTCTATGATTTTGCGCGCCTCATCGTGATTCTGCTCTCCGCTGAAACCTCCGGCCAACCGGAGCGCCAACACCAAGCCCGCCTTCTTATTGCCCTTTTCCTGCTCCGTCTTGAGCAGTTCCTGCAACTCCTGCTCGGTCTCCGCCTTTCCCTTGCGTATCAGACGCACCGCCTGCAGCTCCCACGGCAGGGAATTCTCTTTCTTCTTCTCTTCCTGTCCATGCGCCATGCCCACCAGCATACCGACCGCCAACGCCAGTACCCCCAGGCTCCGCACGGGGAGCACCGATTTCGTGTTCTTTCTTTGGTTCGTTTCCATACCGTGATCGACAACAGTTAAGTCCATTCTAGCGATTTTTGAGCATCTGTCGAGAGAAAAAAACAAAAAAACAAGGAACAGCTCCCCTGTGGATCGCAAAATTAAATGCAACAGGTTCTTGGCACAAAAAAGGGTGCCAAGAAGTTCAAAGTATGCTAGAGTCA
>CANQBZ010000084.1 GCA_947589295.1 uncultured Akkermansia sp.
GGCAAGTCGAGAATGAGGAAGTCCAGCCCGCCCCACTCCACATCGCGCAAGAACTGCTGCACGTAGCGCGTGGCAAGTGGGCCACGCACGGCTACCGGCGCGTCTTCATCGACCAACAATCCCATGGAGAGCAGTTTGATGCCTGCTACTTCCACCGGCAGAAACTGTTCCTTGTCCGAGCAGCCGGGACGCTCTTTGGTGCCGAACATCAGCGCCACGGAGGGGCCGTAAATATCGAGGTCCAACAGCCCCGTGCGGTAACCGAGGCGAGCGAGCGCTACGGCCAGATTGGCGGACACGGTGCTCTTGCCCACGCCTCCCTTGCCGGAAGCTACGGCAATGACATGTTTGACGCCCGGCACCGAGGACTTCCAAGCAGCGGGGTCATCGTTGGCTGCAGGATTTTTCTTGGGTTGCGGAGCGTGGTGCTCGATATTGACATCCAATTTGCTGAGGCCGGGCAATTCTTTCACCGTACCCATCACGCTTTCGTAGATGTAACGCGGGACATCGGAGTTGGCGCTTTCTACCACCAAATCAATGGTGACTTCGCCGGTGGGGGTCACCCGCACATCTTTCACCAGACCGAAAGAAACAATGTCGCGCGAAAAACCGGGGTACTTCACCGTGGTGAGTGCGGCGCGTACAAGGGCGACAGTAAGCTGCGGGGATTCGTTGGAGTCAGTCATATTTTACGGGCGGTGCGAAAAATGTTTCCAAGGCATCAGAATGCCCTCCACACAAAAGACAAAGCCGGTGCAGCAAGCTCGGAACACACGCACCGGCGGGTGCAGCAAGCGGTGCAGCGCCCCCCAGCGGTCGTAGAGCAAGCTGAGCAGGACAATGCTTGCAATACTGTAAAACTTGACGTCAATTCCCATGTGCCATTCCATGTCGGCGAGCTCCAGCCCCATCTCTGCACACAGCGCCAAGCCCACGAACCCCACCAACAAAAAGGCGGTGTACTTGAGCACGGGAAAGCGTTCGATGAGTCCGATGCACCAGCCGGCCACCACTCGCAATGCCGCTATGCCGATGAATACGCCCGTGCAGACTACCCAAATGTGCAAGTGCTCCGGAATTTCGCGGACGCCGTTCACCATACCGACCGCCGCCACCACATTGTCCAGCGAAAGCGAGAGATCCATCAGCTCAATGCTGCACACCGTGGCAAGGAAACCCTTGCCCATCGTGCGCGCAGAGAGATCTCCGCTCTTCCTATCCGCCGGGTGAAGCTGAAGATGCTCCGCCGCCAGGTAGATGAGATAGAGGGCGCCAAACCACTTGACCCATTCGTTATGCATGAGCCATGCCACCAGCGCCAAAGCAATACCGCGAAAGAGGTAGGCACCCAGAAGCCCCCACCTCAGCGCGGCTTTTTGCTGGCGCTTCGGCAAATGAGAGGCCATGGCCGCTATGCCCAGCGCATTGTCCACCGAGAGCAGCCCTTCAATCAGTATCAGCCCCACAATCACTTTCCCGCTCGCGCTCAGGAAAGCGGGCAAGTTCTCCACCCCAAGCCAGGTCACTAGCATATCCACGCTCGGCACGTCGGCGATTGTAGCACATCCTGGCATCATCTGCAAGCCGCACTTGCGACCTGGCACAGCCTGTGCTATAATGCGCGCGATTCCGCAAGTCATGAAGAATCTACCACATCTGAATCGACCGGGTTATTTTGGGGAATACGGCGGGCGCTACGTGCCGGAGACGCTCATGCCGCCTCTGCTGGAGGTGGAGAAGGCGCTCTCGGAAATTTTACCATCTACTGACTTCCAATCTCGTCTCAAAGACCTATTGAGCGAATACTGCGGACGTCCCACGCCCATCACGCATTGCGATCGTCTCTCGCACGAGCTCGGCATTGAGCTTTTTCTGAAACGCGAGGACTTGCTGCACACGGGAGCGCACAAGATCAATAACGCTCTGGGACAGGCCCTGCTCGCGCAGATGATGGGAAAGACGCATGTGATTGCCGAAACCGGTGCGGGGCAGCATGGCGTGGCGACGGCCACGGCCGCCGCAAAGTTCGGGCTTAAGTGCACGGTGTTCATGGGAGCGAAAGATGTGGAGCGCCAGGCGCCCAATGTGCAACGCATGAAGCTGCTCGGCGCCCAAGTAGTGGCCGTGCAAAGCGGCTCACGCACGCTCAAAGATGCCATCAACGAAGCCTTGCGCTTCTGGATATCACACCAGGCGGACACCATGTACGTCTTCGGCACGGCGGCCGGTCCGCACCCCTTCCCCACGCTGGTGCGCGAGTTGCAGAAAGTCATCGGCACCGAGGCTCGTGCGCAAATGATTGCCCGCACGGGAGGCTTACCGGATGCGGTGGTTGCCTGCGTTGGCGGCGGGTCGAACGCCATCGGCATGCTGCACCCTTTCGTGCAGGATGAAGCGGTGAAGCTCATCGGCGTGGAGGCGGGCGGCACCGGCGAACCGGGTTGCGAAAACTCCGCTGCCATCAACCTCGGCATGCCCGGCGTGCTGCACGGTGCGCGGATGAATCTCTTGCAGGATGCCCACGGACAAATCTGCGAGTCGTCCTCAATTTCCGCCGGGCTGGATTACCCCGGCGTGGGACCGGAGCACGTGTATTTGCATGAAATCGGACGCGTACACTACGCTGTTGCCTACGACCACGAGGCGCTTGCCGCCTTCCGCAAGCTCTCCGAGGCAGAGGGCATCATCCCGGCGCTGGAAAGCTCTCATGCGCTGGCTTGGGTCTTTGCTCATGCCAGTGACTTTGCAGCGGGCAGCAAGGTGCTCGTCAACCTCTCCGGCCGCGGCGACAAAGATTTGGCGCACGCCCTGCATTTCATTCAACTCGACTGATTTTTCCCATGAAAGAGACCATTTTAGCAGCTAAGAAGAGCGGTCGCTGCGCCGTTATCCCCTTTATCACAGCAGGGTTCCCCTCTCGCGATTCCTTCTGGGATACGCTGGCGCGAGTGGATGCCGCCGGTGCAGACATCATCGAAATCGGCATCCCTTTTTCCGATCCCGTAGCCGATGGACCCGTCATTGAGGAGATCAGCCGCCAGGTGCTTGCGCAAGGCATGACGCTTGATTGGGTGATCGAGGGACTGCGCGCCCGCGTCGGCTCATTCCACGCGAAATTGGTGCTCATGGGCTACATGAATCCCTTTGTGCAGTACGGCTTGGAGCGTCTGGCCGCCGATTGCGCTGCCGCGGGAGTGAGTGGATTCATTGTGCCGGATCTCCCCTTGGAGGAAACGCCCGAGTTCCGTGAGGCACTTGCTCCGCACGGTCTCGCACTCATCACGCTCGTTGGTCCCAATACCACCACTGAGCGCATGAAGCAGTATGCTCCCTTTTCTCAGGAGTACGTGTATGTTGTTTCCGTGCTCGGCACCACCGGTGGGGTGAATGAGCACGTGGAAGCTGTGGCGGACACCATTCGCCGAGCGCGCGCGGTTTTTGACGTACCTCTCGCTCTCGGCTTTGGTTTGCGTGTGCCCGAGCAGCTTGAGTCTCTGCCTCCTGATGCCCGCCCGGACGCGGCTGTCATTGGTACAGCGCTTCTTCAGCACATCCGCTCCGGCGCATCTCCCGCCTCATTTCTTGCCCCCTGGCTGGGGAAGTAAAAAGGCGTTGAAGCTATGCAGGGATATCTCCAAAGGTTTGTCCAACCGTCTAGATATCCCAGCTGTCGAGCCATTTGAACGAGACGACACGCAGCTTACGCCCCATGAGTCGGTTGATCTCCGAGAGGGATTC
>CANQBZ010000085.1 GCA_947589295.1 uncultured Akkermansia sp.
ATACTGTTGATGCCAACGGCGGAGGACTGGCCATCAGCATGACCGGCGGGGCTAGCCTGGATTTTGGTCAGCTTACATTGTCAGAGGGAGGCAAGTTGAGCATCAACTTGAACGACTACGATGCCTGGGCGAAGGGCGGTAAGAAGACATATCAGCTCTTCAACGCCGAGAGCTTTGCGAGTCTGTGGGAGGCGTTGACGCAGGGACAGGAAGGGAAGCAATGGAGTGATTACTTCGACTTCAAATTCGCCGATAGCCGCAACCAAGTGACGGGACTCTCCGTGGACGGTCAACTGAGCTTTGAACTCGACGAGGGCACCGTGTGGACGGGAGACGGGGATGGAGTGTGGGAGACTGGGAGTTCGAGCAATGATAACTGGAATGGGGAAACCGCTCCTCAGGAAAATGCCAATGTGACCTTCAGAGGTGAGAACACGCCATCAAAGGAAGGGGGCGATGTGAAGTTGTCCGGAGAGGTGCAGGCGGGCGAAGTTTATGTGGATTCGGGCTCATTCACCTTCACCAGCGGAGAAGAGGAAACCGGCAGTCTGGCCACGGACAAATTGACGGTTGGCGGTAAGGAGGGCGAGGAGGCTAACCTGAATCTGCAAGCCGAACTGAAAGGTAAGACTGATGGAAGCGGGACCACAACAGGAACGATTGTTGACCTGCGCGAGGGAGGTTCCCTGGACGTGCAGAAGGGAGCCGATTTCGGTGCCAATACTTCTGTACAGTTCAACGGAGGCACGCTCAAATTGACCTCAGGGAGCCATGAAGACGACATTGTGAGTGACAAGGTGGACGTCGAAAACAGCTCTGATAAGGTGAAAGTGGAGGTGGATAAAGTGGTGAACGAAGAAGACGGCAGCGTCAAATCGTTCACATGGGACAGTACGGGAGGGGGAGAACTGAGCGGCGGCGTGAAACATGCCCTCGACAATGGCATTGAGAAGTCCGGCGAGGGCGACTTCACGCTGAAGTGGCAGGACGATGGAACTGCTCAACGAGGGGGCAGCATCACCGTGACGGGCGGCACGCTGACGCTGGATGTGAAAGGCGAGAGTGATAACGCACCCGGCTCGGCTCAGATGACAGGTGATGTGTCCGGCTCGGGCACGTTGAAGGCGGGAGCGGGCAAAGTCACGTTATCCGGCAACGTGTCAGGATTCGGGGGCACCTTGCACACCGGCGAGAAGGGGGGCGGCGGCATCACCCTGGCGGGTGACGCTGCGAGCGGCACTGTGTCGGCCAATGTGTCCGGCAGCAACACGCTGAATGTGGAGTCTTCCTCCGACGGCGTCACGTTGACAGGTACTCTGGATGGAACATCCGATGAAGGTAAACTCACCGTGCAGAACAGCGGCGCGGGTGACCTTACCATCGCCGGGTCGGTGGGAAGCAACACAGACTTGAACACGGGCAGCGAGACCGGGGGTGGCGATATCGTGCTGGGCAGCGGGGGCCGGAGTGTGGACATGAATGGCAGTGTATCCGGCTCAGGCGACCTGGTGCTTGCGAACGTGAGACTGGGTGGGGGATTTGATGTAAAAATCGGGGGGAACGTGAAAGTATACGTGGATACAGCCCCGGCATCAGGCGCCTCGCAAACGGCACGGGTTTACGCCCTGCGGGCCACCCCGCGCGAAGCGGCGCCTCAGGGCGGTGTGGTGGATGTAAACGGGATGGATGCTGACAAGCTGAATGGCATCACCATCAACGAGCACGGCCAGCTCACCGGCGTGACAGGCACCTACGAGGTCAGTGACAAGAAAAAGCTGGAGCTGCACTTCTCAGCCGAGAATGCCAAGGGTACGGCTCTCATCAAAGGTCAGGAAGGAGGCAAATTTACCGTGGATCGCGGAAACGGGGAAAATGTTCAGCTTGCCTTCAGCGAGGACATTTTCGATCTGTTTGGCGAAGGTGAAACGGACGTCACCCTGACAGCTTTGGCAAATGGCGAGTGGAGAGAGGAGTCATGGAAGCGAGACGATGCTCCAGACGGAAACCCGCTTGGCGGCATGCATGACACGGTGGCGCAAATCCTCTCCACCATCATCTCTTCGTTCAGCTATACGAAGGACGGCATCAGCATGACGGGCACCACGCAGGGTCTGTACCTCGTGAACGGCAAGGACGACGATGATCGTCAACACGGCAAGGCAATCGAAGACTTGTTGGACAAGCGCGCAACCGTGTTGCTGCAAGGGCAGACGCTGACCTTGGACTGGGATGGCAGCGATTCTTCCGCCAAGGATGCCCAGGTGAACAACCTGCTGGGTACTGAGGGCACGGAGCTTGCCATCAACAATACTGCAAGGGAGGATTCCACCGGGGAGAACCGCCTGAACGTGAAACTGGACAACACCTATCACGCAAACGTGAACATGAATGGTCACGAAGGTGAAACTCTGCCCGAACCGGATGGCACCACCGTGAAGGGTCAGGACACCTCCTTCAAGGGGAAGATCACCGGGGGCAAGGGCGTGGACATCACCAAAACCGGCAAGGGCACCCTGACCGTGGGGGACAACTACACGTTGACAGATGGCGCCACGAGCATCCAGCAAGGCGCGCTTGTGCTGCGCGGAGCGAACAACAGCATGCAGAACCTCGCTTTTGCGTACGAGGAGCCTGCCGCAGGCGACGAGCAGCGCGGCCTGAAACTGGAAGGCGGCAAGACAACCGTCAAAGGGAAGATTCAAGAGGAGGGTAAAACCCGCGATGGCAATGTGATTGACATGACCCAGGGCGCTGAGTTAGCGCTTGAGGGTGAGAGTGAACTGGCATCCACTCAGTTCACCGGCGATGGCACGGGGACCATTACCCTGAAGACCGGGCAAGAAGGTGGGGATGGCGCCAGCCTCACGCTGGGAGACGCTGCATCCATCTCGGGCGTAGGCGTGAACTTGGCCGGAAAGGACACCGCCTTGCATGTCGGGAATGGAGAGAATACCCTCAGCGCCCTGAACGGAACCGGTACTGTTATGATCGGGTCCGGCGGCAAGCTGACCGTGGAGAGCGGGACATTCTCCGGCGCCTTGGGAGTTGACAGAGCTGAGAACGCCACTTTTGCCGTGGCAGCCGGCAAGAGCTTCACCTTCGACAACATCACGACCACCGCGGGCGGGGAAGATGCGGGGAAGGTGGATATCCAACTGGGCGACAACGCCACGCTCAGGATGGACCTGACCAAGACCGGTAGCGGGGGTGGTGAAACCATCCAATTCGGCAACATCTACGTTGGCAATGGCAGCGTGATCCTGGATATGGGGGCGAAGAGCGATGCGAATGTGGCGGGTGAATTGTTCTTCGGTGAGCAGGGCACGCTGGTGTTGAGCAGCACGGAAGCGCCGAAGGAGAAGTTTACCACGAAACTGAAGTCGGCCCTGGGCGAAGATGCTCTGAGAGGGCATATCCAGCTGGAAGGAGTCGGCTTCCTGCTCTCGGATATCGACAAAGTGGGGAAGGATGAGGAAGGTTACCTGACGGTGCAGACCCGGGAGGCGACCCAGAACAAATTTGAGCGCGCGCTGCCGGGGTCCACTAAGAACCCGCTGGCGGGGGCGCAGATGGTGTGGGATTCGCTCAAGAGCATCCAGCAGTGGGAAGCGTTCATCAACGCCCTGTGCCACCCGAA
>CANQBZ010000086.1 GCA_947589295.1 uncultured Akkermansia sp.
CCCTCGGCTACCTCCTGAGCGATTTCACGGTTGCCTATGTTGTCGTAAGCATAGGTGTAGGCATTCTCATCAAGTAGCGCCCCCGTGAGTTGACTCAGCATCGCCCCATCGATGCTTGCTTGCGGAGTCGCCTCACGACTCCTTACCCCGTTGGGGCAAAAGCGGTCGCTTTTGGCTAACCTGCCTTCCAGCCGTCGGCAGTTTTCACCCTTCGGGGCAAATGCTGCGCTTTTGTCCAATCGCCCTGCCAGCCGTCGGACGCTTTCGCTTCTCTTGTTGTAAGCGAAGGCGTCAGCATGATGAACCGCCCTGTCCGGGCGCGTGTGTGGACACACCACGGTTCGCTCAGCCAAGTACTGTTTACTACGGTTACTCATTAAGTTGTCTCGTTTTTTGCAATCGACATGAAATCAGCAAACATCCTCGACAGGATGAACCGTATGGATGTCATGACTGCACGCGATGTTCGCCTATGTGCCTTCCCTACCAGTATGGCATGACGTCCTATGAAGTCAAGCTGTTTTTACCATCCGAAAATCACGTGTGGATCGCAAAAGCTCAACCATAGCACAGCTATTACCAAGGTCGGCAGAACGGCGTAACCATTAAAATGAATAATTGAACAACGGAGGGCTTCCTTCCCCTTCTTTGCGGCTAATAACTTCTTCCCCTTTTCCAGCAAAAGCTCCCCTACATTCTTGACCTGGGAAGGCTCCTCCCAACACTTCACCAATCGATATCTCCCCAAAAAGGCTCGGAAAATTTGGGATTGATGCCAGGGAGAACTTCCAGGGTGGTGGAAGCATTGGCTTTAAGAATTTGCTCGGCAAAGTCCAACTTTCGGTCACCTTTCAACATTCCCGGAATTAAATAAATCATGCCTCTACACGAATAACGAACGTCAATACGCCCTATGTCGTCAGGGGACGGAAATATCTCAAGATATTCTCCAAGAGCCGTTTTCCCTTCGTAGGAATGCATCACAAAAAAGCCCCTGAGTTTGTCACCCTTTCTAAATTTTTTCGAGTAGCTTTCGTGCGGTTTTAAATAAACATACCTTTTCGAAATTGGTTCTCCAACATCGCTAGTATGCTGAATTGGAATTCTTTTGCCTTTTCGATCAAAAATGTGGTACTCAAACCATATTTCCATTTCGCTATCTATCGCTAGCGTCTTATCTTGCAGATTGGTAATGGTCACCTCCATGCCTTCCTTGCTCAGTGTAATCAGTAGTCGAGCGCGGTTTGAATTAGTGCTAATTGCGATGAGCTCGCGAGTGCGCACATTCTGAGAAGCGCATCCTAAGAAAAGAAATATCACACAAAATAATAGGAGCTTGTTCATTTTTGTTTTTAAAATTGTGGATAGATGTTGCATAGGGACTTGACCGCACTCTCCACTCCTGGAGCGGGTTGATAATCTTTACATTCCGGCATCAGGTGTACGCTTGCTAGAGAACCTTTCCATGCCGACTCACAGCTCAGTCCCTGATTCCGATACGCTTCCATCTCATCGTGTACTTGCTTTTCACACGTAAACTCTGATTTAGAGCGGCAGTTTTGTAAACGATGTGTAAGCTCATGAACAAGGTACCCTGGTGTAGTTTGTTCTTTTTGTTTCCCTGTGCAAAGCACGATATAAGGCTCGGTAACACCCTTGCCAACTGGAACATTCCATCCTGCTGCTCCTTCCCTATCTCCCTTGCAACACGCACATATGATTGTCGGCATGGGGCAATCAGAACCCTCAAAATTCCTTTGAATAAACCCGGTAACTTTCGGATTTTTTAGTGCCTGATTCTTCAGTTGCCCGCATTCTGTATTTTCTGATTCTTCCGGTATATAGCCTTGGGTAGAAAGAGAAACTATCGGTTGGTTTTGCCTAATCGATATGAGCCCAAGTATATCTAATGATAAAACAGGGGTACCAGAGGTATATCGATATAGATTAGTTATTGCTCCTATCCTACTTTTCCTGGGATCCCTCCTCGTCCACCTGCCGTCGAGTGGATTGTAGTAGCGGTAGTTGTAATAAACCAAGCCGGTCTCAGCATCGTGATACTCGCTGCCCCACCGGATGGGTTGGATGACATCCCCTTCTGCTATGACTTGTCCGTAGGGTGAGTACGTATAGATGGTGCGGATGAAGCCTTCCTGCCCGTACAGTTCGCAGATGTTCTTGGTGAGATTCCAACCGTACGTGTACCATACGCCGTTCTCGCGTATAGCAAGCGGTCGCGTGGCGATTTCTTGCGTGGGATCCCAGATGATGAAGCGCAAATCCGGGTGCTCGGCGTGCCCCTCTCGCAGGTCGTAAGCAGCGATTTGAAGGTAGCCTCGATAGATGTAACGCTCGTTCAGGGTTGTTGTGCCGTTGGTGATTACTTTCTTCTCAAACCGACGTCCCATGTAATCGTAGCCGCAGGTGATGACGGTACGACCGTCCTCGCTTTCAAACTTGATGGCGCGGTTTTGCGCATTATACTGCACCTTCCAGATGCCCGTGCTTGTCTGGATGAGTGTCTGGTTGCCGTCCGCATCATACTCAGGAGTAAAGTTCTCGCCATTCGTGCTGATGCGCGTGTACTGGTTCAGGTCATTGGCAGCATAGGTGATGCCCTCTGCTACCTCCTGAGCAATTTCACGGTTGCCTATGTTGTCGTAGGCATAGGTGTAGGCATTCTCATCAAGTAGTGCACCCGTCAATTCACTCCTCTTGTTGTAAGCGAAGGTATCGTTGTGATGAATCGCCTTGTTCGGGTAGCGCGTATCGCGCGTCATCGGTCTCCCAAGCGCATCGTAGTTGTACTGGCGTTGCGTGATGAGACTATTGTCACGCACATAATCCATGCCCGTAAGCAGATCGCGCTTCTCCTCGTAACTCTGCGTGAGAGTCACCCCATTCGGCATGGCGAGCGATTGCAGCAGGTTGCTGCCTGCAAGGTAACCGTAGCGGAACTGATGCTCCACCCCGGCATGGATAAATCCTGCCAAGGCAATACGCCCGAGTGTACCGTATGCAACAGTAGCGGCGCACTGACGATTTCCGTTACGCTTCAGGATGTATCCTGTACCGCGACCGTAGGCATCCCGCTGTTCCTGCAACAGGAAGCGAGATGAGGCGATTTGCTGCACCTCTTCGAGCTGACTCCCATACCGACCGTAGCTGATACTGCGCGCTCCGGAAGCATCCTGCACCGCTGTCAACTGACCGAGGAAATTTAAGTAAACTTCTGTGCGGGCGTGCCGTCGCTGAAGTCGATCCCCGTAAGCAAACCGCGGTTCAGATTGTACGTGTAAGTGGCTACCACTCCACGTGCATCCGTCACGGTGGCGAGATTGTTGTACGCGTCATAGGTCTTCACCGTCCCCTTGCCATCGGCATAGGTCTTGCGAAGCTCCAACCCAGTAGCCAAATCGTACTCCCATGTGGTCGTGTCGCCCTCCAATCCGCTCGGGTCGGTAGAGATCACCTTGCCTGTGGCACGGTACGTGATCATGGCTTCTTTTACCTTCTGGGCATTCGTCTTTGCTATTCACAGTAAAATTAACCATTATTTATT
>CANQBZ010000087.1 GCA_947589295.1 uncultured Akkermansia sp.
TCGCGGAACACTTCGGTGCGCTAATTATGTCCGATCACTTTTCTTTTTTCGGTGCACTATTTTTGTCCGATCACGCTCCCGCGGCAACTATGCCGTTGCATGCTCTCCTTTTTGCTCTATTGACTACTCTCGCTCGATATTGCTCCTTCTCTTCTCGCTCGCCACTTCCTCGTCTCTGAGTTTATCCATATGATCATCTTTCGTACGCATGCTATGATAGCTACCTTACTCGCTTTCCCTCCTCCCTTTAATCTCTCGTAAAAATCTCTTATCGGACTTCCCTTGGACCTTAGCGTGCTTATCACCGCCAAGTAGAGCAAATTTCTTATATGTCCCCTCCCATATCGCGTCAATCTCTTACCCCTCATTTTCCCGCTATCCCAGTTGTAGGGCGCTACTCCTACCAACGCCGCTACTTGTTTTCTGTTCAGTTTTCCCAATTCGGGCAGTTGACTGATTAATGCCATGCTTATTTTTTCCCTATTCCGGGCAGTGTCTGCAAAAAATCATATTGCTTCCTCAAGTCTTTATCTCCCCGCACTATTCGCTTCATCTGCTCTTCTATCTCTTCTACGTGCCTCTTATCTTCTTGCTGCGCCTCTTCGTTGATCTTGATCAACGTTTCATCGCTTAGTGCTGCCCGGGCTGTTTGCGTCTGGGCGAGACGTCTCACGAAAAACTCTCGTTCGCTCTCCAGCTCCTTTAACTTCATGATATTTCTATTTACCTCTACATTTTCTTTCATGTTCGTGCTCTGCGCATACATCGCTATTACCTGACTGTCCAATATGTCTGTCTTTGCGTGGATCCCCGTAGCTCGTGCGTAGTTACGAACCTTTGTCGGATTGAGACATATCTGGGCTATATTGCGCCGGGCTAGTTGCTCTGCTAGTTTCCGGCGTAACCATCCGGTTGATTCATAGACAAGCATACGCTTCACTCCGTATTGCACGTCCAGCATACGCTAGATCTGATTGATCCCATTGCTATCATTGCTGAAGCGTTTCGTACGCCCTGCATTATGGACATCCAAATGCTCCAGTGAAATATCTACTCCCACATACTCTACACGACTCCCCATCGTATCTTGTGGGCACGGATTTGTCTTGATTTTTTCTTGTTTTTGCTTCATGGTAGTTTCCTCCTTAATTTCGGACTCGTCATGGGACGGTACCTTTCAATTATTCGAAGTAACATGCCGTCCCTCTTGGCGGGGCGTGGAACGGCTCCTACTATCGCTCGTGCTCGATAACAGACACTAGATAGTCATCGAACTCGTCCCACGCCGGGAGTTCGCCTGATATCTTGGGCGAACTTCCGCTCCGGCAAGGTGATTCCATCACCTCGCGCATTATTTTAGCAGTTTTTTTAATTAAGATAGTGACGCGATTGCGATCGAGCAGCTTAGCGATCTGACTGATGGACTTTTTCTCACGCAGCCAGCGCTCAATTTGCTGACGCTCGGAGAAGGTAATATGCTTGCCTTTTCGAGCAACGGAGTTAGAATGCGTTTGGGTGTCTTGGTTCATAGTGTCTGGGTTTGTTGTAGAGAAATGACTCTAGCATACTTTGAACTTCTTGGCACCCTTTTTTGTGCCAAGAACCTGTTGCATTTAATTTTGCGATCCACAATTGAGATAGCAGAACGATAATAGGCTTGACTAGCGTATTTGAAATACGCTACAATAACACGGGAGATCGGAGAGAGGGATAGGGTGAAAATAGCTCCTTTATTTTTCAAACATATACCATGAAAGGGTTTTATACTGTTTGTTTTGCGAGTGACGGAAGGGGCGTGTTGCCGCTATCAGTCGCTGTATGGTCTCTTCTCCGGTGCGCGAAGGAAGATACTACATACGATATTCGACTGTTAGGAGACAACATTCCATCGAGTGAGGTTGAGAAAATAGAAAAACTTGTGAAAAAAGCCGGGAAACGACATCGCATCTCTTACGTGGAAATTCAGGATTTGTTATCAAAAGATTTGGATATTAAGGGGCGAATGCCTCGTGCCACTTGGGCGCGCATTTTCGTCCCCCATATGTTACCGGATGTAAATAGAGCTCTTTACCTTGATATTGACGTACAGATTTGCCGGGACCTCACCGACCTGATGGAGACCGATCTGGGCAACTGTGTCATGGCCGGTGTTTTGGAGGAGGTTCCTGTGCATGGCAAAGAATTTTTCCCGGAACTAGGGCTACCACACACCTGCGCAGGCTATTTCAATGCGGGAGTCTTACTCATGGATCTGGCCACCATGAGATCAGAAAATCTTGTCGAGAAAATTCTACTGTTTGTCAAGCAACATAGCAAGAAACCACTTAACGCCTTGGATCAGGACGCTATTAACGGGGCTCTTTATGATCGCATCCTTCCCATCCACCCTCGGTGGAACTGGTGTGATGGAAATACTCGTCGTGTTCTTGTTATGAAACCTGGAGTGGAAAAAACCAGAGGCTACACCCTTCTTCAGATGGCGGAAGCAGCCTGCAATCCTGCCATCCTTCACTTTTGGGGACAACACAAACCGTGGCGTTACAATTACAGGATGGAGGGGAAACGCTACGAAAAATGCATGAGGGAAGCCGGACTGCTAAAAGGGCGCTCTCTTCCCGGATTTTCTGCGAAAGCTTTTTTTAAGAAAATGACCCATGCTCCACTCTATGCTCTTGTCCGCATGCGTCTGCGGTGTCTTTGTTCTCGCTACGGCATAAAAGACGAGGGGTGAATCGTCGTCATGGGCAATTCACAGGAGATGTAATTCCCTGCGTATGAACTGGGCAATATGATAAAAAAATCGGGAGACTCTGGGAGCCTCCCGATTGAAAAGGAAAATAAGCCAACGGATCAGATGGAGTCGCCCAGCTTCTTCATCGCCTCGGCGGCACGGTTGGAGTAGCCCCATTCGTTGTCGTACCAACCGCAGACCTTTACCATATTGCCACCCACCACGTAGGTGAAGCCGGCATCAAAGATGCAGGAGTGCGGGTTGGAGACGATGTCCTGGAGTACGAGAGCCTCTTCCGAGTACTCAAGGATGCCCTTGAGCGGTCCCTCAGCAGCAGCCTTCATGGCAGCATTTACTTCCTCCACCGTCACATTCTTCCTCAGGATAGCCACGAAGTCAGTAAGCGAGCCCGTTGGAGTAGGTACGCGGAAAGAGGCGCCGTTGAGCATGCCTTTCAGTACGGGAATCACCTCACCGATAGCCTTGGCAGCGCCGGTCGTTGTCGGGATGATGTTGATAGCAGCAGAGCGCATGCGGCGCGGGTCCTTGTGCGGGAGATCCAGAATGCGCTGATCATTGGTGTAGGAGTGAATGGTGCTCATCATGCCCTTTTCAACTCCGAAGGTATCATTGAGCACCTTGACCATCGGGGAAAGGCAGTTCGTGGTGCAGGAGGCGTTCGACACGATGTGATGCTTGGCTGGGTCGTACTCCTGATCATTGATACCGATGCAGAAGGTGAGATCCGGGTTCTTGGC
>CANQBZ010000088.1 GCA_947589295.1 uncultured Akkermansia sp.
TCTACGGGCAGATTGTCCGAGTAACGTTTGGCTTGCTCGTAGGGCGTCAGCATATCCCCGCCGGACTGCATTTGCGGCGCGTCCATATCAACGCTGCTGCTCTTCTGCTCAATAAGCACCCGGGTATCCGGCAGGTAAGCATCAATGAAGCGGGTAGAGCTGCCTACCTTCACGCGCATTTCAAAGCTGATAGTCCGGCTGTCACTGCGCACGCCAAGAACCTCTTGCAAGAGTTCAATCCAGAAGCTCTGCGTCTCCTGCTTCTCATCACCCGGTGCCGCCGTCCATTTGTCTGCAAACGCCTTTGCGGCTGTCTTTCGCTTCGCTAGTTCTGTTGCTGGGCGGATTATCGTCTCCATACGCTAAAAGGAGTGTAACACAGACGAGGAAATATAGGAAGAAAAATCACGGCGCGTCTGTCGAATCACATCCGTCCCCAAGAAAAAGCAGTCTCAATGGTAAGCAACGGCACATCGCAATTCATTGATTATTTATAATTTACGAATTACAATTCGAATGCTAACGCACTGTGCGCGGGAGAAGCGGAACTGGTGCGTGGCAAAATTGCCGAATCGTCCATGGTTTGACATTTTGTCGGGCTTACTTCCTTTGCCGCCCAGCGAACCGCAATCGGACAAAAAGTTGGCTGATATTGTCATTGATGCGCTTCGACAATCATGACAGCAATAGCAAACGCGTGTTCTCATGAGTTTGCTCTTGGTTCTCTTGACACGGCAGCCCTTTTCATGGTATCATGCGGGCATGAATGAACAGGACATCATCAAAATCAAGCCGGCCGAAGCCAATCAGCGTCTCAGCAATTCTCTCGCTCGCGCCTATCTGAATAAGGTGTACGGCTGGATGGCTCTCACCATGCTCGTCACCACGTCTGTGGCCGTGTACAGCACTCATAACGAGATGCTCAACCTCTTCGTGGTGGATCACCCGGTTCTGACAATCTTGATGGCAATCGGGATCGTGATTGCCATGAGTTTTGGGCGTGCACGCCTGAGCGTAGCATCGCTCGGGATATTGCTCATGCTGTTCTCGGCTGTGGAGGGGCTTCTTTTCGGCCCGATCCTTCAAGCCTACACCCAGGAATCGCTTGCGCTCACCTTTGCATGCACCGCCGGCACCTTCGCGGTAATGGCTCTCTACGGAGCTTGCACCAAGCGTGATCTCAGCGTGCTGGGACGCACCCTCTTCATGATCCTCTTCGGCCTCGTTATTTGCCTCGTCGCAAATCTTTTCTGGGGCAACAGCACTTTCGACATCGTACTCTCCGTGGTAGGCGTGCTTCTCTTCTCCCTGCTCACTGCGTACGATACTCAAATGCTGTTGCGGGAAGGAACGCTTCTGCAGGATGAGGACGGACGCGCCAAGGGAGCTATTCTCGGCGCGTTGGACCTGTACTTGGACTTCATCAATCTTTTCCTCTACCTCCTGCGCTTTTTGGGAGACCGCCGATAACATCTCACCCACCTCCGAACTATGGATAAGACACCTGAGCAAATCAACGAAATCATCACCGATTTCACCGGCAGTATCCTGCGCTCGCTCGGCTTCGAGCACCAAATCGCCACTGTGAGGTGCGATGCGGAGGAAATCACCCTCATGATCTCCGGCCCGGATTCCCGCTTTATCATCGGCGATGGCGGCTCTCGCTTGGACGACCTGCAATACCTTTTGAATCGCATCGCGGTGATCCATACGCCAAATGCCCCGCGCATCCGGGTGGATTGCGACCACTACCGCGAGCAGCTTGAACAACGCATCGTTTCCTCCGCCCGGCAAAAGGCTCAGCAGGTGCTCTCCTCAGGGGTCCCTCAAACACTCAGACCTCTCAATGCCTATTTCCGACGCTTGGTGCATTCCGCCTTGGCGGACATGCCGGGCATTGTGACCAAATCTGAAGAGAGCGATGCGCGCTACAAGCGTATCACGATTTCCCGCGAGGAGGCATGATGCGCTGGTTGATCGCCCTGCTCTGCATGACCATTTGCGGGGCTCGCGCCGGCGAAACTTGGATTCTGTACCACGCTCCGGGGGCCGACGTTGAGGCTTTGCGCGGGGCTGCGGTTCGTGTGGCGCCCGCGGACGTGACCATCTCCTCGCAATGCCTGCCCACGAGCTGCGAATCGGCGGATGA
This sequence comes from uncultured Akkermansia sp., assembly GCA_947589295.1. GTDB lineage: Bacteria > Verrucomicrobiota > Verrucomicrobiia > Verrucomicrobiales > Akkermansiaceae > Akkermansia. Next base: position 2,150 of record CANQBZ010000088.1, read on the forward strand.
CCTCAATGCTCAACGCTCCGCCATAGGCGCGGGGGTGCATATGCTCCCCTGTCTGGGGCTGCAAGATGCAGAGGGATGCTATGCGGTGTTGCCCTTGCACGGGCTTTCCGCACAGGGCGTACACACTGCCAGAGACCTCGCACGTGCGCCCCGGCGCAGAGAACTTGAGGCGCAACGGTTGCTGGCTGCCGACTTGTACTATGACACCGCCTGCGTGCACCTGCCCTTCATCCCGCAACGGGATAAGGCGGCGGCCGTGGCCCACCTGCAGACCCTTGCTGAGTCCCTCCAATTCTCTGTCGACACACGCCAATTCATAGCCCTGCGCTGCCTCTACCCTTCTCTTATGCGCCTCTACGCTGCGGAGTACAACGGCGCGCACACGCCGACCTCTGAGCGCCTTTTCCTGCAAGCCATCAGCGCGCTTGAGCTCGCGCGCGACTTGGACACTTCCTCGGAACTTGGCCGACAAGCCCACCAGGAGCGCGAATCCCTCCGCGCGGCTCGTCTCCAATCTAAAAGTTTGGACTGACCGAGCCGTCGCCAAGACAGGGCACGCGCATTGGGAAATGCGATTGCTGTTGACGATTGAAGATTTGTTTGTGCGCGTTGCTCAATTTTTTCAGGTAACGAACACGTTCAGAAAGCCAAGACGGGCGACGGTGGCCGCGAAGCCTCCATCGCCCGTGCATGTGCTGGAAAAAGCATACCCAATCGCGGGGCCCATGCGCATGTTGGCCTACGCATGGGCCTGACCAGGCAGGTCTTCAGAACTGG
>CANQBZ010000089.1 GCA_947589295.1 uncultured Akkermansia sp.
GTCTTGGCCATGAACGCGGAGGTGATGGTGGCGGGGCTGCCGTCCTGGGTGCGGGTGTATTTCATGAAGGACGTCTCCCCGATGCGGATATGCCAGCACCGCTGCCGCCCCACGGGGGTGTGGTCCGTGACGGAGAACGCGCCGCTCCAATGGGGCAGCATGGGCTCCTCCGTCTCCGGTATCTCCCTATTGAACGGGTCTTCCATCTCCCCTTCCGGGATGTCCTCCCCCGCCAGCCGCACGCCGGCCGGGTCAAGCTGCCGCCCCTCCGTCTGGCAGAGGTAGTAGTAGAGCACCGTCTTGATCCAGTGGAAGGCCCCGGCCCCGTCCGTCAGGGCGTGGAACGCCCCGAATATGACGCTGGTGCGCTCGTAGCTGACGCCCACCAGGTGATAGTTGGACGCGGCCGTGTTCAGCTTCGCCGGCTCCGGCCCCTTCACGATGGTCACCGGCAGGGGGTTATCCTCCAGCACCAGCGCCTCGCCCTGCGCCGCCAGGCGCACGGAGAAGTAAGGATACCGCTCCATGGCCTTATCCAGCGCCTGCCGCAGAACCTCCGGCTCGATGGGGTTTTTCAGCGTCACCCGCACGCTGAACGCGTTTGCAAAGTCCCGGTTCGCCCCGTAAAACATCGCCAGACTCACGGGCGCCAGTTTTGTCATTGCCATTTTTGCTCTCCGTCCGTTCGCTTCGATATCACTTGCTGCTGGGCAGATAGCGGCGCAGCTCCCCCGCCACATTGGAAAGGGGCATGGTCTGCAGCCACACCCGGCCCGGGCCGGTGAGGTTGGTGAGGAACAGGCCCTCGCCGCCGAACAGCACGTTCTTCACGCCCTTCACCGTCTGGACGTCCATGGAGCAGGTGCTGTCCATGGCCGCCAGATGGCCCGTATCCACCACGATCTGCTGTCCGGCCGCCAGGTCGTACTCCACCACGTGGCCGTCGAACTCCGCAAAGACCACGCCGCTGCCGGACACCTTCTGCAGGATGAAACCCTCGCCGCCGAACAGGCCCGCGCCCAGCTTCTTGTTGAAGTGCACGGACAGCTGCACCGTGGACTCGCCCGCCAGGAACGCGCTCTTTTGCAGGATGATCTCCTTGCCAGGCGCGATCTCAAAGGGCTTGATGGAGCCGGGGAAGCTGGAGGCAAAGGCGATCATGCCCTGGCCCCCCTGGGCGGTGTAGATGTTCTGGAACAGCCGCTCACCGGCGAACATCCGGCCAATGGCCTTGCCCGCGCCGCCGTTGGAGGTGGTCTCCATGTGCATATTGGGGCTCATCCAGCTCATGGAGCCGCCCTCGTTTATCATGCTCTCTCCGTCCGCCAGGGTGCAGACCACCACCGGCAGGGTGTCGCCCAAGATCTCATACTTCATCGTAATCTCCTCCTAATGATTTTTCTTTTATATTCCAGGCCCCTCACAGTCTGCAAAGGACTGTGGGAGGAATGAAATTCTCCCGTTTACTTGCCTGCCGCAGCCTCAGCCGTATCCGTGTCCAGGCGCTGCCGGGCCACCAGCTCGGCGAAGAAGCCGTCCTCGGCGATCAGCTCGTCATAGGTGCCGTCCTCCACGATGCGGCCCTTATCCAGAACGATGATCCGGTCGCAGTGGCGGATGGTGCTGAGCCGGTGTGCGATGACGATACGGGTGCATTTGAGCTTATCCAAAGACTCAGACACGATACGCTGTGTGATGTTGTCCAGGGCCGAGGTGGCCTCGTCGAACATGAGGATGCGGGGCTTTGGGGCGATGGCTCGGGCAATGAGGATCCTCTGGCGCTGACCGCCGGAGATGCCGCCGCTGCCCTCGGAGATCAGGGTATGCATCCCCATGGGCATGCGCCGGATGTCCTCCGCCACGCCCGCCATCTCCGCCGCCTCCCAGGCGTCGTCCATGGTCAGCCAGGGCGCGGAGATCGTGATGTTGGAGTAGATATCGCCCTGGAACAGCTTCCCGTCCTGCATCACCACGCCCATGCGCCGCCGCAGGCTCTTCAGATCCAAGGCCGACATGTCCCGGCCGTCGTAGTAGATGGCGCCCTTTTGGGGCTTTTCAAAGCCCAGCAGCAGCCGCATGAGCGTACTCTTGCCGCAGCCGGTCTTTCCCACAATGGCCACATACTGACCGGGGCGGATCTTGAGGCTCATGTCGTCTACCACATTGGGCATATCCTCCGAGTACCGGAAGGAAACGTTGTTCAGCTCAATGCCGCCAGAGAGGCGCTCTACCACCTGTTTGTCCTCCGCGATCTCCGGCTCCTCATCCAGGATGGGCTTTGCCATGTTGAGGATGGGTATAGCATGACCCACCATGGTTGCGATGCCAGCCAGAGCCATGAACGCGCCGCTTATCATGGCGTAGGCAGAGTTGAAGGCGTAATATTCCGCCGCAGATACGCCGCTTTTCACCGCCACCACATACATCACCAGCGTCCCGGTGAGGGTGATCGCCAGACTTATCACGCTGTTGACTTTGAGGAACATAGGCGGGTCATATTGCAGCCGCGCACCCTTGGCGAACTGTTCGCTCCACTTGGCGAACGCCCGTTTCTCCGCGCCGGACAGCTTCACCTTCTGTACGCCGCTGATGAGGGCGTAGGACAGGCCGCTCTCCTTGGCACTTTGTTCCAGCAACTGCTGGGTGACACCCCGCTGGCGGATGGAGGTGAGCACCGAGAACACCAGCGTCACGCCCACGATGATCAGCGCCGGCACCACCAGTGCCGGGGCATAGGCGAAGATCTGGGTGATCTGCAGCAGAGAGAACAGACTTGTAAGGCCCACCGCCGCCACCGAGGAGATGAGCAGCGAGGACAACTCCTTGATGCTCATGACACGACTGGCCATCTCACCGGTGCTGTACTGCCGGAAGAAGTTGGC
>CANQBZ010000090.1 GCA_947589295.1 uncultured Akkermansia sp.
TCAGCCAAGATAGAATCCTTTAATGCAGGTATCAAACGAATACAAAGTAAATGCTGTGGTATCTATAACATTGACTATCCATTCTTAAAAACACGCCAAATCTTTTTCTTACGCCTCCAGCGAAATTGACCGAGACCCCTTCTCTTACCCTCTCTCTTAATTTTCTTGGGACACGTGTGATCGCGCCTGGGAGGCTTATTTTTAGCTTTTCATCTGCGCTCATTTGTGGTACGTTTTTTTACGCTAACCCAAGCTTCAACGCAAGGCTAATATGAAAAGGATGCTCTCTTTGATAGCGCTGCTGATGCTGGTAAATGTAGTTTGCCTGGCTCAGCAGGAGGCTGCAGCACAGGATACTTTCCCCTCAGCTTCTGGGGAAGGTGCGATTTGTCCGGTTGGATATCAAACTGTGGAAGGCGTGGGTCCTAGTGGCCCCACGCCGGCGTGGTCACACCACTACACTGGGAAAGGCGATCAATATAGCCGGTTCCCGGTTCCGCTGTCCATCTATGCGCCGAATGAACAGGGCATGTCTCTTTGGCAAAAACTTAAGCACCGCGTGGAGGTGGACCAGTTCAACCTAGCAGCGACCCTCATTTTTTTATTGGCGATTCTACATACTTTTCTCGCGCCTGTGTTTCAGAGTTTGGCCCATAAACTTGAAAAGCGCTACAAAGAAAAACTGCGTGAGCAAAATTTCCGCATTTTGCATCCGGAGCAGCGTGTGCCGGTCTCGTTCATTTCCACACTCTGTCATTTCTTGGGTGAGGTTGAGGTGGTGTTCGGGCTCTGGATTGTACCGTTCTGCCTAGTGTGCCAGCATTACTACTCGATGGAGGATTTCTTACGCTACATTGACTGTGATACCAGCTTTACCGAACCCCTTTTTGTGGCAGTGATTATGGTCATTGCCTCCTCGCGTCCCATCTATCGCCTGGCGGAGAATACCCTGAAGTTGGGGGCTTCGTTTGGGAAGGGTTCCCCGGCAGCCTGGTGGCTCTCCGTCCTCTGCATTGCACCGCTGCTGGGCTCTTTCATCACCGAGCCGGCGGCCATGACGCTATCCGCCATATTGCTGGGCAAGAAGATATACCAGCTCCGCCCCAGCGTTAGCCTGTGCTACGCAACGATTGCGCTTCTCTTCGTGAATGTATCGGTGGGGGGCACGCTCACGCATTTTGCGGCGCCCCCCATTGTGATGGTAGCGGGCAAATGGAATTGGGATATGACGCATATGTTCACTCATTTCGGCTGGAAAGCCGTTGTCGGCATTGTCCTGGCCAATTTGATTTATTTTGTGGTTTTCACCAAGGAGTTCAGGCGTCTTGCTGAAGTTCAGCGGCAGAATGCGTCTTTTGATGGTTCTGTGCCCACGTCCTGGGAGGATCGGCAGGATGTCATCCCCATTTGGGTTTACATCGTTTCCATCATTTTCTTGGCATGGACGGTGACATTCGCCCATCATCCCGCTATCTTCATCGGCGGCTTCATGTTCTTCTTGGGCTTTACGATGGCCACTCCGCAATACCAGAATGCTTTTTCCATCAAAGTTCCCCTCCTGGTGGCATTTTTCCTCGCGGGGTTGCTTATTCTCGGGGGCGTGCAGGGTTGGTGGATGCAGCCGGTGCTGCAGGCCCTAGCCGATCTGGGCGCGGAAGCGACGATGGGCGTGGCGAGCGTGCTCACTGCCTTTAATGACAATGCCTCCGTCACCTTCCTTTCCAGCACGGTACCCAACCTGCCGGAGGCCATTCGCTACGCCATTGTTGCTGGTGCGGTGACGGGCGGCGGTCTTACCGTGATTGCCAATGCTCCCAACCCCGCTGGTCAAGCCATTTTGGGCAAGTATTTCAAATCCGGCATCAGCGCCGGGAAATTGTTTATCTGGGCTTTCCTGCCCACGGTGATTATGTTCCTCATGTTCACGTTATTTTAACCATGTTCACGTTAAAATTGTCGTGTGACGTCCTTTGAGCTTGCGGAATGTCGCGCTGCAAGCTATATTTTAACCATGTTTACTGGGTTAGTGGAATGTACGGGATGCGTGCGCAACAGTACCCCCATCGCAGAGGGCGCGCGCTACACAGTTGACGTCCCCTTTGCGCACGAACTTTCGCGCGGGGATTCAGTCGCGGTGAATGGGTGCTGCCTCACGGTGGATGAGATTGTCGAAGGCGCCGTATGCTTTGATTTGCTCACTCAAACGATGCGTGTCACCTCGCTCGGACAACTCCGCGCCGGTTCGCTCTGCAATCTTGAGCGTGCCGTGCTCCCCACCTCCCGCCTCGGCGGTCACTTCGTTTCCGGGCATATTGACACCACCGGTGAACTCGTCAGCATCACCCCCGTTGGGCAGGATCACATGCTCCGCGTGCGCGTCTCCGACCTGCGCTACGTTATCGACAAAGGCAGCATCGCCCTAGATGGCGTATCACTTACCATCGCTTCTGTTGACCGCGCTAGGTCTGAGCTTGAGTTCTGGATTACTCCGCACACGTGGCAGCGCACTGTCATGCCCGCCTATTCTCCCGGCACGTGCGTCAATCTCGAGTGGGATATGCTGGCCAAATACATCGAATCGTTCCTTGCTGCCCGGGAGGTTATTCCCGGATGACGCTCTCTCATTCTCCCATCATTTCCCTTGGCAAAAATCTTGGAAAGATGCGGAATGATCGGGGATGGAGGGGGCAGGGAGGGAGAGCCGAGGAGGGGTGGAGGAAGAAAAAAAGTGAAAAAAGTGAGGGAAATAGCTTGACGGATGGAAAGGAGGGGGGTATATTGTGCGGCACCCCCTGACGAAGGGGGCCTCGAAGACACGGGACGAGGGGAGCGCTGCGCAGGC
>CANQBZ010000091.1 GCA_947589295.1 uncultured Akkermansia sp.
CCACTTCTGATACACGCCGAAAGGTACGGAATCCAAATGGGAGGGAGTTCATGCCGGGCAACCCTGCGGCGGTGGCTTGGCGGTGGCTGCGTATGATGCCGCGCCGCCTTTCCCACCGGGGCGGTGGCGCACGGCCCTTTGTCGGAGAAGGGTGGATGCCGTTTGCTTCTACCTTCTCCCCCGTTGTCTGAAATGTCTCCCAAAGGAATCCATTGCTGACTTAAGAGTTGACTGCCGGGGGCAGGTGCGAGTAAAATGGCGCGGTTCGCGATGGCCAAGGATGCAAAATTGGAGGAGTTGGAGAAGCGCAACATTGGTTCGTTGCTGCTCAGTTATTCCCTTCCCGCGATCGTAGGGATGGTGGCGACCTCAGTGTACAACATCGTGGATGCAATCTACGTCGGGCAGTGGTGCGGCGCACTCGCCATAGCGGGGATGGCGCTGGTGTTCCCGGTGATGAACCTGACCGTGGCGGTGGGCACGCTGGTGGGGCTGGGCAGTGCCGCCACCGCTTCCATTGCGCTGGGTCAGGGGAAGTTTGACCGCGCGCACCGGGTGTTGGGCCACTGTGTGATGCTCAGCACGCTGTTGGGGGTCACGGTGGGGTGGCTTCCGATTCCCTGGCTGAGGGAGATATTGATGGTTTTTGGCGCAGAAGGAAAAGCGCTGGAACCGGCCTACGATTTCATGCTGGTCATCATGTGGGGCTTCCCGGTGAGCAGCACCTTCATGAATCTCAATCATTTGATGCGCGCCAGTGGGTACCCGCGCAAGGCAATGGTGAGCCTTATCATTTCCATGGTGGTAAATGTGGCCGTAGCGCCCATTTTGATCTGCTGGTTGGATTGGGGAATGACGGGGGCGGCATTGGCCACGGTGGTGGCTCAGGCGGTGGGGATGATCTGGGTGTTGCGGCATTTCGCGGGTGCAGGGCACGTGCTGCATTTCCGCCGCGGCATCTACGCGCTGCAGGCGCGGCTGGTGCGCCGCATTTGCACGGTGGGCTTGCCGCCCTGCCTGCTCAACATCGTGGGCTGCGTGGTGGTGATGTTCTTCAACCAGCGCTTCCTGCAGTTCGACGGCGAGATGGGTGTGGGAGCCTATGGCGTGGTGAATCGCGTGCTCTTCCTCTTTGTAATGGTGGTGCTGGGCATCACCCAGGGGTTGCAGCCCATCGCCGGGTACAATCTGGGCATTGGCAACTATTGCCGCGTGCGCCGGGTACTTTTTCTGGCTATCTGCTGGGCCTCGGTGATCACGTTCCTCGGCGCTGCGACCATGGAGATTTTTGCAGAGCAGGTGGTTCGCCTTTTTGTGAGCGCGCAGGATGCGGACTCCGTGCGCCTGATTGAGCTTGCGACCCTAGGAACGCGCCTCATGGGCATTTGCTTTGTCTTTGTGGGCTCGCAAATCGTCATCGGCAACTTTTTCCAGGCCATTGGTCGACCGGTGATGAGTATATTCCTGAACCTCACGCGTCAGTTGTTCTTCCTGATACCGGCGCTCTGGCTGCTGCCGCAATGGCTGGGTGAGCCGGGCGTGTGGCTGTCGCAGACAACGGCGGACTTTCTCTCTGCTTTCTTTGGTTTTACGGTGCTGCTGACTTTCCTGCACCGCGTGTTCCCGCACCGCAACGCCACATGGGACGTCTCTGCCCCCGAATAACCTGCCACCAAGCGCCTGTCATGATGATTCCCGAGTTGATTCTAGCTAGCCGCAACGCCCACAAGGCCCATGAAATTGCCGCCATGCTGCCCGCATGGCGCATCCGTACCTTGGCCGATTTTCCGGATATGCCCGAGGTGCAGGAAACCGGCCGCAGCTTTGCGGAGAATGCCGCACTCAAAGCCCGGCAAGTCTCAACACGCGTGAGCGGGGTGGTTCTGGCAGATGACTCCGGGTTGTGCGTGGACGCCCTTTCGGGCATGCCCGGGATTCTCTCCGCCCGTTATGCCGGCGAGCATGGAAACGATGCTGCGAATAACCGCAAACTGTTGAATGAGTTGGCGGTTTTGTCGGGTCAGGCTCCCTTCCGAGCTCATTTTGCCTGCGCCATGTGCCTCGCGCGGGACGGGCAGGCGATTGCCAACTTCCTGGGCTGCCTGCCGGGGCGCATCACGCTTTTCCCCCGAGGTTCCAACGGCTTTGGCTACGACCCCCTCTTTGTGCCGGACGGGTTCACCTGCACGCTTGCCCAGCTCTCTGCTGATCAAAAAAACGTTATCTCCCACCGCGCCAAGGCTTTGGAGCAGGTCGTCGCTTTTTTGAAGGCGGACGGTGGCGCTGCGCAGGTGAGGCTGTGCTGACCTGCCATCGGGAGAGACCTCGATGAAAAAGGCTCGTGGCGACTGGGCGTGGGAGACAAACGCCACCCCTACGGTGACGAAAACGGTACCTCCCTCACCTTCTGCGGATAAGGACTGTCGCACTTGGGCGCGTGGAGCCTCGTATATCGCCAATTGCCAATGGGATAGCTCATTTTTGAAGTCGTTTGGATCGGGCTCGTCGGGAAAAAATGACGAGAAGACAAAAAAAAGACTTGCCAAGCGGACGGAAAATGGTAAACTTGAGCTCCCCTCTGGGCGCATTAAAGTTGCGAAAAACGAGGGGATTATCGGGCAAGCCGCCGGAAAAACGGCCAGTTTCTCTCGGGAAGAGCAGAAGTCGGAGTATTGACGGCATAGCCTGGAAAACAATCAACTAGCAGGAAACATGCCGACCATCAATCAGCTCGTCCG
>CANQBZ010000092.1 GCA_947589295.1 uncultured Akkermansia sp.
TCTCCCCGTGCGCCATCCGCATACTGATCAAATGGATAAAACCAAACGCACCCACAACACGACTCTTCGGATTACTCGCATCCTTTAGCTCCCCAGCACTCCCCAGCGGAAACACCACATCCTGCCCCAGCGTATCACTCCTAAACCTCGCCTCCTGCGCCCCATTCGCCAACTCCCTCAACGCCCGCAGCCCACTCCTCTCCGCCGGTGAAAAAGTCAAACTAAACGACACATCCTCCACCCTCTCCCAATCCGGATTCCCCTCGCTATACTCACTCCACTCATGCCGGTTATTCACATGCGTAATCGTCACATAATCCGCATTGAAAATCACATAATTAAACTTCCCCTCCCCCATACCGTCATCATACTTAATCCCCCTTATCCCCCGCTCATCCAACCACTCACTCGCCGCCTTCGGGCTCCCCAACTCCCTCACAAGAAAACGGTACAGCACACCACCCCTCGCATCCCTCAGCTTTATACCCAACCCCTTCACAGCCTCCGCCACATCCGGGTGCTCCTGCAAAAACTTTTCTACCGGCTCATCCGCGTGCAGCACATTCCCATCATCCACATCCAGCTCCGCCCGGTAATTCACCGCATACTCATTCTCCACCCCATCGCTATACACACCCCTCCCCCTCAGCCTCTCATAAATCGCAATCTTCCCCTCAATCGCCCGGCGCCCCTCCTCCGTTATCCTCGGCGTTATCATCTTCCTCATCGCCTTTATCGCGCGCGTGTACCCAGCCTTATTCCTCTGCAAACCATTCCCCATCACCTCATCCACCAACCCAGCATCAATCCCACCCTCCACAAGCTCCCTCCTCACCTCCTCATACACATGCTCCTTCCCGGAATACACCCCATGATAATTCCTGTTCGTCATCCACCCAGTCCCAAAATACAGCCCCCACCCATACCTCAAAAACGTCCCCTCCCCCACATGCTTCGTACTAAACAAACGAAACAGCGCCGGACTCGCATGCAACCCCGTCACACTAAAACTCCCCTCCATCCCATCCACCAACACCCCATTCCCCACCTCCATCACCCCATCCTTCATCAGCCCCCTCTCCTTCGCCTCCGCCACAGAAAAAGACACATCTCCTCCATCCCGCGGCGCAGCCGCCGAATTTTCTACATCGTACCTCGTACCTCGTACATCGTACATAGGCGCGTCAGCCGCCCCCGCCTCCGCCACACTCATCGAAGACTCCCCACCTTTTTCCTGCGAAACCCTGTCAATATAATTGACATACCTCTTTGTCTCGTGTATCCTACCCTTGAAGGGGGTCTCCGCTAGCCCCGTATTATGGATACGGGTAGCTCTGTGGGGATCCCCTTCCTCTTTGTCTCCACTCACATCCTGCGCAGAAATCCGCCCGGCTGGCAGTAATTGAGCCTCCTCCCTATTCTGCTCCACCTCCGCCACATCCGTCAAATCGATATCATACACCCTCTGCCCATCCGCATACTCCGACACCGCAATACAAACATACGCCTCCCCCTTCCCCTGCGCAGAAAAATCACCCTTCGCAAGATAATAGTGGTAGCTCACAATACCCTGCTTGCTCGCCTTTGTCCCCCGCTGCGAATTCTCCGCAGAATACAAATACACAGACGCCCCAGCCAGCTCACGCACCTTCGCATACGCCGCCAGCACCCTCCTGTCCGCCAAATGCCTCTGCATCTCCATGCGCGTCCTGCGCGACACCGTCGCCCGCGTCCCATCGCTAAACTCAATCTCCCCCTCCTTCAGCAGCTTCGTCAACTCCTTCAAATACCCCTTCACCTTCCTCTCATCCTCCTCATACACCTCCGGCACATCGCACACCACAGCCTCCCCATCCGCCACAGCGTGAAACCTCCGCGCAAGCTCCCGCCCGCGCTCCAAATCCATCTCCCGCGCATCCACACGCCCCGGCTGCTCACCCGCCGCCAGCTCCATCGCCGCGCTCGCCTCCTCATCCGCCGCCCGCTCATAATCCTCCCGCGCCTCTTCCTCCCTGCGCACAGCCTCCCCCTGCTCCTCCTCCGCCGCCCGTGTAATCGGCCGCTCCTCGCGCACACGCGCCACCCCGCTCCTCCCCGCCGCCATCACACGCCCCTGCGCCTCCCTCCCAGCCTCCGCTTGCAGCCCCCGCAGCCACTCCACATCCTGCGCCACCAACTCCTCCACCATCCTTCGAAATCCATCATCCACGCGCGAAACGCGCCCACCTCCATCCTCCTGCGCCGCAGGCGCCGAATTTCCAACTCGTAATTCGTAATTCGTAACTCGTAATTCGTCGGCGTCAGCCGCCTTCAGCGCTTCATTCACCGCCGCCCCCAGCTTCATCAGCGCCCCTGCCTCCTCCACCCACCGCCTCAGCATATCCAAAAACGCCTGCACCCACCCCGGCAGCCCATTCGCCTTATGCGCCGTATCCGCCAGCACCTTCCCGCGCACCACCTTCCCTATCCCCTCCACCACATCCAGCAACTCATACCCTTCCTCCCCATCCTCCAGCTTCCGCAAAAACTTAAACTCATCCCCCATCGCTCCACCCAGCCCCCTCAGCTGCTCCACAAACCACTCCAACCCCACATCCATCCCCTCCATATACCGCACCAAATTATCCTCCGTCACCTCCTCCAGCACATCCATCGCAC